>JAADII010000001.1 GCA_013151415.1 Chloroflexota bacterium
GACGCCCACGCCCACCCCCACCCTCACCCCAACGCATACGCCCACGCCCACGCCCGCCACCGGCCTGATTCGTTTCTACGCCTTTCTCGATCACAACGGCGACGGCGTTCCAGACTCGGATGATCCGCCATTCGAGGGTTTGCAAGTCATTCTGCGCGATGAACAAGGGCGCGTGCGCGGGGCGACGCTCACCAACAGCGAGGGCCGCGCCACTTTTAGCGGATTGTTGGTTGGCGCCTATAGCCTTTGGGTGACGCCGCCCGAAGGCCTTGCCACCACACGCCCCAACCCCGTCTTTGTCAACGTGCAAGCGGGCGCGTTGGCTGAAGCGCAAATGGGCTTCACGCCCATATGGCAACCTCATTTCCTGCCCTTGCTTCGCGCAAACTAATTTTAGACAAGCGATTTCACCCAGGCTTATGCACACTCCTTCTCTCTCTCACTCGACCCCGGCATCGCTTGCGAGCGACTTGAGGCGATGGTATAATGCCGCGGACGGGGAACCGGCCGATCTTGCCGAGTCGCCGCAGGATAAGATGCGAATTCTTGTTGTTGACGACGATCCGCCCAGCGTGAAAATGACCTCCTTCCTCTTGCGCGAGGAGGGGTACGAAGTTGTTTCCGCCAGTAATGGTCGCGAAGCCCTTCAATTGCTAGAGAAAGAGCGGCCCGATTTGGTGCTGCTCGATGTAATGATGCCTGGCATTGATGGTTTCGAGACCTTGCGCCAGATACGCGCCCGGCATTCGGTCCCGGTTATTTTTCTCTCAGCCAAAGGCGAGACCGTCGATCGAGTGGCTGGGCTGGAATTGGGAGCCGATGATTACCTGGCCAAGCCGTTCGAGCCCTCAGAATTGCTCGCGCGAGTAAAGGCTGTGCTTCGGCGCACCGAAGCTTACGCCATGGGCGATCCATCGGACCGCATCGAAGCCGGCGGCATCCGTTTGGATCCGCTCACCAATCGCGCCGAACTCCCCTCCGGCCGCGTCGTCGATCTCACGCCCATCGAGACCCGACTCCTCCACTGCGTTATGCGTAACGCCGGTCGCGTGCTCACCCACGATCAATTGCTCAACAACGTGTGGGGTCCCAATTACGGCGGCTATCCCAATCAAATCGCGGTGTACGTGCGTCGTTTGCGAACCAAGATCGAAGAAGACCCCGACAACCCCACCCATTTGGTCACTGTGCGCGGGGTGGGCTACCGGTTCGAGGTCGATTGAGCGCGTCGCCGACGTCTTTATGGATGTTCGACGATAGGATGATGGGACGATGAGAGGGAATGAAACCATCGTCCCATCGTCGTATCGTTCTCTCGGCCCTTATATAGATGAACTCGACCATGTTCCATAAATTTATGCGTCCCTTAGCCTACTTGTTTCTGGCCTTGCTCACTTTTGCGCTTTTGGCCCTCGCGCCCGCGGTCATTTTCGCTCGCGGGTTGGTGAGCGCCGATATTTCCTGGAGCGATTTCACTCCGCCTACGGGCGCGTGGGTGGGGCGGACGCCGGTCACTGTGGCTGTCACTGCACAAAGCCCTGATGGCCTCACCGATGAGGCGGCTTATCAGTATTCGGCCGACGGTGGCGTAAGTTGGAGCGGCTGGCTCACCGATGGCTTGCAAATAGGCGGCATGATTTCCAATTCGCGGCGCATTACCGTGGTCGATTTGCCTTTGGCCGAAGGCGCGAACTATGTTCAATTTCGCATCACCGACACCTTGAGCAATTCGGCCAGCAGCCCGGCCTTTCTCGTCAATCTCGATCTGAGCCCGCCGGCTTCGCCCATCGATCCCCAACCTCAGCCCAACGGCTGGTTCAACGTGGACGATTTTGGCGCCACGTGGACCAATCCGCCTGATCCCTCTGGCATTGGCGGCGTTTGGTATAAATTGGACGCGGCTCCCACCGCCAATGATGATGGCGTTTTCGTGGCTGGCGCCGGGATCACCGCCATCACGGGCGTTAGCGTCATCACCGATGGCGAGCACGCGTTGTGGTTGTGGCTGGCCGACGGACTGGGGCGCGCCAGCTACACCAATGCGGTTACTGTGAGCTTAAGATTAGATACGGCTCCGCCCACTGCTCTCGCCCAGGCTGTGGTCACCCCGTCCGGATGGACGAATGTAAACGATTTTGACTTCTCCTGGACGCCGCCCAACGATATGAGCGGCGTTGTGGGCGTTCGTCACAAGCTTGGTTCGCCTCCTACATCGGCCGACGACGGCGACCTGTGGCCCAATGCGCCGACCGGTTTTCAAAATTACGCCATCCCCAATAATCAGGATGGAGAACACGACATTTGGTTGTGGCCGGTGGACGCCGCCGGGAATTCGGCTCTGCCCGGCGACGCGATTTCGCTGACGCTGCGATTGGACATGACGCCTCCCGGCCCTTCGCTCACCCCGCCCCAGGTGCAACCCGCGGGCTGGCAAACTGATCCCAACGCCACTTTCACCGTCACCTGGCAAAACCCCATCGATATCAGCGGCATTGGCGGCGCTTGCTACAAAATAGGAAGTGAACCGACGGATGATCGCGATGGCATATGCGTAAAGGGCGCTGGTCTCACCCAAATCACCGGCATTGTTCCGCCCGCGCCGGGAAGTCACCATTTTTTCCTTTGGTTGGAGGATAACGCGGGAAATATCGATAAAGATTCGCGACGCGTGGCTCTGGATGCTGTGCAATGGGATGCAGTGACGCCCACGCTTTTCATCGACGCCACCGGCCCCCAAGGTCAGGCCGGCTGGTGGCGCGGTCCGGTCAACCTAAACTTTATCGCCAGCGATATTGGTTCGGGCCTGGACAAGGTGGAATATGATCTGGATGGCCAGGGCTGGGTTGAAGGCCGGCAACTACGCATCGAACAAGAAGGTCAACACCAGCTCGATGTGCGAGCCCTGGATGTGGCTGGAAACGAGAATCGCCTGAACGCGCGCGCGTTCAACATCGATTCCATTCCGCCCACCACCACGCTCACTCTCAGTCAAACGCCGGTCTATGAATCATGGTACGATAGTGCAGTCACTATCACGCTGGTTGCAACCGACGCCACTTCGGGCGTCGATTATGTGAGTTGGCGAATCGATGACCATGCATGGATGACCGGAGCCACGGCGATTGTGGATGAGGAAGGACCTCACACTTTTGCATTTTTCGCCGCGGACGTGGCCGGAAACCAAGAAATCTCGCGCACCGTTGATGTGAACATCGATCGCCTACCGCCTGTCACCTCATATGTGATTTTGCCCGAACCCAGCGAGAGCGGATGGTATACTGCGCCTGTTAGCATCACTTTGTTGCCAAACGATGAGGGTGCAGGCGTGTTGGAGACGTTCTATCGCGTCGATGAAGGCCCCTGGATGCAGGGAACCGAATTTCGCATCGAGGAGACGGGCGAACACACCGTGGACTTTTTCTCGGTGGATTATTTGGGCCATGTCGAGGAGCCATACCGCATTCCCGGCGGCGTGCGCATCGATATGGAGGCGCCGCTCGCGCCCGTGCCTCTGAGCGCCATTCCCAATGAATGGACGAACGAAAACAACTTCACCCTAACTTTGGGCCTGCCGCCCGACCCGAGCGGCATAGCCGGCGCTTATTATAAAGTGGGCGCGCCGCCTATTTCCTCGACCGATGGCGTCTGGCAAGAGGGCGCCGTCAACGTGCTCGATGGCGTGCAAACGCCTGGCGAGGGAGAGTTCACCGCTTATGTCTGGCTGATGGATGGCGCGGGCAATATCGATCCCAACAACGCCGGGGTGTGGCAAGGGCCGATGACGCTCAAGTACGACGCCACCCCGCCCCAAACACAGATTACGCTCGAGGGAGCCGAAGGCGCGAACGGGTGGTTCGTCTCGCCTGTCGTCGTTACGCTTACGCCCACCGATACGCATTCCGGCGCGAGCGAGACATGGGTGAGTATCGATGGAGCCGATCCCATCACCGATGTGCAGTTCACCTTGAGCGAGCCGGACAAGCACACCTTGCGTTTCTATAGCGTGGATCGGGCCGGCAATGTTGAAGATGAGCAATTTGTCACTGTGCGCATCGATCCGATTCCTCCGGGCAGCCCGCGTAACGTGACCATCTCGCCCTCTGGTTGGAGCACGGTGAATAACTTCACCATTCGCTGGTCAAATCCTCCCGATCTTTCCGGAGTGGCTGGAGCCTATTACAAGATCGGCGCGCCGCCCGAACAGGGCGATGATGGCGTTTTGGTCTCGCCTGTCGGCATTGCCGAGGGCGTCCAGGCCCCTGGCGATGGAGCTTGGGATCTCCATATCTGGTTGGTGGATCAGGCCGGCAACACAAACATCGATGCGCGCGTCACCATCACGGCCGCCCTTCGCTTCGATGGCGCGCCGCCCGAAACCGATATCGCAGTGGTCGAGGGAACATTATCATCTAGCGGTTGGTACACCTCGCCCGTGACCGTTCGTCTTGCGGCCAACGATGCGACTTCGGGCGTGGCTGGCGTGCGTTACCGCATCAATGGTCGCGATTGGATCGAATCCTCCGATGCTGTGGTCTTTGTGCAATTTCAAGAGACCGGAGAGTATTATCTCGAATATCAGGCCTTCGATGTGGCGGGCAACGCGGAGCCGCTGCACGCGCTGCCTGTGCGCGTCGATCTAGAGCCGCCAACGCCTTGGTTTGAGCCGGTCCACCGTTATCGTCGCCAGACGGCCATCGCCCTAGATTGGAACGCCTTGGATCAGGCCAATGGGAGTGGCGTGGACGGCTTCGATTTGCAAGTGCGAGATGGTCGCAACGGCCCCTGGACCAATTGGGGACATCAGAATGTGCCCGACAGAGGCGGCCGTTATTTTGGCAATCCCGGACATCGTTATCTCTTCCGAATGCGCGCGCGCGACCGGGCGGGCAATGTGTCCGATTGGGTCGAGCTGCCCTGGGGCGCGTATATTGATCCGTTGGCCGATGGCGATTTCGCGAACGGCAGCTTTGGCGCCTGGACGCGCGGCGGCGTCCTCAAACAAGATGTCATCGCCACCGAAGACGCATTTAGCCGCCCGGCATACGCCGCGCGACTTGGCTCACCCGATTATGGCCCCAATGTGCCTGGCCTGGATATTCCGGAGAATAGCCCAGGCGATGTGCCGATTGGAAGCGCTTACATCCGGCAGACTGTTCGCGTGCCCGGCGCAGATGTATTGGATCAGGTGGTTCTCACCCTGTGGTATCGCATATACACTTATGATGTAAAATATAGTGAGAGCCTTCAAAAGTGGTTCGATACGCTCGATGTGCGATTGATAGGGCCGAGCGGCGAGGTGCTGGCTTTACGCGAAGGCTTGCCGCGCGAGCAGTGGGTGGAGGGCGAATTGGCCGATCTCGGCTGGCGATACGCTTATATCCCCATCCCTAAATCCTGGTCGGGCGAGAATTTGACCATCAGCATCGAGAACTGGAATCGGGAGGACGGTCGTCTAAATACCTGGAGCCTCGTCACCGACGTGCGCCTCTGGGAGCCGTATCAGTTGTTCTTGCCCCAAGTTGTGGGCGGCGGCTCCTCATCCTCTTCGCTCGAGGGCGTCAAGCCCGAAGCGAGCGCGCGCGATTCTTCTTCTGGCTTGCGTTAGCCTGCGGCAACGACTACACTTGGATCTCGATGACCTCCCCTCATCCTCCGTCTCGCTCTCAACCCTCATTTTCCACTCAGGTTGATTTGACCGATCAGGCCGCCGACGCCGCTTTTGACAATGGCGGGGTTTCTTCGCGCGTTGAAGCCGATGAATTATATGCCCAGGGCATGGCATATTATCAACAACGACAATGGCGCGAGGCCCTGGACGCGTTTACGCGCCTTTTGCAATTTCAACCTCAGCGCCAGGGCGTGGCCGCTCTCATCGATGAGATCAATTGGTTCATTCAGTTGGAAGAGATGACGCCCGAACGGCGGGCGCAGGTGGAGCGAGAGCGAACCGCATCAGGACGTTTACGTTGGTTGCCTTGGCTTATCAGTCTCGTTATTTTGATCATCGCGGCCGTGGTTGTCTTTGCAGTGGCTGGGGATCGCATTTTGGGCGGCATGGGGCGCAACCCCAACACCAATTTGGTGGAGCTTTTCAATGAGGGGCAATCGCAGCTTGCCGTGGGCAATTACGACGCGGCCATCAGCGCGTTCGAGCGCATCCTCGCCATCGACCCCGATGATATCGGCGCGCAGGCTGGGCTGGCGCAGGCGAGACGCCTGAAAAGCCTGGCCCAGGCTTACGCGGCCGCCAAAGAAGCCATCGAAAAGGAGGATTGGGCGGCGGCTCGCGAACATCTTCAGACAATTATCGCGGATTATCCCGGCTATGAAGATGTGGACCAGTTGCTCGAGTTCGTGACTCGTCGTCAGGAATTGGAAACTCTTTTCGCCGATGCGACCAATGCCTATAACGCCAGCGAATGGGGCGGAGCCATCCAACTTTTCGAGAACATTCGCGAACGCGATCCCGATTATCGAGCCGATGCGGTGCGCGAATCGCTGTTCATAAGTTATTTGGAGGAAGGCGAGCGTTTGATATCCGAGCAAGGGGATGACCTGAACGCCGTGCGGCAGGCTATTCGCTATTTCAATGCCGCGCTCACCATTCACGCCGACAATCAACGAGCGCTGGAAGATCGACGCATGGCGAATCTTTACGAAACGGGACTGCGCGCATTTGAACGAGGCGACGCCGAAGCTGTGCTCGAGACCCTCGGCCCCATTTACGCACTTCAGCCCGATTATGCAGGAGGTCGCGTGGGCTGCGTCTTGCACGCCGCGCTTGTGGCGTTAGCTTCGCAGCATATGGAGCGCCGCGATTACCGCACCGCTCTCACCTATGCTCGTCGGGCGGTGGAAATGGATTTGCCCGAGGGCTGCGGCGATCAGGAACGAGCTCAGGAAATTTGGCAGGCCGTTCTGTTGGCGTTGGCCACGCCCACGCCCACAAGCACAGCCACAAGCACGCCCACTTCAACGCCCTTGCCCACAGCCACGCCCACGCCCACTCGCACCCGCACGCCCACGCCCACTCGCACCCCCACCCACACGCCCAC
>JAADII010000067.1 GCA_013151415.1 Chloroflexota bacterium
TCGTTGGGATCGTCGCGTTGCGGCCCGCCCAGCACCACCACAGGAACATAGCAGCTTTCCACCACGAATTCGAACCCGTCCACGTAGGGGATTTTCACCCAGTCAGCGCCCAATTCCGCGGCCACGCGCGCGGAGACGCTCACGCTCTCGAGGGTGCGAAATTCGGGGCCGCTATCGAAACCGCCGGGAACCATCTCCGCCATGACCGGCAAACCCCAGGCGTGGGCCTCGCGGATCACCTCGGCCAGCACCTTGAGGGTGTGCTCTTCGTGGATGGATCCGGGAAACGCGGTCACGCACAGCGCGTCCGCGCCCAGCCGCAGCGCATCCTCCAGGCGATAGAACTTCGCGCCCGGGCCATTCCCCGGCCCCAACACGGTCCCCGCGCCGTCCATGCGCAACACCAACCCCACACCGGCCAGCTCGCGGGCGAAACGTCGCGCGGTTCCATAACTGGCCATGACCGCGTCCACCCCACCCGCGATCACCGCGGCCAGGGTCTCTCCCATGCGCTCGATGCCGCGGTCCGGCCCGGAGATCATGCCGTGATCGCAGGCCACGATGAGCGCTCGGCCATCGGGTTTGAAAATGCGGTTGAGTCGTCGCGTGATCATATGGCGTTCCTCTCGATTGACACCTGGATGCTCCAAAAGGCATAATGTGATTATCCATCAGGAGGTGTTTAAGATGGCGTATCCACAATCAACATCTCAGAAGAAAATCACGGTCATTTTGCCAAAGCCATTGTTGGAAAAGTTGGATGAATATGTGCCTGCACGAGGACGAAGCCGTTTCATAGCCGAGGCGATTGAAGAGCGTTTAGCTTTGGTCGAACAGCTTGCTGTTCTCGATGAGACGGCCGGAACATGGACGGATGAGCGACATCCCGAAATGCGAACAGATGAGGATATCGATCGATGGATCGAAAATCTGCGCGCCTCATGGTCTGACGGAAAGAGTTGATATATGGCCAATTATGGATATTTCTGGTCTTAGTTTGGAGCCAATTATAGAATAGCGTTTGCAAGGCGGCGGTAGTTTTCGAAAGCCTCTGCATACGGTGACGATAATTGCCGGTTTGGTTCAAGCACATGCGCGGGGCGTTTGAAGCGGTTCAGAGCGTGGGAAAAGTCGTCGAAAGCTCCCACGCCCATGCCGGCCAGGATGGCCGCGCCCAGCGCGGGCCAGTGGGCATAGCCCGCCAGAGCCACAGGCGTTTGCGCGACATCGGCCAGGATTTGCGGCCAGTGCGGGCTGCGCGTCGCTCCGCCCACCAGCCACAGCCGCTCCACCGGCAAGCGTTTTTCCCGCAGTGCGTTCAAAGTCCAGCGCACTTCGAACGCGACGCCCTCCAGCACGGCGCGCGCCATGTCCGCGCAGGTGTGGTCAAGGCGCAAGCCCCAGAATCCGCCTTGGGCCGACGCGTTGGCCAGTTGTGAGGGGCCGCTGTGCGGAACGAACAGCAAGCCGCGCGCGGTCGGTTCGCTTTCGGACACCAACGCATCGAAAGCCGCGAACAGCTCCTCACGCGTCAGCGGCTGCGCCGGCGGCCGCGATTGCACCACCTCGCGCAGCATCCATTCCACCGACGCGCCGAACCCGCCCAATAGTTGGGATATCGTCCAGCGGTCGGGAACCACATGGAAGTTGAGGTCCATGGATGGGGGTATGGCCGCGAGATCGGGGTTGTCTACAATGCCGGTGATGACCCAGGCCGTGCCGCAGGCCAGTTTCACCTCACCGGGATCGATCATGCCCATAGCCAGGGCCGCGCAGCATTGATCGTGCCCGCCGCTGACAAGGAGCGCGTCCGCGGGCAAACCGGTTTCCCGACTCACATCATCCAGGAGTGGGCCGATGATAGCAGCCGCCGGCCCCAACGTGGAAAGGTGGTCGGGCGTGACGCCCACCATCGCGCAGAGCCTCGGGCTCCATTCCCCGCGCCGAATATCCACCAGTTGCATCTCGGCGGCGCAAGAGCGGTCGATGAAAAAACGGCCCGTAAGACGATGGGCGAGGAAATCGTGCACGCTGAGAAAGCGCCTGGCCCTGGCGAACACGTCGGGCCGATGTTGGCGCAGCCAGCCGATGGCGGGAAAAGGCAAGCCCGGATGCAACCACCAGCCGCTTAACTCCCGCACTTCCGGCTCCAACCCCTCCCTTTTCCACTGCTCCACCAGGCTCTCGGTGCGCGTATCGAGCCAGGTGATCATGGGATAGACCGGATCACCCTGTTCGTTCGCGGGGATGACCGAACCCGACTGCGCGGCCATGGCCAGCGCGCGCACGCGATGGGTGCGCGGCGTTTGGCCGGCGATGTCGCGCAGCACTTTTTGCAACGCGCGCCACACTTCCTCGGGATCTTGCTCCACCCAGCCGGGGTGCGGCGTTTGCAAGGGATAGGTCTCCTGCGCGGCGCCCAGCTCGCGGCCCGCCAGGTCGAAAAGAATGGCCTTGGTGGAGGTGGTGCCGATGTCGAGACCGAGAATAGCGTCAAGAAGCATGGGGTTGGGCACAATAAAACAATGAGTTGCAGGCGGTAAGCGGCCGGTCATCCAAAGATGGAGCGGACGCGTTGGAGCGCAGCGGCTTCGGTGGTGGAGGGATAGAACTCAAGGCCGATTTCGCCATCGTAGCCCAGTTCTCGCAGCCTGGCCGCGATGTTCACAAAGTTGATCTCGCCCGTGCCCGGCTCCTGCCGCGTGGGTGCGTCGCCGATGTGCACCGCGCTGATCCATGGATGATAAGTTTCCAAAGTGTGCAGCAGGTCGCCGGACCCGCGCTGTTGGTGGTAGGTGTCGAAGGTCAATCGCAGTTGGGGATGATCGATGCGGCGCACCCAGTCCGCAGCCAGATGCGGGTTGTCCACCAGCACTTTGCCCACGAAATGGACGCGATTCAGGCATTCCACCCGCACCTCGACTTCGGTTTGCTCCACCAGTTTCATGATGCGCTCGGTCTGCGCCAGAAGATTGGCGTATTGCTCGGCTTCGGTGTAGTTGCCCGAGAGTCGCCGCACATATTCCACGCCGTCGATGCGTTCGATCTGGTTGGAAAAAACATAGAGCACGGGGATGTCGAAACGCTCGGCCATCTCCAGGGTCTCGGCCCAGGCGCGATAGCTGCGCTCGTTGTCGCCGGGATCGGCCAGAGAGCCGAATTCTGCATCGAAGGTGGAATAGAGGCGGCCACCATGACGCCGACACGCCGCGACCAGCTCGGCCATGGGCGCATCTCGCCACGCGAACACATTGAAATGACGCACGCCCAGCTCGATGAACGCGGCCACCCGCTCGACCAGGGGTCGATCCGTAAACCAGAAGTCGAGGTAGCCGGTGTAATGCATCAGCACATCACCATGCCGCCGTCCACCTCGATGGCCTGGCCGGTGATGTAGCGGGCGTCTTCCGAAGCCAGGAACGCGGCCACGCCCGCGATTTCCCACGGCTCGGCCAGGCGTTTCATGGGGCAATCCTGGGCGCGTTTTTCCAGCCATTGCTCCGCGGTCAGGCCCTCTTTGGCCCCGACAATGCCCGCGACCCGACGCACCATCTCGGTGAGCGTGTTGCCGGGGCAAATCGCGTTGGCGGTCGCGCCATATGGGGCCAGGTCCATGGCCACTGAGCGGGTGAGACCAATGACGCCGCTTTTGGATGCGGAATATTCGGCCGAGGCCGGAAAGCTGGTTTTCCCGGCCATGGAGGAGATGTTGATGATGCTGCCGGAGCGCTGGGCCATCATGGTTGGGGCTACGGCCCGGTTGCAGAGAAAGACGCCGGTCAGGTTGATGTCGATGAGACGTCGCCACTGAGCCAGGCTGACTTCGGGCAAGGGCGAGCCGGTGTAGATGCCCGCGGCCGCGACGAGAATGTCGACGCGACCCCAGCGCGCCAGAATTTCTTCGAAGACGCGCGTCACCTCGGCCTCGTTGCTCACATCGCAATGCCAGGCCATGGCCTCCGCGCCCAGGTCGCGGCATGACTCGACCACGGCCTCGTTGCCGGCGTCGTTCACATCCAGGCACGCGACCCGCGCGCCCTCTTGGGCGAAACGCTCGGCGCAGGCGCGGCCGATGCCGCTCCCCGCGCCGGTGACGACTGCGACCTTATCGATGAATCGTTGAAAGTGCATGGTTTTCTTGAGGAAGTAAGAAGCAGGAAGTAAACAGGAAGTAAAAACGAATATAGATCAATGTGGACCACGCGGTCATTGTCCCATCGTCTGTTAGCATTATCGGTCAGTCAATCACCGTCACATCATATAACTTGATCCAGCGGTCGGTCGTAAGAATGGGCATGTTTTCGAGCTGGCTTTGGGCGACGAGAAGTCGGTCGAAAGGATCGCGGTGATGGAGAGGGAGTCGAAACACATGAGCAGCGTGACTCATCTGAATTGGCATGCTTTCGATGGCGTTTCGGCGTAGGTGTTTCATCAGAAATGCCATGAGGTCACCTTCCAAATCCAGTTTACCCAACCCGGCTTTGATGGCCATCTCCCAAACACTGGCCGCGCTAAGAAACAGTTGATTGTCAGGGTCGGCCATGATCTGACGTATCGTTGGTGAAAGTCGGGGATCTGCGTCGATCCACCACAAGAAGATGTGCGTGTCGAGCAAATAAGTAGCCATATTCACCTTCCCTCGAAATCGGCCAAGATTTCATCGGGCAAAGGCGCATCGAAATCAGGCGCGATCCACACTTCACCCTTGGCGCTGCCGGGTTGCCGGGCTGGGGGTTTGGACTGAATGGGCACCAGTTTAGCGACGGGCTTGTTCGCTTTGGCAATGATGATTTCCTCGCCCAAAGCAGCGCGAGCCAAGAGTTTGGAAAAATGCGTTTTAGCTTCATGCACATTGACAACGGTCATTGGTCGGGCCTCCATTTCGTGAGATGATCCACGCCATTATAGACTAAGTCCAGGACTAAGTCAATAGCAGGGTGAGAGAACATTGATTGCTAAAGGGTTGACTTCATTTTGAGGCCTCGCTTTCCCAACCAATTGATTGCACATAACTATACGCCAGGGGGAAGAGGGCGTAGAACATGGCACCTTTGAGCAGTTTTTCCAGGTCCACCTGGTCGTGCGGCGTGTGCACATATTGTTCTTCCATGGGGCCGAAGCCCAGGGTGGGGATGCCCGCCGCACCTGCGGAGTAGGTTCCATTGGTGCTGAACTTCCACACATCCACGCGTGGGACGCGACCCCACAGCGCCGCGCACGTGAGTTTGCCCGCTTCGAGCAATGGCGCGTCCTCTTCCAAAAGCCAGCCGGGGAAGAATGCCGGGCCGCTGAGGTCCAGCCCGGTCCATGAGGTGACGGGCTGAATGGGCAAAAACACCTCTGCATCCAGGCCGGCCACGGCCGCGGCGATCTCGCTCACCACACTCTCCGCGGTTTCGCCGGGCGTAAGGCGGCGGTCGATGGTGATCTCGCACCAGGCCGGGACCGAGTTGGGCGTGTGCGGCGATTCGATCATGGTGACCACTTGAGTGCCGGGGCCGAGAACCGGGTCGCGAGGGAGACGCGCGGTCATGGCTTCCAGCGCGTCGAGCACGGGCCGGGCCTTGAGGATGGCGTTCTCGCCCAGCTCGGGCGTGCTGGCGTGAGCAGCTTTGCCCCTGACTCTCACTTTCACCTCACACCGGCCGCGATGGCCGCGACGCAGCGTTAGATCGGTGGCCTCGGCCAGGAGCACCGCATCGGGACGCGGAAGGCCGTCTTGCTCCATGAGATGACGCATGGCGAAGCCTTCCGCGTCCTCCTCCAGCGTGGAGCCCTGCACGGTGATGGTGCAATCGCCGGTGATTCCCAGTTCGGCGGCCAGGTAAGCGCCATAGACAATGGATGCGACTCCGGCCTTGCAATCGGACGCGCCCAAACCATAGAGCTTGCCATCGGCCAGGGTGGGTTCGAGCGGCGGGTGGGGCCAGTCGGCCTCGTCCGCGATCTCGTTTTCATCGAGATGCGCGTCGTAGAGCAAGTGTAAGGGGCCATCGCCCACCGCGGCCAGAGCATCACCCGCGCTATCCGCGCGCACCTGAGCGAAACCGAGCGCGCGCATCTCGGCCAGAATGCGCTCGACCGCGGGCCCCTCCTCGCCCGTGTAGGTCTTCAGACGAATGAGATCGGCCAGGAAATCGATTTGGGCCTGACGTACATCCTCGGCCCGCCGCCGCACCCGCGCCGCGGCTTCGAGAAGATGGTGGGAGACAGTGTTTGCACTCATGAATTGCATAGTCATCTCGTGGCAATGCATCTCTTCTGAATCAATCCGTCAGGCTGGACTTATTTGCAACACCTTCGAATTGCGGCTACAATAACTTTGGCTCCACCGAAAAAGGTTGTTTACCACAAAGGCCCGAAGGACACAAAGAGAAATTTGGGGAGTTTATAAAGAAAAAGGCCCTGAAACTCTCGTCTTGCTTTCCTTTGTGCTCTTTGTGTCCTTGGTGGCGGGCTTTTTTCAGGAGATCTAACTTTACGCCTGAAAGCCTTCGAAACGGTGGAGTCACTCATCATTCGAGCTCTTCTTCGTTCGTCCAATCTCGGAGCAGATCGATGTACATCGATGATTTCATATGGCTTCCTGATGTTATTGACAAACTACTAACAAAACACCAAGTTACCGAGGAAGAGGTCGAAGAAGTATTTTTCAATCAACCGAAATATCGCTTTGTTGAATATGGATATCGTCCAGGAGAGCATGTTTACTGCGCCAGTGGTCAAACGGATGCAGGACGATACTTGATCGTCTTCTTCATTCATAAACCAGGCAACGCCGCCCTCATTATAAGCGCCAGAGACATGGACAAAAAGGAGAGACGACGTTATGAGCGAAAATGATCACACAAGAAGGACAACCATATCCAAATCACAAACATTGGAAGAAATAGCCGAATTTTGGGATGAGCATAGTCTCGCCGATTTTTGGAATGAGACGCACGAGGTTGAATTTGAAGTGAGAGCCAGACGTCGGCGACGAGTAACGTTGGCGCCGGAGCTCTACGCCGAGCTTGAGACGCAGGCGCGGGCGCGGGG
>JAADII010000193.1 GCA_013151415.1 Chloroflexota bacterium
GACGATGGGACCATAGGACGAAGAGACCATGGCCGAACTTAACCCCATCGTCCTATCGTCTTATGGTCTTATCGTCTATTTTCAAAGCAGGAGATAACATGGTGAAGTGGTTTCTTGTTGCCTTGGTCGCGGTTTTCATCCTGGGGCTGGCCGTCTATTTCTGGCCCGTTCCGAAGAAAGATTTCGCCGAGCTTGCGGGTAAGGTCGATCCGCAAACCCGGCAATCGTTGCTCGATTTTCGCGCCCAACATCCGCTGCAGACCATCGAAGTGGATGGGCGGGCCTGGGAATACGTCGGCTTCGGCGAGGGGCCGGAGACCATCCTCTTTTTGCACGGCATGACCGGCGCTTATGACATCTGGTGGCAACAGATGGAGGCGCTCGCGGGCGATTATCGCGTGGTCAGCGTCACCTATCCGCCGGTGGATACGCTGGCCGGGATGAGCAATGGCGCGCTGGCCGTGCTGGACGAGGTCGGGGCGGAAAAGGCCCATGTGGTGGGCAGCTCGTTGGGCGGCTATCTGACCCAATATCTGCTGGCCAATCATCCCGAGCGGGTGCAGCGCGTAGTCTTCGCCAACACCTTTCCGCCCAACGACATCCTCGCCGAGAAGAACGGCAAGCTCATCAAGATTCTTCCTCTCCTACCCGAATGGCTGGTGATGAAGACCTTCCGCGGGAGCATCGAGAACAGCGTCTATCCCGCGTCCGGCTATTCCGATCTGGTTCTGGCCTATATGCTGGAGCAGACCTATGGCCGCATGAGCAAGGCCCAGGTCACGGCGCGGGCCAAGGCCGTCATCGAACCCTTCGACCCGCCCGATCCCGAAGCAAGGGGCGTTTCTGTCATGATCATCGAGGCCGACAACGATCCCCTGGTCGAAGAAACCTTGCGCGTACAGCTCAAGCAAACCTACCCCTCGGCCCGCGTCGAGACCCTTCGCGGGGTGGGGCATTTTCCCTATCTCAACGATCCCGAAACTTACACCGCGTTGCTGCGGCAATTTTTGCAATGATAGCGAGACCCCCGAGGTGCGGATTTCTGGCGGTCCTAGTGAGCCATCTCGCCTATTTCAGCAAACAAAGGGACGAACATGAACGAGAAATAGACCAGGATAGACGATAAAGGATGGATGTCGTCTCGATTTCATGGTCTATCTTCGTCTTATCGTCCTTTGGTCTGCTCGTCGAGGGTAAGTTTTCCTGGGCTTCGGCAAAAAACTTTTGGAAGAATTGCACATTCGATCTTAGAGATAACTTCGAAGCCGCGATGCACTTCGAAAGTGCGCCGAGCCTCGGCGCCAACCCTTGACTTCGCTTCATTTGCGCGTCTATACTACGAAAATTAACGTAAACCAAGCAACCATCGTCCTATCGTCCCATCGTCTGACTATCATTTCACCATGAACGAATCCCTCATCGAACAACTTCGGGCCGCTCAGCAGGCCATCGAACCCGATTTCAAAGCCCTTCGTCAGGCCCTGGCCGCGCTGAAGCGGGCGAGCAAACTGGTCGCGGAGGAGCGCCCCGACGCCATCGCCATGCAAAAAGCGCTCCCCAAGTTGCAGGACGCGGACGCTCTGGTGGACAACGAAGCCTTGCACGCGGCCACTGCTGCATTCGCCGCGGCCACCCAGGAAGCTCTGGACGCGCTGGCATTCGAATTCGCCCGCGACCTCAAGGCCACTTTCGAAGCGCGCGGTCAGAGTGTGGAGGGGAGGCCGCCCACTTTGGTGGTCGGCGATCTGGTCTTGCACATCGACAGCGTCGCGCGCAAGGCGCAATGGTTCTACGGCAAAGAGACCCTCACCCGCCCCTTGCCCCTTTCGCTTCACGCCATCCTCAAAGCCTACGACCAACAGACCAAAGCCATTATTCGCCGCGAGATCGACGCGTCGGCTTTCATGAATGAGCTTTATCAGGCCTGGCGTCAGCTCCTGGCCAAACGTTCGCGGCGTCCCGCGGGCGGTCGCATTAACATCATCGAAGTCTATAGCCAGGTCGTGCTCAATCGTCAGTCCCCCCGTTTCTGGCGTAGTCCGTCGCGTAAGACCTTCAAAGATTATGAGCGGGCGTTCTTCGTGCGCGATCTGGTGCTGGCCCAATCAGATCCCACGGTTAGCGATGGCGGTCGCACCTATCATCTGCGCTTGGGCGTGGCCACCAAAAACCAGGCCGACAATCCCCAACGCAGTCTTTGGCTTCCCCAAGGCCCATTGGATGGCGAATACTATTCCGATGTGACGTTCGAGGAAATGTAAACCCATGTCGCTCAGTCCTTCTCTCGCCCGTCAGATTGTCGAAGTGCTCGGCAGTTCGGGCACGCCGCCCCCGCGCGGGATTCAGTATTTCAATGTAGGCAACCAATCCTTGCTCGACGCGCTGGACGAATACTATTTTTCATCTTATTTGCAGGATGGCGGCGCGGCTTTCAAACTGGTCATCGGCGATTATGGCAGTGGCAAGTCGCATTTTCTCTATTGCCTGCGCGATCTGGCCTGGAGCCGCGGGTTCGCAGTCGTCAAGGTGGACCTCAGCCCGGTGGAGACGCCCTACAATGACCAGCGCGCGGTCTATGCCGCGGTCGCGCGCAATATCATCTGGCACGAAGAGGATGAGGAGGCGAGTGACGAAAAGGGGCTGACGCGCTTTTTGGAGGGGACGTTGCAACGCATGGTGGGCGAGCCGATAAGCCTGGAATTGCTCAATCATCCCATCTATCGTGGCATCGTGGATACATTGGAGGCGACGCCTATCGACAGTCTGGCCTATAAAAACGCGGTGCTGTCCTATTTCGACGCCCTGATTCGCGACCAGGAAGAATGGCTGGAATCGCTCAGCCGTTGGCTCATGGGCGCTCCCACCACGCCCGACGATACGAAAATCCTGCGACCTTTGGGCGTCACCGGCAAGATCACGCGGCCCAACGCGTTTCGGATGTTGCGTTCGCTGGCTCAGATTATTCGCGCGCTTTCCTATAGCGGCCTGGTCTTGCTTTTCGACGAGGTGGATCGCATGGCCAGCATTGGCGGCAAAGCCGAAAAACTGGCCACGGATAACTTGCGCGAGGTTATCGACCGTTGTCGCGACGAATTGCCCGGCGCCATGTTCGTCTACGCAGTGCCGCCTCAGTTTATCAACGACATCGTGCCGCGCTACCCGGCCTTGCAACAGCGGGTGCGCGCGGTGGGGCGATTTTCGCGCGTCAACCATTTCAGCCCCCAGATCAGTCTCGAACATCTCGATCTGGAAGAAAACGACCTCATGCTCGCCATCGGCGAAAAGCTGATCCCCATCTACGAAACGGCTTTCGATGTCAAACTGGATCACAAAATCCAGTACGCCAATGCGGCCATTCTCGCCAATGTGGCCCGTGATGTGTTTTTGGATGTGAGCCACCGTCGTTTGTTCGTCAAATCCTTTGTCACCGAGCTGGCCAGGCAACACGCAATGGGCGAACATTTGCTCACCGAAGAAGAGGCCACGGCCCTTATTCGCGGCCAGGTGGATGAACTCAGCGCCGGCGAAACCCCGCCATACTGAGCGTATCGCGTCCTTTCCTTGCGCCTTGGCGCCCTTGCGTTAGACTCACCTTCCATTCATGAGCGTTCAAACATCACAGTCCGGCATCAGCATAGGGGACATCGTCGAGCATCCGGTGTACGGACGGGGACGATTGGCGGCTATCTACCGCAACGGGACGGAGTGGATGGTGCAATTCGATATGGGGCTGCGCTTTCGTCGGCCGCGGAATGAGTTTGTGGGCCAGGAAGAGCAAATCCGGCCTCGGCCGCGACCGGCCGCGCGGCCGGCTCGCGCGCCCATGTCGCCCAACCGGTTTCAGGCCCGACAATTGCTGGAGTCGTTACGCGTGGGCGTGGCGCCGGCGCAGCATGTGCGAGAGCTGACCATCGGCCTGGCCGATGAGCGGGCCAGCTTGCAGGCCGGGTTGAACGAAGCGCACGGCATGGGCGGGGCCGTGCGCGCGGTGTTGGGCGAATACGGCTATGGCAAGACGCATATCATCGAACTATGTGCGCAAGATGCTTTAGAGCGCAACTTTCTGGTGGCCATGACCAGTCTCGATCTGTTCGAGTTGCCGCCTCATCGCTCCTTCAATATCTACGCCGGCCTGATGCGCAACGTGCGCTATCCCGACACCGATGAGCGCGGGTTGGGGCCGTTGTTCGAGCGCGCCGCGGCCCTTTCGCGCATGGTGGAGCACATGCGCGAACTGGGTGGAGTGGAAAACGATCCTTTGGTGGTTGCGTTGCAGGCCTTGCGCAATACGCCCTCCGCGCGACAACGCAAGGCCTGGCTGCAATGGCTGATGGGCGGCCGACGGGTCAAGTTGATGCGACCCGCAACCCCGCGCGGCATTCGCTTTCCCAGCATCTACCGCGTGGGTCACAATGCCCGACAGATGGCCTATTTGCTCAGCGGGATCAGCGTATTGGCGCGCCTCAACGGTTACAGCGGATTGTGCGTGCTGCTGGACGAGGCCGAAAGCTACTCCTTGCTACGGCCTTACCAACGGCCCAAGGCCAGCCTCTTTTTCAGTGCGGTCATCTATGCGGCTTTGCAAGATCGGCAATCGCGCATTCGCGAAGAGGATTTTCCGCAACATCGCTGGCGCGATTATCCCCTGGCTTATCATGATCGACAGGCGCTCTTCTTCCTTTTCACCGTCACGCACAGCGACCTGCGCATGCCCCTGGACGAATGGCTGGCCGAGGAGCAAATTCTGGAATTAGACCCCTATCACACACCGCAAGAAATCGGGCAGTTCATGGCGCGGGTTATGGGGTATCATGCCCAGGCTTACGGTTACGACATAGGCGAACGACAGCGACAGATTCGTCGCGGCGGGGCCGAGATTTTAGCCTTGGGCATGCGCAACCATCGTCTCAGCATCCGTCGTCTGGTGCGGCTTACGGTCGAGCTATTCGATTTGCTCTATCTGCACCCCGATTATGACCCGGCCGCGCTTCTGGATGAATTGCGACGCCAGGTTGCGGTTTGACGACAACTTGCCATCCAAATGTCGAACGAGAAGTGTTCTCAATATACCATAGGTTTGAGCGGTGGGCAAAGCTCTTATTTTCACGCCGACCGGCTTCGTTCTCGTCTATCGCGAACGTGGCCGGTCTTTTTTGCCAGGCACGGGCGGTTCACCACGGTGCAAGAACGGGCGATTCCCATCATTCTGGAGGGGCGAAATGCGCTAATCATCGCGGCCACCGCATCGGGAAAGACCGAGGCCGCGATGGCGCCCTTGCTCGAACGGCATGTACTGTCCGAGTCGCGGTCGGAGGCCGCGTTGCGTATTCTCTATCTCTGTCCCACCAAGGCCCTGGTGCGCGACCTCTATGAACGATTGCGCGGGCCATTGGCGCAACTAAATGTATCTTTGGGCATGAAAAGCGGCGACACCGGCCCGGTTTCCGCGACCCGCCCACCCATCGCACTCATCACGACGCCCGAATCCACCGATTCCCTGCTCACGCGAGCGCCGAGGGTCCTGGCCGAGCTTCGGGCCGTGGTGCTGGATGAGATTCATCTTTTCGATGGCGGCCCGCGCGGGGATCATTTGCAGTGTCTGCTGCGCCGCATCGAGAGGGTGCGGCGCTATCGCCAACGGGAACGGGGGATGGAGCGATTCCGGCCGCTTCAGCGCGTTGCTCTCTCGGCCACGGTTCCCCATCCCGCGGGCGTGGCGCGGCGCTATCTGGTCGGGGAGGATGAAAACCGCGCGGCCATCATCGAGGCGCCCGGGAGCAGACGCCTGGAGGCCGAGTTGGTGAACATGGCCGGACTGAGCGACCTGGTGGGAGCGCTCGCGCGACGCGCGGGAGGCGCGCTGGCCGCGCGCAAATCGCTCATTTTTTGCAACACCCGCAACGAAGTCGAGCAGACCGCGGCCTATTTGCGTCAGCATCTTCCTTACGCGGCCTCGGTATTCGTGCACTATTCCAACATCGACCCGGCCATGCGCAAACAGGTGGAGGAGGATTTCGCCCGGGCTGGCGTGGCCATCTGCGTCAGCAGCTCGACTTTGGAACTGGGCATCGACATCGGAAGCATCGACGATGTGGCTCTCATCGGCCCCCCACCCACCATGACCTCTTTTTTGCAGCGCATCGGTCGCGGGGGCCGACGCACAGGCCTGACCCGCGTGCTTTGCCTGGCCCGCTCAGAACCGGAGCGCGCCCGTTTTCAGGCCATGATCGAGCTGGCCCGCGCCAACAAGCTCTCGCCCGACCATCTTGCCCAAACCCTCCCCGCACATCCTCGCTTTCGGCCCTCCGTTTTGGTGCAGCAGGTGTTCAGCATTCTCAAGCAAAGCCCCACGGCCGCTATCCGCCTGGCCGACTTGCGCCGCGTGGCCCCTCCCGACATCGATGACGAAACCCTGGCGCGCATTCTCGACCATCTTACCGCCGAAGACTACCTTCGCCCGGGACGGCTGGGCGAATGGCGCGCCGGCCCCGCTCTGACCGAACTCATCGACGCGCACGAAATCTACAGCAACATCGGCGCCGGCCCGCGTAACATCCTCATTCTCGATGCGTTCACCGGCCGCACCCTGGCCCAAACCGACCGGCCTCGTTTTCGTGGTGAGGCGCTGCTCATGGGCGGTCGCGCGGTCGAGGTCGTGTGGCGAGATCGCTATCGCATCGCGGTGCGTCCGGATGCCCGCGCGCCGGCTGATGAGGCCCTCTCTTTTCTGGCCGCGCCTCTTACCGTCCCGTTGGAGATATCTCAGGCCGTGGCCATGCATATGGGCTTGCGCGCGCGTGAATTGGCCCTGCTCCATCACGATGAAGAGACCATGCTGTTTCACTTTTGGGGCGATCTCTACGGCGTTTTGCTGGCGGGTATTTTGGATGCGCATTTTGACGCCGAGGAGAGCGTGCAACGGCTCAACGAGCACGCCTTGCGACTCCCCGCGCCATTGTCCCGGCTACCCGACTGGAACCCAACCATTGTTCGTCGTCAGATCGCGTT
>JAADII010000094.1 GCA_013151415.1 Chloroflexota bacterium
GAATCCAACCCGGCCTGCAACACATCGAGCACCGCGCTCAAATCCCCGGCCAAGAGCGCGTCCGGCTTCAGCCACAGGCCCGGAAACGCCTCGCTGCGGATCACGCCCTCCTCATCTGGCTTCAGGGTCTCATACACCCCCTCGCGCAAAACAAACCAATCCAGGCGGCGTTCGTACATTTGCATCGCGATGTATTCCTGCACGCCGCTGCGCGCATAGACCCGCCGCTTGATGTGCATGTCATAGGAAACGCTGCTGGCCGTGATCTCCACCACCAGCTCCGGCGGCCCGGCCAGATAATCATCCTCGGTCACCCGCGACGAGCCGCCCAAGCGTTCATCTAGCCGCAACAACGCGTCCGGCTGCACCTCGTTCTCATAATCCAGGCGCACGCTGGCATTATCGCCCAGTGAAACGCCCGGTGTGCGCGCACAGTATAGCATCAGCCAGCCAACAACATGTCCATGAGGTTCGCCGTGTACGCGATAGCGAATGGGTGACGGCATGTAGACCACTCCTTCGAGAAGCTCAGCTTTTTTGATTTCGGGGTGCGCTTCATAGCGGCGCTCGAACTCCGCGCGGGTCAGGCGGTCGCCCGGCGAGAGGGGCGGCCGTTCCGGCCTTTCCAGGGTCGTGGATGATTCAAGGGTGCGAATAGCCATCGCCTCATGCCCTCCGTGCTAGTAAGTGAAGTATAGCATGGACGCAGTCGCCGCGACAACCAAAGCGACATCGCGGCGCGCGAATCCGGCCATCTCGGTTACAACGGGACACTGGCGTTTTTAATCTTGACACGAATGAACACGAATTATACGAATAAAGCAGGAAAAAATGCGTCAAATTCGCTCAATTCGCGTCAGAGAATGGCGTGAAAGGCGGCCTAAATGATTTTCGCCAGATTCCAGTTACAAGTGTGATTTCCGCCCAAGCTCGGCCAGCGAAATGGCCTGCCCCCCGCGACGGACGTTGATAATTTCGGCCATGATGGCCACCGCGATTTCGGCCGGCGTTTCGGCCTCGATGGGCAACCCAATGGGCGCATAGACGCGCGCCAGCTTCTCGCGAGGCATGCCTTGCTCGCGATGAAGCAGCTCGAACACCGCTCGCACGCGCCGCGCCGACCCGATCATGCCGATATACGCCAGGGGGCGATCAATGATTTCCAACAGGCACTCCACATCCAGACTATGTCCGCGCGTAACCAGCACAACATAGGTGTTTTCATCCATGGCTAATTCGCGCACGGTTTGCCGAATATCCGCCGCGATGACGCGCGCGGCCTTGGGAAAGCGCTCCCGATTTGCAAACAACGGGCGGTCGTCGATGACCGTGACGCTGAATTCGCAAAGCGTCGCAATTTCGCACAACGGCGCCGCGATGTGACCCGCGCCCACAATGACCAGGGTTGGAGGCCGTTGTTGCACCTCCACAAATAGTTCCAGAGCGTTCTCTTCATCTCGCAAAAGACGATGCTCTCCTTTCCGCAACGCGTCACGCGCCGCATGCTCGACCCATGTTTCTTGCTGGCGGCTCAAACCCAGCCTACCCAACCGGGGCCGGTCGAGCCAAATCAGGCATCTGCGTCCCACCTGTTCTGGCTTTCGACTGCGCGTGACCGTGACCAATGCCACCGGCTCTTGCTTATCGATGGAAGCCAAAAGCGCGTCCAATAATTCGACGTTCATCATCTCAGGACGCACCTTCGTTTGGCGCCCAACGCTCTACATAAACATCCATTACGCCGCCGCATACGCCCATCGACTGCATGGACACCTCTTCGGTGAGATCGACTCGCACATGGATCGGCTCGCCGGTCTGAATTACATCCATGGCCGCGCGGATGACATCGGCCTCGCCGCAGCCGCCGCCAATGGTGCCCACATGCTGTCCTAAGGGATGAATGAGCATCTTCGCGCCCACCTCGCGCGGAGTGGAGCCTTTGGTCTCGACGATGGTCGCCATGGCCACGGTTTCTCCGCGCTCCAAATATTTCTTAAGGGCGTGATAGATGCTCTCCATAGGGCAATTATAGGGTCTTGAATCGCGTTGGTCAATTCTTCTCTCAACCATACTCTTCAACGCCTTGCCGATCTTGCCAGAGTGGGCGCGTTGCCCCTACACTGTAGCATGAAAAGAAAAGCCCCTGTAAAGTTGGCCGAGAGCGATATCACATACGCAATTCGGCGTGAATGAAGAGACCAAAATGCATGATCCATCCATCTACGCGACCACCTATCTCATCGACTAATCGACCACGTGACCACCATTGCGAGGAGCCTCATGGAACCATTGATCGATCGGCGAGAGGTGCGTTTCTTCAGCGGCCAGTCCAACAAACCTCTGGCCGTAGGCATCGCCAACTACTTGGGCGTGCCTTTAGATGAAACGATTTTTCAACGGTTCACCAACGACAACCTGCGCATTCAGCTTTGCGCCAGCGTTCGCGGGCGAAAGGTGTATCTGGTGCAATCTCTCACCCCGCCCGTGAGCGATCATCTTTTGGAATTGCTGATGATGTTGGACATCGCCCGCAGCGCGGCCGCAGACGAAATTCATGCGGTCATTCCTTATTTCTCCTATGCTCGCTCCGATAAAAAAGATGCGCCGCGCATCTCCATTACGGCTCGGCTCATCGCCGATCTCTTGGCGACGGCCGGCGCCACGCATGTGATGACCATGCAATTGCATTCGCCCCAGGTGCATGGTTTCTTTAGTGTGCCCACTGATCCTCTCACCGCGCGCGGGTTGTTTGTGGAATACCTTCGCGAGCGGGTCGATCCGGAAAGCACGGTGGTGGTCGCTCCTGACGCGGGCATCGCCAAATCGGCCGCCCGTTTCGCTTCACTGATTCATTGCCCGGTGGCTGTGGCCAGCAAAAAACGCATCTCAGACACGCGAGTCGCAGTGGGCGAGGCGCTAGAAAAACAGGTGGCGGGGTTCGAGTCGGCCATCGTATATGATGATGAAATCGCTACGGGCGGCTCCATGCATGAAATCTGTCAAGTTTTGGTGAAATGCGGTGTGAAGCGCATTCGCCTTGTGTGCACCCATGGCCTTTTCCTCGGTCAAGCCCGCGAACGGTTGGGCGGCATTCCTGAGATCGAAGAGATCGTCATGACCGATACGGTCCATGTGCCTGACGAGCGTCGGCTTCCTAACATGACGATCCTTTCAGTGGCCGAGATATTCGGTGAGGCCATTCGTCGAAACTATCACCATCAATCCATCGGCAGCCTCTTCACTTTTTGGGATAATGGAGGCTGAGAAAGGAGGCTTTTCTATGCGTTCGGTGCGTTTGGCGCTGGCTCAAATGAATTTCACGGTCGGTGACGTCGAAGGCAACACGCGTCGCATTTTAGAATGGCTGGAGCGGGCCCGCGAACAGGGGGCCGATCTGGTGTTGTTTCCTGAAATGGCTATTTCGGGGTATCCGGCCGAAGATTTGTTGCTCAAGCCTGATTTCATCGCGGCCAACGCCAGCGCCCTGGAGCGAATTCAGGCCGCCAGTGAGGGGCTGGTGGTGATTGTGGGGTTGCCCTGGGCCGATGACTACGATGTGTATAACACGGCCGCGGTCTTGCAAGATGGACGCGTCGTGGGCATGTATTACAAACATTTTTTGCCCAATTATGGCGTGTTCGACGAAGATCGCTATTTTGGTCGTGGTCGTGTTAGCCCGGTGTTCGATTTCGGCGGCGATCGGGTGGGCGTGAGCATATGCGAAGATATTTGGTACGCGTCGGGACCACCGCAATGGCAGGCGTTGCAAGGCGCGGAACTGTTGGTGAACATATCCGCTTCGCCCTACACCCGCGGCAAAGGCGCGGACCGCGAGCGCATGTTGGCCACGCGCGCGGTGGATAACGTGGCCTTTGTGGCCTATTGCAATCTGGTTGGCGGGCAAGATGAGTTGGTGTTCGATGGCTGGAGCGTGGTCTATGGGCCGGACGGCGAATTGCTGGCGCGTGGGCCGGCCTTCGAGGAGGCGCTGGTTATGGTGGATGTCCCTCTAGACCAGGTGTTTCGGCGGCGCTTGCACGACCCGCGCTCGCGCAAAGACCGGGCGGCTTTGGACAGCGTGAGCGAACGCACCCCCATTATCGAGGCCCATCCCCTGCGCCGGTCGCGCGCCTTCCCTCGGCCCGAAGTCACCCCCCAAATCGCGACGGCGCCCGACCCAGTGGGCGAAGTCTATCAGGCTCTGGTCTTGGGTGTGCGCGACTATGTGCAAAAGAATGGTTTCAGCACCGTGTTGCTGGGGCTTAGCGGCGGTATCGACAGTTCGCTCACCGCGGCCATTGCCGTGGACGCGTTGGGCTCAGAACATGTGGTGGGCGTGAGCATGCCCTCTCGTTTCTCCTCGGCGCACTCGCAAAGCGACGCTCGCGACCTGGCCGAAAATTTGGGCATTCGTTTTCTCACCGTGCCCATCGAACAACCCTTCGCGGCCATGTTGGACGCCTTGAACGGTCCGCCTCACGCGCCTTTCGCGGGCACGCAATTCGGCGTGGCCGAGGAAAATATTCAGGCGCGTTTGCGAGGAGTCATTCTTATGGCCCTTTCCAACAAATTTGGCTGGCTCTTGCTCAGCACGGGCAACAAGAGCGAGAACGCTGTGGGTTACGCCACCCTCTACGGCGACATGGCGGGCGGTTTTGCCGTTATCAAAGATGTGCCCAAAACCCTGGTTTGGGAACTGGCCCGCTGGCGCAACGAGCAGGCCGGACGCGACCTCATCCCCGAATCGGTTATTATCAAGCCCCCTTCGGCCGAACTTCGCCCCAACCAATTGGACACCGACAGCCTGCCGCCTTATGAGATTCTGGATGCGATCCTTCACATGTATATCGAAGAGGATCGCAGCGGCGAGGAGATCGTGGCCGCGGGCTTCGACCCCGCGTTGGTCGAGCGAGTGATCCAGATGGTGGATCGCAACGAATACAAACGCCGTCAGGCCGCGCCCGGCATCAAGATCACCGTGCGCGCGTTTGGCAAAGACCGGCGCCTGCCCATCACCAACCGTTACCGCACGCGCATCGCGTCGTCCGCACAGTGACCTTTTCAGCCGATTTCAAACTTGCGCTCAACGGCTGCTTGAACCAAAGCGTCGTTAAGAAACTCGTTCTCTCCCATGCCCTCTGTGAATGAGTGGATGGCGTCGAGCGCTTCAAGGATGTCATACAGGTGTTTTTTCGCTCTCAGCGGAATAGACATGGATACGGTTCTTCATGATTGAGTCTTGAAAGAACGGATTCTTGATAGCGTTGATCATTACGATGTCTACAGGACGCTTCCATAGCGCTTCCAACTGTTCTTTCAAGGAGAAGTAGCGTATGAGCGGATGTTTTCCAATGCTCTCGTCCTTGCTCCCGGTGTGATTTTCTTGGATAATTAGTTTATGGAGCGACTGGCGGATCTTTTGGGCTTACGCGTGCGCGATTTGCGCCGCGTCGCGCTCGCTTTGGTTCTGATCACGGCCATCGTGCTATCCGGCATGATGGGCTATCATGCTTTGGCCGAATTAGACTGGTTAGACGCCTTGTATATGACCATCATCACCATGTCTACGGTGGGGTTTGGCGAATACGGGCAATTCGATCAGGGCACGCGGACTTTCACCATTATCTTGATTATTATGACAATGGTCTGGGGAGCTTGGGCCTTGCAGGCCCTTCTTGGCACATTCCTCAGCCCTCATTTTTTCTTCACCATTCGTCAAAAGCAGGCCGTCAGGAGGGCGGATCGTATGGAGAATCACACCATTCTCTGTGGATATGGAAGGATTGGACGGTCGGTGGCCACGGAGCTCAGCCGGCACAATATGTCTTTTGTTGTTGTGGAAAAGGATGCAGACGTGGTGGCTGAATTGTGGGAACAGGGGCTTCATGTGGTGCATGGCGACGCCACCGAAGATGAAGCTTTGATCGAGGCCGGCGTCAAACGCGCGCGCTACCTGCTGGCTGTGCTCGATAGCGACACGGCCAACATCGTCACGGTGCTTAGCGCCCGCGAGTTGAACCCAAACATCTGGATATCAGCCCGCGTGGTGAACCCGGACGCGGCGCACAAACTGCACCGCGCCGGCGCCAACGACGTGGTGTCCCCTTATGAGGCTGGCGGCCGGCGATTGGCCATCACTGCATTGCGACCGCACGTTTCTCGTTTTATGTCGGAAGTGCTGTTCAACGACGAGCGCGGCGCTGAAATGGACGAAATGGTGGTTCACCCGAATTCTATTCTGGCCAATAAGACCCTCGGTGAAGTCAACCTGCGCCGCAATTACGGCATCACCGTGATCGCTTTGTTTCATCCTGAAGATGAGGAGGGGCGTAATTATGGCGGCTTCGAGCTCAACCCTGGCTCCGACGCCATGCTCCACGCCGGCGATGTGCTCATTGTCGTGGGCAACACCGAGCAGCTTCGTCGCGTGCATCATGAATTCCGTTGCTGACAAGAGCGCCGCGGAATCCTACGATTTTCTCTGCGTCCTCCGCGCATTCTGCGGTGAATTAGCTCTTTTCAGGAGAGCCGTCTTTTCACCTGAAAACCTGCGCAATACGCAATACGCAACATTGCCCCAAAACCCCGCCCTTGACAAAAATCCATGTCTCCCACCATCTTCCTCACCCGACGCCTTCCCGATCCGGCCATGAAGCGCCTGGCCCAGGTCGATATCCAACTCGACCTCTGGCCCGAACCGGAGCCGCCGCCATACGAAACGCTGGTCGAGCGCACGCGCGGCCGGGAAGGCTTGCTCTGCCTGCTCACCGACCGCATCGACGCGCATTTGCTCGATGAGGCCGGGCCGCAACTGCGCGTGGTCAGCCAAATGGCCGTGGGCGTGGACAACATCGATCTGGCCGCGTGCACCGCGCGCGGCATCCCTGTGGGCCACACGCCCGGCGTGCTCACCGAGGCCACGGCCGATCTGACCCTGGCCCTGATGCTGGCCACCGCGCGCCGCGTGGTCGAGGCCGCCAACGATGTGAAGGCCGGTCGCTGGCGAACATGGGATCCGCTGGGCTGGGTGGGGCCGGATTTGCACGGCAGCGCGGTGGGCATCGTTGGCCTGGGGCGCATCGGCGCGGCCGTGGCGCGGCGATTGCGCGGGTTCGATGTGACTTTGCTCTACCACAACCGCCATCCCAGCCCGCGCGCGGTCGAACTTGGAGCCGCCTGGGTCGAATTGGATGAGCTTCTGGCCCGCAGTGATTTCGTCACCCTGCACACGCCTTACACGCCCGAAACCCACCATCTCATCGACGCCCGCGCCCTGGCCCTGATGAAACCCTCGGCCATCCTCATCAACACCGCGCGCGGGGGCGTGGTGGATCAGGACGCGCTCATCGCGGCCCTGCGCGAAGGACAAATCGCGGCCGCGGGTCTGGACGTGACCACGCCCGAACCCCTGCCTCCCGACCATCCTCTTCTGGCCCTGCCCAACGCGCTTGTGCTCCCGCACATCGGCAGCGCCAGCCTGCCCACCCGCGTCCGCATGGCGCAAATGGCCGT
>JAADII010000023.1 GCA_013151415.1 Chloroflexota bacterium
CCTACACCATCGAGAAGGATCCCACGCGTGAGAATGGTTTGCGCGTGCTGATGGGTCCGTTCACCATCTACACCAAGGACAACGTCGAAGCCGCGGCGAAATAGTCGCAGACAGTTGCTCCCAAACCCGGCAGGTTCTGGTGACGCCGCTCTCCGGGGCCTGCCGGGTTGTCAGACCATATAGCGAGGGCGCTCGACATGCAACGCGTTGGTTTTATGCTCAAAGTCAAGAAAGACAAAATCGATGAGTACAAAGAACATCATAAGCGGGTCTGGCCAGAGATGCTAGACGCGCTGCGGCGTCATGGCTGGCGCAATTATTCCCTTTTTATGAACGAAGATGGCTTGCTTTTCGGGTATTTCGAGGCCGACGAGAGCTTTCAGGCTTCGTTGGAGGGTATGGCCGGCGAAGAGATCAATGCCAGGTGGCAAGCGTTTATGGCGCCGTATTTCGAAAATTTGGGAGGCGCGCATGCAGATGAAAGCATGATCGAGTTGGAAGAGGTCTTCCATCTCGATTGATTTATCTATCATCCCTTCGTCATTTTCATCGGTGTCGGCCGTGGGTCCAGCCTGCCGTCGGACCGCTTTCCAGGAGGAGGCTTTGGCATGAATTCGCGAGAACGCGTGATGCGCGCATTGAAACGCGACGGTCTGCCCGACCGGACGCCATTGCAATTTGACCTCGCCCGCAAACAGATCGACGCTTTCAGCGAGAAATACGGCATCCCCGCGCGTTACACCACGTCGTATTTCGAAGATCTCACTTATCGCATCTCAGCCAATGAATTGCGCATCGCCATGGGGAGTGATTGCGTTGTTGTGGGCGGGGGTTTGCCGCGCGGCTACGCGCACGAGATACCCAAAGAAGGCCAAATTATCAACGAATTCGGCATGTTGATGGAGCAAGGCCCGCTCTATATGCAAACCGTGGTCGAGCCGTTGCGAGACGCGGCCACCGTGCAAGACGTTCTTAATCACCCCATGCCTGATCCATATGCCGAAGGCCGGTTCGACGACGCCCGAGAGCTTATCGCCAAGTATAAGGACGCCTATTTTATCATCGGCGATCTGGAACTGACCATGTTCGAAATGTCTTGGCACATGGTGGGCCTGGAGAAGTTTTTGGTGGATATGGCCATGGGAGAGGACTATGTGGAAGCGCTCATCGACCGGGTGAAAGAGTTTAGCATTGGCATTGCCAAACAATTGGTCGAGCTCGGCGTGGACGCCATCTGGTTTGGCGATGATTTTGGCGCTCAGAACGGCATGCTCATTTCACCTCGCATGTGGCGTCGCATTTTCAAGCCGCGCTATGCCGAATTATGGCAGGAAGTGCGGGCCATGAGGCCCGATATCATCATTGCCTACCACACCGATGGCGCGGTCGCGCCTATTTTGGGCGACCTGGCCGAAATAGGCATGGATGTGTTCAATCCTGTGCAGCCCAATGTGCCAGGGCATGATCCACAGGAATTGAAGGATAAATTCGGCCACATGATGGCCTTTTGGGGCGCCATTGATCAGCAACACCTTTTGCCCGAAGGAACGCCCGAAGAAATCGAGGCCGATGTGGCTGAGAAAATTCGCATCTTGGGCGAGGGCGGCGGTTATATGTGCGCGCCGGCTCATATTGTGCAAGCGGATGTGCCCATGGAAAACATGGAAGCGTTCATCGCCGCCGTGAAAAAACACGGCGTTTATTCCTGAAACCATCGAGTGGAGCGCAAACTTTTTTGCGCACTCAGAAGCAATGATTGGCGAGGAAATGCTTATGCCGACTTACGCCACCGACCAACAAGTGCTTCGAGCTTATGAATTGGCCAAAGAGCGTTATGCCGCCATTGGCGTAGATGTCGAACAGGCGCTGGCTCAGCTCGCCGAGGTGGCCATCAGCCTGCATTGCTGGCAAGGCGACGATGTGGGCGGGTTCGAGGACCCAGACGCCGAGTTGACGGGCGGCATCGCCGTCACTGGCAATTATCCTGGCAAAGCTCGCACCGCAGATGAGCTTCGACAGGACTTGGATTTGGTCTACAGCCTGTTGCCCGGCGACCATCGCCTCAACCTCCACGCCATTTATCTGGAAACCGACCAAAAAGTGGAGCGCAACGAAATCCGCCCCGAACATTTTCAAGGCTGGGTTGATTGGGCCAAGGCCCATAATCACGGAATCGACTTCAACCCCACCTGTTTCTCCCATCCCCTGGCCAATGATGGCTTCACCCTGGCTCATCCCGATCCGGGCGTTCGTCGTTTCTGGATAGAGCACTGCATCGCCTGCCGAGAGATTGGCGCCTATTTTGGTCAAGCATTGGGGTCGCCATGCGTCACCAATGTCTGGATACCCGACGGCTACAAGGATGCTCCGGTCGACCGTCTGGCTCCGCGAGAGCGGTTGGTCGAGTCTCTGGATGAAATTTTCGCCCAAGACATGACCCCTCACAATCTGGATGCGGTTGAAGCCAAGCTTTTCGGCATTGGCTCAGAGAGTTATGTGGTCGGGTCCCATGAATTTTATCTGGGCTACGCCGTCGCGCGCGGAAATGTGTTGCTCTGTCTGGATAGTGGTCATTTCCACCCCACCGAAAGCATTGCAGACAAAATCAGCTCGGTGTTGCTTTATGTGGATGAACTCTTGTTGCATATCAGCCGCGGGGTGCGTTGGGACAGTGATCATGTGGTCACGCTCAATGACGATGCATTGGCCATTATGCAAGAAGTGGTTCGAGGCGGGTTTTTGGGCCGGGTGCATATTGGGCTGGATTTCTTCGACGCCAGCATCAACCGTCTGGCCGCCTGGACCATCGGCGCGCGCAATGCGCTCAAGGCGCTTCTTATCGCTTTGCTCGAACCCACTGAACGACTGCGCGAACTGGAGATGGCGGGCGATTACACGGCTCGCCTCGCCTTTCTCGAAGCGTTGAAGACCATGCCCTTCGATGCCGTGTGGGATTATCATTGCCTGCGCTCCGGCGTCCCGGTGGGGTTGAGCTATCTCGACATCATCAAAGAATACGAAGCCAGCGTGTTGAGCCAGCGGTGAGCGCTCCGCCCAACGCGCGACGAATCTCAGGAGATGAGTTGGCCATGTCTGAGCAATTGGAGCTACTTTACGATGGCATTTACGAGGCCATATTGGACGGCGATCCCAACAAAGCGGTGAGCCATGTGGAAAAAGCGTTGGCGCTCAACGCACCCATTGAAGATGTGCTCAATGAAGGTTTGATCGCGCCTATGAAGGAGGTGGGAAGGTTGTTTGAAGAGGGAGAGTATTTTGTCCCCGAGATGCTCATCTCGGCCAGGGCCATGAAAGCGGGTCTGGAAATTCTTCGCCCGCTTTTGACCGAGACCGACATGCCGCCGGTGGGCGCCGTGCTATTGGGTACGGTGAAGGGCGATATTCATGACATTGGCAAGAATTTGGTGGCCATGATGTTGGAGGGCTCGGGCTACAAGGTGATTGATCTGGGCGTCAATGTCTCGCCCGACAAGTTTGTCGAGGCCATCGAAACCCATCAGCCAGATATTATGGGCATGTCGGCGTTGCTGACCACAACCATGCGCGAGATGGATGTCACCATTCAGGCCCTGATCCGTGCGGGCGTGCGCGAGCGCGTGCGCATTATGGTGGGCGGCGCGCCGCTGAGCGAGCAATTTGCCGCGCGCATTGGCGCGGATGGTTATGCGGCCGACGCGGGCAAGGCCGTGTCATTGGCCAACGCCTTGTTGCAAAGATAGAAGCGACATGCCAGAGCTAGAGGGCGGGGCAAGCCGCCCCGCCCTCTAGGCATGGATTATGAATGCACCTTGAACACCCATTCGCCCTCGCGCATCACTGCCTCCACCGAGCCATTCGGCAAAATGCCATCCACATCCATCGCGGCCGAGCCGATCATAAAGTCTACGTGAATGATGCTATTATTGGCGCCGGCCGCCCGCAATTCGTCACGCGACATTGCGTTGCCGCCCTCCAATGTTCCGGGATAGGCTCGTCCCAAGGCGATGTGAGAGGCCGCGTTTTCATCATAAAGCGTGCTGTAAAAGAGACGACCCATTTGCGCGATGGGCGAACTATGAGGCACCAGCGCCACCTCGCCCAGTCGCGCCGCGCCGTCGTCCGACTCCACTAGTTTCCGCAGCACTGTTTCGCCGTTTTGGGCCGAGACTGAGGTGACGCGACCCGCCTCGAACTCCAACGAAAAATCTTCGATGAGCGCACCTTGATAGCTGAGCGGCATGGAGGCTTTTACAACGCCTTCGGTGCGTTCGCGGTGGGGCATGGTGAAAATTTCTTCGGTGGGCATATTGGGGATGAAGGCGATCCCGCTGCTTGTATTGGCGCCGGCCCCTTTCCACAAGTGTTTGTCGGGCAGGCCCACGGTCAGGTCGGTTCCTGGCCCGCGAAAACGGAGCGCGGCATAGCGTTTTTTGTTCATATGCTGTGCGCGGGCCGTGAGTTCGTGGATGTGCTTTTGCCAGGCCAGGTTTGGATCGGGCGCATCCACGCGGCAAAAGGTGAACAGCGCCTCCCATAGCGCTTCGAGCGCATCCGCGTGGGAAAGTTCGGGGAAGACCTTTTGCGCCCAGGCCGGTGTGGCCGCGCCCACCACCAACCAGTTCACTCGATCGCTGCTCACATATTCGAGCACCGGTTTGAAGGCCGCGGAGCGGGCTTTCTGCGAGCGCGCCATCAGGTCTTCATCCTGGCCGCGGAGCAAATCGGGGTTGTCGCCCACCACGGCCATAAACGCGCCGCCTCCCTTAGCGTGAGCCAGCATGCCATCCGCGAGCCACTGCGGAAATTCATCGAATGAGTCGCGTGGCGCGTATTTGTAGCGCGACAGAATGACCTCCTCATCGTGCCAAAAGACATTGACCCAATGCGCGCCCGCCTTGTATGCGGCCTCGGCCACCGCCCGCACCATAGGCGCGGTGTCGAGGTTGTTGCGCCAAATGAGCAAATGTTGGCCCGGTTGAAGATTGAGACCCATGCGGATGGTGAGTTCAGCATATTTTCGCAATCTTGTTTCAAAGTTGTTCATGGTGTTTGTCACATAACCTAAAAGCCTATTGGCTCCAGAGTTTGATCAGTCCATTTCAGCCAAACGCTTTTCCCATTTGGCGACAAGACGTTCATACGTGGATTCGCTGATTTCTCCGTTGGCCAAACGCATGTCCAGATTGTCGAGCAACGCCTGAATTTCGGCCTTGGTGGTGGGGTTGCTTGGCGCTGACGATGCGGCCTGAGACTGCTGAGGCTGGTTTGCACCGGCCATGGCTTGCGCGATCATCGCGCCCATGCCTGCGCCCAAACCCATGCCTGCGCCCAGGCCAACTCCTGCGCCCAGCATATCGCCTGTGGCTCCACCTTCGCCCGACGATTGCGCGGCGTCGCCCATCGCGCGCGCGGCCTTGAATTGCAAATAAGCCTGCATATTGCCGATGGCGCCCATGGACGCGCGTTCGTCGATGGCCTTGACGGTTTCTTCGGTGGCGCTGATGCTTTGCACAAACATTTGCAATAATTCGACGCCCACGCGCTCAAAGGATTCTGAAAGTTTGGCTTTGAGCGCGACGCTGAGTTCATCCATCAGCGAGGGCAGGTCGAACAAACCGGCTCCGGTCTCGCCCAACAAATCGGTGAAGCCGGTCACGATCTGGCCGCGCAGCCAGTTGGCGATTTCTCGCGTTTGATAGAGCCCGCGTTGGCCCACTATTTGGCCCACAAAGCGTTGCGCATCCATGACGCGGAAGGAGTACGAGCCGTGCGCGCGCAACCGCACCATGCCCAAATCCTTGTCGCGCACCGCGATGGGTTGGGTTGTGCCCCATTTCTGGTCGAGCATGTCGACCATATTGACAAAATAAACCGAGGCTTTGAAGGGTGATTCGCCATTGAACGCGAGACCCAACACATTGATCAACAGGGGAATGTTGGCCGTGGTTAGGGTGTGACGACCGGGGCCAAACGTGTCCAACGCTTTGCCGTCGCGGAAAAAGACGGCATTTTGGCTTTCGCCTACGATGAGCTGAGAGCCCAGGCGGATGTCGCCCCACCCTTTGGGCGGCACGCGCACCACAAGCTCATCGGGACGCTGATCGGGTGCTTGAACGATATCGAGAATACGCGCCATGTTTTCTTTCTCCTTGAGAAGAGTTCGCGGTTTGCGTTTATGTTCTATTGACCGTTGATTGTTGCTCAACCGACCGAGCTGAGCAGTTGTTCGCGACTATCGAACCGTTGATGAAGAGCGGCCAATTCGTCCATGAAGGCGTCTAGCGCTTCATCGAAAGGCTCTTCTGAGCGGATTTTGAGCGCCAGCGCCTCGGTTTGTTGGCCGATGACTTCGGCTTTTTGGCCGATCTGGCGGTCGAATTCCGCCAGTTTATCCAGTTCGGCCTCCCGCACCTCGTCAATATCGAAAAAAGGCGCGTAGCCATAACCGGCCGTGCGTATGCGATCGATGAGCAATTGCAGACGGCCTACAGCTTGTTCGACTTTAGGCAGGGCCTGTAAGTTGCCGGCTCGCACCAGGTCCAGCTGCGCGGCCGTCAGACGGCGTCGGCTGCGTTCCAGGGCTTCGGCGATAAACTCGCGCAAACGCTTATCCGCGTCGCGTCGCATTTCCTTGTTGCGATAGTCTTTGATGACGGGTAGGTTGCTCACAAAGCTTTCCACTTTGGTCATGCCTTCAGCAGCTCGCTCATAAAGATCCATATAAACCTCCGGGTCGGGTTGTGCAAGAATCGAAGCGCGGTTTTTCCAAGGCTGATTGTCAAGAGGGGTGCGATGCGGGCGCGTTAGGGGCGTCGGGAGCTAATCCGTGTGAATAAACACTTCGGCGCCGCACCAGGGGCACTGAATGACGCCTTTGCCGGCCAGCTCGAGCTCGCCGCCGCAATTAGGACATTTGCGATCGGCCTTGAGTGCGGACGCTTCTTTCGAATAAAGAATGCCGTCGTTCCAATTGATGGCGCCGGTGAAAAGGTTTTTGCCCACCAAATCGCGCACCAATTCCTCCACCTCATCTCGGGACGCGTCCAACTCGAGAGCCACTTCGCTCAGATTGACCTTGCCCTGGGTGAGCACCATGTTGAGAATGGTGCGCTCTTTGCGAGCGCGTTTCAGGCGTTGCTCTTCCGCTCGCCCGCGAATGAGCAAATAGACGCCCACAGAGCTCAGAGGGATGACCAGGCAAATGAAGACCATGACCATGCCTAAAACCTGGCCTCCCACGGTGGCGGTTTCTTCGGTGGCCAGCTGAGCCGCAAACAACACGCCCGCGGCCACGAAGATGAGACTGCTAATCACAATGAGAATGATGCCTGCGATGCGTCCTGTGTTCATGATGAAATCGGTGATGGCGAGATTGAGGGTTGGTTGTTAGATGTTGGGTATTTGGATACTGGGTATTGGGTGCTGGATATTGGATACTGGATATTGGGATACTGGATATTGGGATACTGGATATTGGGTGTTGGTGTTGGATGACTGAAGGCGCGATAAGGCGACAAAGTGATGAGAAAAGGGGAAGTCATGACCCGATTTTGAATCATTCATCGTTGATCTGTCAAATCATTAGCCAAAACCTCCGCTACCGCCGCCTCCACCTCCGCCGCCAAAGCTGCCGCCGCCCGACCAACCGCCGCCAAAGCTGCCGCTCGAGGATGACCAACCGCCACCCGAGGAGGAATGGGGCTTGCTGGATAGGGTGGTGGCCGCGCTGCTGAGCATCGAGGTGAGGCCGGCGCTCATTCCGGCCAGGCCAGCGCTCATGCGGCGGCTGGCTTCGCTCAGAGAAGGTATTTCCGCGCCGGCCGATCGGGGCGCGGCCGAGGCTGTGTGGCCGCCGGGCGTCCCCGCGGTGTAAATCGGCCGTGGATAAGGGCGATACCAGCGAGGAATCGGGGTCTCCTCCACTTTGGCCCAGCGATTAATGTAGGTTTTGTCAAGTCCAAAAGCGATGGCGTAGGGCAAATAACGCTCGAAGAGTTCGGTCGCTCGCGGTAGATCGGTGTATTTGTCTATGTCCTTTAGATAGCGACGGAACGCCTTCCAGGCCTCGCTGGCTTCTGCGCCTTTGGCGGTCTTTTTGGGCATAAATCGGCTGATGACAATGAGGCCGAGGCCAAAAAGGATGGGACCCACCGGCAGCAAAATGAGCATTTCCCCATACCTGACAAGAGACGCCAGCGCGATGCAGCCAACACAGGCGAACGCCAACGCCGCCGCGCCGAGGATGGCCCAACGCCGCCGCACTCGATGTGGGTTGGCGATGAAATAGCCTTCGCTCACCAGTTCTTCATACAAGGCCTGGCCGATGTTTTCGAGATGTTTGTAAAATTGGGCTTTGAGCTCAGAAAGGCGTCGCGTTTCGCGGCCCCTGAACAGGGCCTTGAGCAGCATGCGCTCGTACTTGCGCAAGTGTTCATCCGCATCCCTGATGCGACGATAAACGAAATCGGAGGGCGGCGTGGCGAAGTCGGGCCGGTCAACATTGGGCTTCTCTTCCTCGATTTCGATATACCCGCGACGAGCCAGGTCCACTATGGTGGAGAGGATGTCTTCCATATCCGCGCGCTCATCGACCAGCGCGCCCACCATGGCCGGAGGCAAGTTCGAAGGTGGTTCGGGCAGATAATCGGCCACAAAATCGGTGCGCGCATCGCGGCCGCGACCGTACCAAATCAGGAAAAGCGCGACCGGAGCCAAGAGAATCAGCCCCAGGCCGCAAAACAACGCCAATAGATTGACATAAGGCCGAACGTTTCGATCGTAGGCCTCCTGGCGAGCCCGCTCCTGCTCTCGCTGGGCCGCCTCTTCATCGGCCTGAATCTGCCACGGGGCTGGCGAGCCGGCCACCACGCCGTGGGTGAACTGCGCTCGCACCTCGAGAATCCGCCCTGAGGGCAGGGGCTTGGTGGCTGTAAACCGCGCATGTTGCGGGTCTAGCAGCTCGATCTCGGCCGAACCAAAGTATGTGTCGAGTTTGGTGATTTCGGCCGGCGCGGGCACGCTGAGCGTAACCACGCTGGCTTTCACCTCCGCGGGTCGATCGCCATAGACGGCCTGCCACCATATCTGGTCGCCCTCGTCATAATAACGCAACCCGCCCAACACGCGATAGCGGATAATGAATGTGCGCGTGTCGTCGCTTACAGGCTCGAAAAAATACCAACGTAAATTGACGCTGCTTGAAGTGCGGGTGATGCTATATGTTCCCGGCTCTTCGCTGTCGGATACGGCGTATGCGCGTTCGCCCTCCCATATTTCGATGTCGATGATGTCTTCCAAATAGCGGATGGCGATATTGCGAAAGCCATAGGTGAAGGGCCCGCCATTGAAGCGAATGGTTTGGGTCTCGGTGACGATGAAAGAGCCGTCAGGCTGAACCGCCAAATCAACGTCGAAGCGTTCCCAAACCACGCTCTTGTCTTGCGCGGCCGTGGGCGCAGCCAAGAAAAGAGCCAGAACAACGAGGATGACGAGAAGGAAACGAGCAGTTCGAGTTTGGGTCATGATAGGGGGGCGATGCGAGTGGGGATAAATGCGTGAGCGAATGGTCAAGGGGGCGACTATCCGAAGCCGCCGCCCCCACCACCGCCGCCTCCGCCGCCGCCTCCACCTCCGCTCCAACCACCGCCCGAGGAGGGCGAGCTGGTCAGTGCGGACGCGGCGGAGGAAAGCATGGAACTGAGACCAACGCTCATGGAGGCCAGCCCCGCGCTCATGCCGCGGCTGGCGTCGCTCATGCTGGGCGCGCCGCTTCGCGAAGGCGATGCCGCTGGTCGGCTCTCTGCACTGGGCTGATGATAGGGACCGCTCCAGCCATACGGATAATACCAAGAGGGCATGGGCGCGGTCTCCACCTTTTTCCAGGCGTCGAGATAGCGTTTGTCCACGCCAAATGCAATGGCGTAGGGCAGATAACGTTCGAACAACTCGACGGCTCGCTCGATATCGGTGTGTTTGTCGATTTCTTCGAGATATGCGCGAAATGCTTTCCAACGAGCGGCCTCCTCCGCGCCTTTGGGTGTTTTGCGGGGCATGCCGCGAGACAGGAGCAACAAGCCAAAGCCAAAGATGGCCGGGCCCACCGGCAAACAAAACACAAACGCCGTGTAGGGCGCCAATGCAATCGCGGAGATCCAGAAGAAGACTATGGCCAGGGCGAAAATCGCGCCGCCCAAACAACCCCACCTACTGCGAACCGTGCGCGGGTTGCTCACAAAATAGCCGGCCTCGGTCAGCTCCTTTTGAATCTCATCCTGAATTTTGCTCAGATGTTTATAAAATTTCTCCTTCAGAGAGGATAGCTCGACTTCCTCGCGGCGTCCAAAAAATTTTTCCAGCAAGAGCTTTTCATACGGACGAAGCGCATCATCGGGCTGTTTCAATTTGCGATAGGTGAAATCCTCAGGCTTCTCAGTGGAGCCGAAAAGGGACTTTTTCGGTTCATGCTCCTCGATTTCGATATAGCCTCTACGCGCCAGATCCACCAATGTGGCCACAATATCCTGCACATTCACTGTCTCGTCCACCAATGCGCCCGCCATGCCCGGCGGCATATCTGATGGCGGTTCGGGCAGGTATTCGGCCATGGTTTCGGCTTTTGGATCGCGTCCTCGAGTATACCATAAGAGGAAGAGACCCACCGGAGCCAGGAAGGTGAGCATCAATGAAAGGAAGAGAACCGCCATATCGACGATGGGCTTGACATTTTCTTCATAAGCCAATCGCTCATCCTCGGCTTGTTGCCAGGCCGCAGGGGATCCGGCCACCACATCGGGCGTAAACTGCACGCGCACCTCCATCTCTTGGCCGGGGGGGATGGGCTCGGTTGCGGTGAACCTGACAGTTTGAGGCGATATTTGTTCGACGGTCGCGTTTGTGAAGTAGGCTTCAGCGCGTTGCACTTCGGCCGGCGCGGGAACAGTCACCGTGACCACGCTGTTTTGCACCGGAAAATCTCGGTCGGGAAAGACGGCCTTCCACCATAATTGGTCCCCCTCGTCGTAGTATCTCAACCCGCCCAAAACCCGATAGCGAATGACGAATGTACGCGTTTCGTCGGAGGCCGGCTCGAAGAAATACCAGCGTATGGTGACCGAATCGTCATTGTCCGCAAGGGTGAATGTCCCCGGCGCGCGGTCGAGCGTCTGTTGGTAGACGCCGAATTCGTCTTCGATTTGCACATCGGTGATTTGCTCCAGACGCGTGGCGTCGATCTCGCGAAAACCAAAGGTGAACTCGCCATTGGTGAAATCGATGACTTGGGTTTCCACCACGTCGAACGAGCCATCTTTGTTGACGGTAATGTCCACATCCAGCCGTCGCCACACCAGCGTCTTGCTTTGGGCCGCGGCCGGAATCCACGTTGCGAAGAGGAGAAGGATGAATAATGCCAATGATGACCATGAGAGCAAGCGTTTACGATCGGGTGCCATGTCTCCTCCTGGGGCCTTGATGATAATGGATAGAGGGGAATGCAGTGAACGACTTATCGGCTGTTCAAAAAGTGTGTGAAGCAATCACAGTTTACCGCAAATCTTGTTTTCGCGCCCACCGCAAAGCTGACGAGCGCCTGACAAATGCACGAGGGTTTTGTCATCGTCATCTCGCTCGTTGTCAGGGATTAAGCTTTAGGGTGGCCAAACCCACCAGCTGCACCGAATTTTTCTGAAGCAGCGCCACCCGCAGCCTTAAAGACAAGCCGACGCCCTGGCGCAACCAGCCATCCCATTGCACCGAGTCGGCGACGCGACGGTAAGGGTATTGTTCGGAGGACCAACCGCTGAACTGAGCGCCTTGTTCCGGCTCGATGGCCATGAGGGTCAACGTGGTTCCAGGCGCGGTTTGACCAACTTCCACATTATACGTTACGGGGAGGATATATTCGATCGCTGCCTTAGGCGGCGACGCGAGAGGGGTGGGACTGACGCCATCAATAACGATGGTGGCTACGCCGGCCATGTAAAGCGCGTCATCATTGTATGTTAGAACGCGCTGATTTAAGCTGATTTCCACGCCTGTCATGGGCGATCCCTTCCAAACAATGCTGTCCGCGCGTTGCTTGAAAGCGGTTTGGCCATCGATGCGCACCTCAGCGCCCTTGTCAGAGGTGGGTCCGACATATTGGATGCCGGTTCCGGGCAGAAATTGACCCGCGGGAATGCGTTTTTCGATAGGGCCTGAAAGCACCAAACGATCGCTGCTCGCGTCACCAGGCTGCGTTGGTTTCTGACAAGCGCTTGGCCCCAACGCGAGAAGAAATAGGAAGAGGAGGTGGGGGAAAAACCGGGTTTTCATGACGCATTTTCGCACTGGCCGTCCGCCATGGGGAAAAGCGACGCGAGATGCGCGCCGTCCCGCCTTCCACTTTCTAGACGACGACGCGCGTGAAAAAGTTTCGCGGCGCGCGTTTTCACGCTTCGTCTCACGAATCGACGAATGTCATTTGCCTTTCCAAAGCCTGCCTCTGCGCGGCGCGAACAGAAAGGCTATGAGAAAAAGCAGCGTGCTGACCAACACGATAGCCGCACCCGAAGCCACGCCCGTATAATAGGATAAATAAAGGCCGGCCACGCCTGCAAACGCGCCAATGCCCGCGGCCGTCGCCATCATGCTGGGCAAGCGCCGGGTGAGCAGATACGCTGTGGCTGGCGGCGTCACCAACATGGCCAGCATGAGCGCGATGCCCACGGTTTGCAGCGAAACCACAATGGTGATGGCGATAAGCACATAGAGGAAATAGTTGAGAAGCTGGCTGGGCATGCGCAAGGTTTGGGCGAGAATGGGGTCGAAGGAGATCACCAGAAATTCTTTGTAGAAGAAAACGATGCTCAGAATGACGAGCGCGCCGAAGATCAGGATGCGCCACAGGTCGGCTGTGGTCACGCCCAGCACATTGCCAAAGAGAAAATGGGTGAGGTCCACGGCGTAGCTTCCCGTCGCGGAAATGAGCGCAATGCCCAGCGCAAACATGCCGGCGAAAACAATGCCGATGGCCGCATCTTCCTTGATTTGGGCCCCTTTGCTGATGAACCCAATGCCAATAGCCGTGAGCACGGCGGTGATCAAAGCCCACCAAAACACGGCGGCCTGCGCGCCCGCTCCCACAAGATAACCCACGGCCACGCCCGGCAAAATGGCGTGCGCCAGCGCGTCGCCAAAAAAGGCCATGCCGCGCAATACCACATACGCGCCCACGGTTGCGCAGAGTGCGCCCACCAGCATCGCGGCCAGCAGGCCTCGCACCATGAATGGATAAGAGAGGGGTTCGAGCAAAGGCGTCAGCATCACCTTCCATTGTAGACGCGCCGCGGCCGCCTGCAAAATCTGGAGCGCTCGATTTTTAGTTGGTCTTCTTTTCGCGACCGACGACTTGAATCGCCTCGATGGAGGGAATGATAAAATCGGCGTAGGGCGCCAGCTCGGCCGCACTGCAAACGCCGCTGAGCACGCCCACGCTCGCGCCCGCGCCCGCGCGTTGCGCCATAGAGAGGTCTGCGATGGTGTCACCCACCATGATGGCGCGATGAGGCGGGGTGTCGAGGCGATCGCACACATGCAAGAACGCGTCGGGCGCGGGCTTCATGGCCAGATCGTCATCGCCTCCCACAATTGCGCTCACCCAATCCAGCGCATTGATCAGGGAGAGGGTTTCGGCCGCGGTGTGGTGGTCATCGCTGGTGATGATGGCCACGCGAGCCCCAGCCCGGACGATTTCTTGAAACAGCTCGCTCACGGGGCCCAGCTCTCGCAACAACTCCGAAGTGGGGGTGGCGCCGGCGCAGGCGATGAAGGCGGTTTGCACATGTTCCTCGGCCTGGGTCCAGCCAATGCCATGCTGATATAGCACAACCGTGGCGATGGTGTATATCTTGGCCATGGTGGCTGTGGCCAAAGGGCCGTCGCCATCGGTGCGTCCGGTATCGGGTTCATAGCCCAGGCTGGCGAAAAGCGCTCGGCCCAAAGCTTCGTTCCCATCCACCTGTTGCAAAAGACGTTGACCACAACGACGAATGCGTTGCCCCCAGTAATGATCGAAGTCGATGAGGGTGCCGTCCTTGTCGAAGACGATGAGATCCGCGTCGAAGGCGATGTTGTTCACGCAAAGCCGCGCCATCGTTTAATCCTCTTGCTCGTCATGAAAAAAATCGCGAAAGCGACGCTCAGGAGGCGCAGGCCATTTCCCCCCAAATATGGGATTGGTAACCGCAACCAAACGCCCTTCGCCATCTCTAACATCACAACGCACCCAGAGCGGCTCTGAAGTCAGCGGCTCCTGACAGATGATCTGGCCTTCACTTCCACATCGTTTCTCGGCGATGATTTCACCGTTCTTGATGATTTGCAATGAGACTTCGCCCAACATGGTTTGCACCGAGGCCTCCAATTGCACCTCGCCAAACGCGGTTGGCATGTCATCCCCGATGTCAAACGTGTGGCCGTTCGCCCGAGCATGAAAACGAATCAGAGGCTCCATAGTCACATAGACTCGCCCCTGTCGAACGCCTTCCAGAATGGCCGCGGCCGATAGGCATTGGGCGAAAACCACGGTTCGGGGCAGGTTCAGCGCGGGAAGATAGGGGCCAGGGCCAGAGCCGGTGAAATGAAAATCGCTTCCGCCAATTGCTGTAATGCGATAACCCGCGTTGAGCCACTTGCTCCATAAGTCAACGGTGGCGGGATTTGCGATGGCGTTGTCGGGCCAGGTGGGGTCGTTCCATATCTCCACGCACGTCAGTCGCGAGAGCCGAATGTCGGGTTCGTTCCATTCCCAGGGCTTGAGCAAAGGATGGTTCAAAGAGACCAGCGGCGCGTCATTTCGACATTCGTCCATGAGCATATCCACAAACGAACCTTCTAGAACCGGTTCGTTTGATGAGGCGGCATTGGCGAGCATGGCGGGGATGCGTTGGAGCCAGGACGGCTTGTCGTTCAGGCCAATGACATTGAAATGGCCTGATGGCAATGTGACCTCGACCCCGCGAAGCACGGGGAGAGGCAGAGCCGCATCCAGTGCATCGAATGCATCTGTATTGTTGTGGTCGGTGATGGTCAAAAAGTCCAGGCCCTCGGTCACCGCCAACGCCACCAGCTCTGCTGGCGTGTGTTGACCGTCGGAACAGGTTGTGTGGGCGTGAAAGTCGCCTGCATACCAACCGGCTGTTTCGTTAAAAACATGGTCGGGAGCATGAGTGGGATGCATCATCGGTCGTTTTTGCTCTGTCGGGCGTCAGGTGGCGGAGGATTGGGCTATGCCAGGCGGGGTCTAGAGCGCAATTTTGCTGCTTCCTTTGGAATCGGCCAGATGACAGGCCGCGAAATGACCGGGAAATATTTCCCGAAGTTCAGGAATCTGGGTTCGGCATTCGTCGATGACCAGAGGACAGCGGGTGTGAAATACGCAGCCGGAGGGCGGGTTGGCTGGGCTGGGCGGATCGCCGGTGAGGATGAAGCGTTTGCGTTTGCGCTCCAGCGCGGGGTTGGGTGTGGGCACAGCCGAATTCAGCGCTTGTGTGTAAGGATGAAGCGGATCCTCGAAAAGGGTGTTGCGATCGGTCAGCTCCATAATTTTGCCCAGATACATCACCGCGATGCGATGCGAAATATGCTTGACCATGCTCAGATCATGCGCAATGAAGAGATAGGTCAGATTGAATTGTTCCTGGAGGTCTTGCAACAGATTGACGACTTGCGCCTGGATGGACACATCGAGCGCGGAGATCGGTTCGTCGCAAACGATGAACTTGGGATTCACCGAAAGCGCGCGTGCAATGCCAATGCGTTGTCGCTGTCCGCCCGAGAATTCATGGGGATAACGTCGCGCAAAGGCAGGATTCAAGCCCACCATTTTCAACAATTCGGCGACTCGCTCCTCCAATTCCTTGCCGCGCATCAAGCCCTGAAGTTTCAGCGGTTCGCCCACGATCTTGCCCACCGAATGTCGCGGGTTGAGTGTGGCGTAAGGATCCTGAAAGATCATTTGCATTTTCGGGCGCAATCGCCGGAGCGCCTTGCCGCGCAAGGTGGTGATGTCGGTTCCATCGAAAAACACGCGGCCGGCCGTGGCGCGTTGTAGCTGAATGATGGCTCTGCCTGTGGTCGATTTGCCACAGCCGCTTTCACCGACCAACCCAAGCGTTTCGCCTGTTCGAATGGTGAAGGAAACGCCGTCCACCGCCTTGACCGCGCCCACTTTTCTGCCCAGGACGCCACCGTAAATGGGGAAGTGAACTTTAAGATCCTCTACGCGGAGGAGTTCGCTTCGCTCATTCATTGCGCGGGCCTCCCCGTTCCATATCATAGAAGCACGCCACCCGGTGTTCTGGACCAAGGGGCGTTAGTTCTGGCATCTCCCGCCAGCAGCGCTCGAATGCGAACCGGCAGCGCCGGGCAAAGGGGCAATGTCGCGGGGGGATTAAAAGGTCGGGCGGGGTTCCTTCGATGCTCACCAGGCGTTTGCTTTCTTTGCTATCCAATCGCGGCAACGCGCCCAAAAGGCCCACAGTGTAAGGATGCGCAGGACGTTCATAGAGATCGTCCACTGGTGCAACCTCGGCGATGCGACCGCCATACATCACCATGACCCGGTCGGCCAGACCGGCAACCACGCCCAAATCGTGCGTGATCCAGATCATGGCCATGTTCAACGTTTGTTGAAGGTGATTGAACAAATCGATGATCTGGGCCTGAACCGTGACATCCAGGGCCGTGGTTGGTTCATCGGCGATGACGATTTGGGGGCGGCAGGCTATGGCGATGGCGATCACCACGCGTTGTCTCATGCCGCCGGAAAGTTGAAAGGGATAGGCCTTGTAGCGCAATTCAGGGTCAGGGATGCCCACCTCGGCCAATAGATCAATGGTGCGCGCCTTCGCCTCTTCGCCCGTGATATTCAGGTGTCGGGTTAGCGTTTCTTTGATCTGTTCTCCGATGGTGAGGATGGGGTTGAGGCTGGACAAGGGGTCCTGGAAAACGAAGCCAATTTGCCCCCCGCGCACTTCGCGTAGTTCCTCTTCGCTCAATTGCAACAGGTCGATTCGTCCCTGTTCGGTGCGGAAATAGGCGGCTCCTTGCTCCACTTTGCCCGGAGGTTTGGGGATGAGCCCCACCAATGAAAGTACGGTTACGCTTTTGCCACTGCCGCTTTCGCCCACGATGGCCAGGGTTTCGCCGCGGCGCAGATCGAAGCTGACGCCATTGACGGCATGAACCACGCCATCGAGCGTGTAAAATCGAGTGACCAGATTGCGCACTTCCAGAATTCGGTCCATGGTCTGACGCCTTATCTGCGGGAGCGGCGAAGTCGCGGGTCCAGCACATCGCGCAGCCAGTCGCCCAACAGGTTCATGCCCAAAGAGGTGTACATGATGGCCAGGCCGGGCATGGTTGCGATCCAGGTGGCGCTGGTGAGATACTTTCGCCCCGCAGCCAACATATTGCCCCAACTGGGGATGGAAGGCGGCACGCTAAGCCCCAAAAAGCCAAGACCGGCCTCATAGAAGATCATGGCCGACATTTCGAACGTGGCCAGGGTGATCAGGGGGCCGATGAGGTTTGGAAGAATGTGATCGACGATAATATAAGGCCAACGAGCGCCCGCGCAAATGGCTGATTCGACATAGCCTGACCTGCGAATGCGCAACACTTCTCCACGCGTCACGCGCGCGAAAATGGGCGAATCGGTGACGCCGAAAATAAGGATGACGTTGAGCAAACTGCGGCCCAAAACGGCGGCAATGAACACCACGAAGAGCAAATAGGGCAGAGACAATAACAAATTGATGAATCCCATCACCACCGAATCCACGCGTCCGCCCAGATATCCCGCGATAGAGCCAATGATCATGCCCAACGACGCCGCAATGATGACGCCAAAAAAGCCGACTGTAATGCTGACGCGCGCGCCGTAAATGATGCGGCTGAGAATGTCGCGGCCCAGATTGTCAGTGCCCAAAGGGTGGTCCCATGCTCCCCCTTCTTGCCAGACCGGCGGCTGTTTGCTGTTGCGCAGGTCTTGGGCCAGAGGATCATAGGGCGCGATCCAGGGGGCGAAAAGCGCGGCCGCGACCACCGAAAGGAAGATGACGACGCCGATGACGCCGCTGCGGTCGCGCCATAAGAGACGCGCCAAATAACGCACGCGATCACCCCACGTCCTCTCCTTGTCGAGCAGAGAATCCGGTTCGTGCGAGAAGTTGAGATTATCGAATGCCATAACGAATTCTGGGATCGATGAGGACGTAGGCGACGTCGGTCAGCAGGTTCAGGGCCAGCACGGCCAGACTGGTGAACACGGCGATGGCCTGCACCAAGGGAAAGTCGCGCCAGCCGATGGCTTGTTGGAGCAACTGCCCAATGCCCGGCCATGAAAAAATGAATTCGATGTAGATCGACCCTCCCAACATATAGCCAAATTGAACCGCGATCACGCTAACCAGGGGGATGGCCACATTGCGAAAAATATGCTTGGCGTAGATGGTGCGCGGGTGCAAACCCTTGCTATACGCGGTGCGAACAAAATCTTCGCTACGAATTTCCAGGGTGGATGAGCGCGTCAAACGCGCCAATTGCCCCATTGTGGACAAACCCAAGGCAAAAGCGGGCAAGACCACCGACTTCCACTCGTCCCGACCGAATGAAGGAAACCAACCCAGCTTGACCGCGAAGAAAGAGATGAGTATCAACGCCAGCCAGAAGTTGGGCACGCTTTGCCCAAGCAAGGCCAAACCTCGCGCGAGTGAATCCATGATGCTGCCCGGATTGAGACCGCCAATGAGTCCTAAGGGAATGCCCACCAGCATGGCCATGAGCATGGCGGCGGTGGCCAGCTGGAGCGTGGCGGGCAGTCGTTCCAGCACCAGGGGCAGGGCCGGCGTTTTGAAATGCAGTGAATTGCCGAAATCGCCCACCATAACGCCCCTAACAAAATCCACAAACTGCACGATGAGGGGGCGGTTGAAGCCCATCGCCTCGCGAAAAGCCTCGATTTGTTCGGGCGAGGCCGTGCGCGGCATCATCAACGCGGCGGGATCGCCGGTGATCCGCACCATGAAGAAGACTAAAAACAGGACGCCAAAAAGCAACAGGATGGATTGAAGAATTCTCGATAAGAAATATCGTTGCATCCGGGTCTCCTGACGACGCCACGCGGTTTCAATGAGGCGCGGTCGCGAACCATCTGGCCCAAAAACGCCCATGGCGCGCGACGCGGATTATGGCAAGCATCGAGGATAAAGATTACACCGAATTCGTCGCTTCTGTAAAGTGAAATGGGGAGCGCGCCGGAAGTTCTTCGATATGGCTTCCGGCGCGCTCAGCAGTGCGGCGCTTATTCTTCCAACGACATTTGGAAGAGGAAGTAGGTCTCGGCTGAACGCGGGTTGTAGTTTTTCACGCGTTTGTTCACCGCTTCAAATGTGACTGGTTCATACAGGTAAATGAAGGGCGGATTTTCTCGCATATAAACTTGCAGCTCTCGATAGAGCTCTGCACGCGCATCCTGATCAATAGTGACCTTAATCTCGTCCAACATGGCTGCAATCTTCTCATCGTACCAGGCGGAATAGGCCGCATCCCATCCGCCTAGCGCGCCCACCAAACGGGGGTATGCTTCGCCCACGGCCGACGACCAACTGTCGCCAAATAACGGCGGCAATTCCTTGTTGGCTTCCAATTCCCAATACTGGCCCGATTCCATGATTTCCAGGTTTACGATGATGCCAACCTGCTCCAAATAGCCGACAATGGACTGACAAACCTCCTCGAAGTTGGTGTAGGCGCCGGCTGGACAAGCCATGTCCATTTCAAAACCGTCTGGATACCCGGCTTCGGCCAACAACGCCCTGGCTTTTTCCACATCGTAGCCAAAGGGCTCTGCATTATCGTAGCCCAGTTCGCTGGTGGCCACATAGCCGATGGCGGGCTTGGCGTGGCCGTTGAAGAGCGCGTCGATGATCGCGTCTACATCCACCGCATAGTTCATGGCCTGACGCACTCGCGGATCCATGGTGGGTTGATCCACGCCTGTGGTCAGGTTGTTGAAAGCAATATAGTAGATGCGGGTGACAGGGTAACTAATCACATTGACATGCTCGACGCCTTGCAGGCTTTCGGCTTCTTCCGCGTTCAGTCGGGTGACAATATCGACTTCGCCGGTCTGAATAGCCGCTACGCGCGTGGCCGATTCGGGAATGGGCCGGAAAATGACCTCTTTGATCTTGGGCGCGCCGCGCCAGTAATCCAGATTGGCCTCCATGGTGATGTGATCGCCCTTCACCCATTCCACGAATTTATACGCGCCTGTGCCGATGGGATGTTCGGCAAATCCTTCTTCACCCACTTCCGCGATGTAACCGGGCGGCACCATGGCCCAATTGTCGGCCATGATGCTCAAAAACAGGGCGTCGGGTTCGGCCGTTTTGATTTTAACGGTGTAGTCATCGATCTTGGTCACCGATTCCGCTCGCTGCCAATGATTGGCGTACTCGAAATCAGATTGAGAGGCCCGCTCCCAGGAAAACACCACTGAGTCGGCGTTGAAAGGCTCGCCATTATGGAATTTGACCCCTTGGCGCAGATAAAAGGTGTATTCGGTCCCATCTTCTGAAACTTCCCATTTTTCGGCCAATGAGGGCACAATCTTGCCGCTGTCGTCAAACCATACCAGCGAATCGAACATCTGCCAACCGGTGGTCGAGGCCTGACGTTCAGCAGCCTGAGGGATGTCTAGCGAGTTTGGGAATGTGGTGAGCGCGCGCACCAATGTGCCAGAGGGTCCTTCGGCGGTTGGGGGTTCGGTTGGCGCAGGAGGCGGCGTATCGGTTGGCGCGGGGGGCGGTGTGTCGGTCGGTGCAGGCGGCGGCGTGTCGGTGGGTTGGGGCGGCGCTTCGGTGGGTTCGGCGGCCGGCGGCTCCTCTTGCGCTGGCGCTTCGGCGGGTTGGGCGCCGCCGCAGGCTGCCAATGTCAACGCGCTCAAAATGAAAAGCAACAAAAGGATGATCGGAATGCGTCTCATCGGTCCCCTCCTTGAGCAAGTGGGCGGAAAGCGAAACGTATTGACGACGTGGTTCTACGCCTGGGACGCGAACCACGCCTCTCCAAATATGAATGACAAAAGGCCGCGACCGACCTTTCGTTGCAGCCGCGCACAGAGCTGGTTCAAGCCCGCGCTTCCCGAACGCCGGGAGACCGTATCAGCAATGTCGAATCGGCGCTTACGACCCCTGTGAGCGGTCGCGAGACTCTCGCCCACATTGCAGGTCTCTCGCCCGCCTTTGGAGGTCTGTTTTCTTGTCACCTGCCAGACTGATAGGGTCTCGAACGCCGGAACGTTGTTGTATTATACTCCAGCGCTCGCTATAATAGCGTAGACGATTCGATGATATATGTGGATGAAACGATGATCGAACGCTTGACCTATCGCCCTGTCGCTGGCGGCACGAAAGATGGCGCGCGCCCATTCCGCTATGACTATTGGCGGACGGGATATGGCTCGTCTTTGTCTCAAGGGTTTGATTTTTTTCTCTCGCAGGCGGGAGAATATCATTGTAAAGCGGGTTATGTGTCGGGAGAGTATGAATTTACGCCGCGCTATCAATTTTTCTATCATATCGACGGTCAGGCTCTCTTCGAGTGTCGCGGTGTTTTGGTTGAACTCACTGAGGGGGACTTATTGATGATTCCCCCCAGCACCGTCTACAATTACACCAGCCGGCATGGCGTCAAGTATCATTGGTTCGCGCTGGAAGGCGAATGTCCCAAAGCGTTGTGTCCTGACGATTGGCGCTTGTTGCATTTGGGTTATGACGCCGTGCTTGAGTCGATATTGGTGGCCATGCGAGAGAATTTGATTTTGTGTAAACCCGGCTACGCTTTACGGGCGTTGGCGCATTTTTTCGAGGCCATGGCTCGGATTGAGGAGTTATCGGGCTCTTTTGATCAACCCGAATCAGCCTATCCCGAGGCCGTGCGCAACGCGTTGGTTTATTTGCGCGAACACTACGACATGCCCTTCGATGCCGAGAAAACGGCCGCGGCCGTGGGCATTAGCAAATCGCATTTGCGCGCCCTGTTCAACAAATGGGTGGGCGAATCGCCGCAACATTATCATACGCGCTGCCGCATCGACCACGCCAAACGGCTATTACGCGAACAGGGCCTGCTTGTGTTCGAAGTGGCCTACCACGTGGGTTACAACGACGCCCGCTACTTCGCGCGGGTCTTCAAGAAATTCACCGGCCAAACCCCAAGCGAATACGCGAATGCGTAAGCGGGCGGATGGCGCATGGAGCGCGGGCGAGGAGGCGTTATCGTCTCCTCGTTTTTTTGCGTATTGTGCAACATTGTGTTATATTCATGCCCAAATTCAACAAAATGTAACATTTTGTAACAAACGGCGTCGTCGTTTGCACGTTGTTCGATGGTTTTGCGATCATGCACGCTTCCTTTCGTCGCCAACTCATACTCGATAGAATCAAAGAAGATGGCCGGGTTCAGGTGGCTGAACTCAGTCAGACCCTGGGGGTTTCTCGCATGACCATCCATCGCGACTTGTCGCGCTTGGCGGAAGAGGGATTGGTGCGTCGCGTGCGCGGGGGCGCTGAGGCGTTAACAGAACCGGGTGATTTGCTAGGCGGAGGGCGTTGTCCGATGTGCTCTATGCGCGTGCGCCAGCGCACGGCATTTATTGTGCAATGCGCCGAGGGCGCTCAATTGCGCGCATGTTGCCCTCATTGCGGCTTGTTGTTGCTCGATAGCCGGCCTTCGGCGGTTTCGGCTTTGGCTGCGGATTTTTTGCATGGCCGCATGATCAACGTGCGGACCGCCACATTTTTGGTTGAACCCAATCTCACCGTCTGTTGCACGCCCTCGGTGCTCTGTTTTCAGCAACGAGAGGACGCGATCCGTTTTCAAAAAGGATTTGGCGGGTGGGTGATGGACCTGTTTCAGGCTCAAGCCCATCTACGAGGCGTCATGCGATTAAAAACCATGATGGATGAGCCATGACTTTTGTTTCAGCTCAGCCACATCGCGTATTGCCCGAGAAATGATCATTCATTAGACCTTTATTTTCATTTTCTTTAAGGAGAGCACAATGAACTTCACCATGCCACACAAATTGCTTTCGATCGCTTTGCTGATGCTCCTGTTGGTCGTTATGTTGGTCGCATGCGGTGCGAAAAGTCCTTCCATTGAAATCCAAGAACCGTGGGCTCGGCAATCGCCCATGGCAGAAGGCAATGGCGCCGTTTATATGATCATCAAGAACACAGGCGGGGCGGACGATGCGCTTGTTGGCGTCGAATCCAGCGTTAGCAAAGTGGCGGAGATTCATGAAACCACCATGGAAAACGACGTGATGAAAATGCGACCGGTTGAGGGTCAGCGTCTAGCCGTGCCCGCTGGAGGCCAGGTTGAGTTGAAGCCCGGCGGATATCACATCATGTTGATGGGTCTCAAAAAGCAGCTCCAGCCCGGCGATAAGATCGAGTTGGTGCTCAAGTTCGAAAAATCGGGAGAGAAAAAGATTGAGGCCGAGGTGCGCAAGGTCGAAGGAATGAATATGGGGGGATGATTTAAGGGCGAAGGGACGATAAGACGATGGACGATAGAAGCCGCCAATCCTATCGTCCATCGTCCATCGTCCATCGTCTATTTTCAGAACAGATTATGAAACGATGGTTCCTGTTTCTCATCATTGCGGTCCTGCTCTCGGCCGCGTGCACGCGCGCGAGCCGAGAGCTTGAAACCGCGGCCGACGTCGAAGTGCAACTGATGGTTGAGCCTGCGCCGCCGGTCGTGGGTGAGGCTGTGCTGGTCATCACCATTACGGACGAGACCGGCGCTCCACTCGAGGACGCCAAGCTTGACATAAAGGGTGATATGGCCCATGCGGGCATGAAGCCTGTGCTGGCGACGGCCGAGCGCGGCGAGGGGGGCGTCTATCGAGTTCCTTTCGAATGGACCATGGCCGGCGATTGGTTCGTGACCATCCGAGGAGCGTTGCCCGATGGTCGCACCTTTTCGCGACGCTTCGACGTTTCGGTGGGTGGAGAAATGGACATGAACATGGATGGTTCGTAAAATAATGATCCTATGACGACGCGCTCGGCCACCGCCCCCTCGTTCGATCTGTTGCACGCGGCCATTATTGGCCGCGTGTTGCGTTGGCGATGGGGGCGTCTGCTTTTTCAGATTCCGCTGCTGTTCCTGGCGTTGCTTATCATCTATGATGGCCTCACCGGCCCGCAGCTCGCGCCGGAAAACATGGCCACGGTTTCGGCCTGGATTCATTATCGCGGGCTGGTGATGTTGGCTTTGCTGCTGGTGGGCAATCTCTTTTGCATGGGCTGCCCTTTCACCCTGCCCCGCACCTTGGCCCGACGCATCAGCGGCCGCGGTCGGCGCTGGCCGCGCGCATTGCGCAACAAATGGTTGGCCATCGCGCTTCTTTTCCTCATTTTTTTCCTGTACGAATGGCTCGATCTATGGGCCAGCCCCTGGCTCACGGCCTGGGTGGCCATCGCCTATTTTGCGGCTGCGTTTGCGCTCGAAGCCCTTTTCGCGGAATCGCCATTCTGCAAATATCTATGCCCGCTGGGCAGTTTCAACTTCGTGGCCTCCACGATTTCCCCTTTTCAGATCACCGTTCGCAGTCGCGACGCGTGCCGCATTTGTGAGAGCAAAGACTGCATACGAGGTGGAGAAAACGCTTTGGGCTGCGGCCTCGAGCTGTATGCGCCCCAGGTGCGGAGCAATTTCGATTGCACATTTTGTCTGGATTGCGCACGCGCTTGCCCGCATGACAATGTGGCCCTGGCCGCTCGGCCGCCCCTGCGCGAATTGATGCGCGACGCCTGGCCACACCGCTGGGATGTGGCTTTCCTTGCTTTGGTGTGGGTGGCCGCCAGTTTGAGCAACGCCTTTGGCATGGTCCCTCCGGTCTACGCGCTGGAAGCCTCTCTGCTGACCTGGCTGCCTTTCTTGAACAAAGCCCTGGTTCTGCTTCTGATCTTCGCGGTTCTGAATCTGGCTGCGCCCGCGGCCTTGGGTCTGGCTGCGTCGTGGCTCTCTCGCTCCCTTGTTCGCTCCTCCGAACCCCTCCGCCGCGTGTTCGCTCGTTACGCGCCCGCGTTCGTTCCCCTGGGATTCGGCGTTTGGTTCGCGCACTACGGCTTTCACTTCGCCACCGGCGCGCTGACCATCGTTCCCGCTTTGCAGAATTTTCTCATCGATCACGGCATTTTCCTTCTGGGCGACCGGCCCAACTGGGCTCTCGGTCCTATTTTGCCTTATTCCTGGCTCTTGCCTTTGCAAATGGCATTCACTCTCATTGGTCTGCTCGCCACATTACTCGTCCTTGGCGAACGCAACCGACAGATCGTTTCATCATCCTCGCGCCATTCGATCCTGGCTCTGCTGCCTTGGGCGGCGCTGGCCATTGCTCTAGCCTTCGCGGCCATCTATCTCTTCACCCTTCCCATGGAAATGCGCGGAACCATGAGCATGGGACACTAAATTCACCCTAACACTCAATACCCAGTATCCCAATACCCCAATACCCAATATCCCAATACCTAACATCCCCCAACCCATGTTCCTCTTCAAACGCCGGTGGCTTCCCACCACCTTGCTCGTCATCATCGCTTCGCTGGTCATGATTCGATTGGGCTTTTGGCAGCTCGATCGGCTGGAGCAAAAACGCGCCTATATTGTTCAGGTTCAGGCCGAGCTGGACGCGCCGCCCATTCCGCTGACAGGTGACGAAACCGATCTCGACGCCCGCGCTCGGCGACATCGTCGCGCAGTGGTTGAAGGACGATATGACTTCGAGCGCCAGGTCATCATCAAGAGCAAGCTTTACCAGCGTCGGCCGGGCTATCATCTGCTCACGCCCTTTCGCATCGAGGGCAGTGAGCGAGCCCTGTTGGTGGATCGGGGTTGGATTCCTGCGGCCGAAGATCTGACCGACCTGAGCCGCTTCGATGAGCCCGGCGTGACGCGTATCGAGGGCCGTATTCAGCCGGAAGACCGTCGTCCCGAGGCCGCGCAATGGCCCACCGAACCGCAAAAGGAATGGTATCGCATCGATATCGCGGGCATCCAAAACCAAACCCCCTACCCGCTCCTGCCTTTCTATCTCGCCCTAACCCCCACCGAAAACGACCCCGAACTCCCGCACCGCAATCCGCCCGAAATCATTCTCGACGAAGGCCCTCATCTGGGATATGCTATCCAGTGGTTCCTTTTTGCGCTGATTGTGCCCGTGGTCTATGCCTTTCAGGTGCGTCGCATGGACCGCGAGTCGAAACAAACCGAATAACGGCGGGATATTCGGCCGCGATTCCTGAACATCGAATTCCCATTTTATGGGCATTGGGTTTTCCTCCGCCGATGGTGGTCTGGCGCGTCCGCCGCGGGGCTGCTTTGAAAATAGTCCAACGTCCGAAGTCCGAAATCCAAGGTCGGTCGGACAGCTCATGTTGTGATGAGCGGCCAGACCAACATAGACCATAGGACAAACATAGACCAATAGGCCCATCGTCTATCTTGGTCTACTTTGGTCTACGTTGGTCAGCGAAGCGATTTTCACGGGTCTCAGCGAGCGGTCGTCCGTGAAGCTTGTGCGGCCATCTCTAACGCCTATTTTATGCCACTTCAGCGCGTGGGTCAATGAGATTCCTCCAGTTGCGCGGCCAGCTCCTCTGGATCGGTGACCGGTAAGTTGCAGACATAATTCCGGCACACATACGCCGCGGCGCGACCTTGAATAAGGGTGCGGTCGCGGAGCAAGGGGATGAAAGCGGCCGCGTCTGCATCATCGGCCGCGCAACCCGCTATCACGGCGTCGGGCAGCCAGCGCTCATAGACCACGCGACGCAGAGCCAGCGTATCGGCCGCGTCCGGCTCGCCGATGATTGCGATTTCGCGACCCGCGCCCAGGAAAAAGTCGAGGGCCGAGAGCAAATGGCCGAACCCGCTGGGCTGAGAGGCCATGGGGTTGCGCATGATGCGGAAGATGGACTCGGCCCGTTTGGCGTAGTCGGGCTTGTCGAGCAGGCGCGCCAGGCGCAGCGCGGCCGATGCATAGGCGCTGTTGCCGCTGGGTTCGGCGTTGTCATAAAAGTCCTTGCGCCGCACAATAAGCTGTTCGTGGTCGTCGGACGTGTGAAACGCCCCACCCGATTCGTCATCCCAAAAATGGTCGTGCACGATGCCCAGCAAGCGGTCGGCCTCGCGCAGCCAACGCGTCTCGAACGTGGCCTGATAGAGCGCGATCAGCCCCTCGGCCACATCTGTGTAATCCTCGAGATATGCATTGAGCGCGGCCCGACCATCCTTCCACGACCGAAACAGTCGTCCTCGCTCGTCCGTCATCTCCGCCAGGATGAACGCGGCGTTGGCTCGCGCGGCCTGTAGATAATCGGGCCGGTTCAGGGCCGTGCCGGCCTCGGCCATGCTTCGCATCATCAGACCGTTCCACGCGGCCAACACCTTCTCGTCTCGACCTGGCTTGATGCGCTGCTCGCGCGCGGCGAAGAGCGCGCGGCGACCGCGCTCCAGCGCCTCTTGCAATCGCGCCGCGCTCACCCCAGCCTCGCGCGCGACCGTCTCCACATCCTTGTCCACGTGCAGGATGTTCTTGCCCTCGAAATTTCCGGCCTCGGTCACATCGTAATAGCGGCAAAAGAGGGCCGCGTCTTCCTCCTCCAAAAGCGCCTTCACTTCGTCCGGCGTCCAGAGGAAGAACTTGCCCTCCTCGCCCTCGCTGTCCGCGTCCTGCGTGCTGTAAAAACCGCCGGCTGGATGGGTCATCTCGCGCAGCACATAGTCCAGCGTCTCTTCCACGATGCGGCGGAAAAATGCATCGCCCGTGAGCAGCCAGGCGTAGAGATACATGCGCGCGAGCAGGGCGTTATCGTATAGCATCTTTTCGAAATGGGGAACCAGCCAGCGAGCGTCGGTGCTGTAGCGATGAAAGCCGCCGCCCAGTTGGTCATACATGCCGCCGTTGGCCATCTTGCGCAGGGTGTGCGTCACCATGGCCAACGGCGCGGCCTGGCCCGTGCGATGATGGTGGCGCAGGAGGAATTCCAGGGCCATGGCCTGGGGGAACTTGGGCGCGGATCCAAATCCGCCCTCGTAATCGTCGTAGTTCTGATACAAGGTGACGAACGCGGCCTCGAGGATGGTGGGGGAAAGATTGCCGGGGTCGGGTTTCAGTTGGCCGCTGCGGCCCAGGGCCGCGGTGAGTTGCGAGGCCGATTGCTGCAATCGCTCGCGGCGGTTTTGCCAGGCGTCGATGATGCTGACCAGCACGCGGCGAAACGAGGGCATGCCGTACCGGTCCACGGGCGGAAAATAGGTTCCGCCGTAAAAAGGCTCGCCTTCGGGCGTGAGGAAAACGGACATGGGCCAGCCGCCATGCCCTGTCATGGCCACCACGGCCTCCATGTAGATGGCGTCCACATCGGGGCGCTCCTCGCGATCCACTTTGATGCAGATGAAATGGCGGTTGAGGATGTCGGCGATGGCGGGGTCTTCGAACGATTCATGGGCCATGACATGGCACCAATGGCAGGCCGCGTAGCCCACGCTGAGAAAAATGGGCTTGTCCTCGGCCCGCGCCCGCTCGAACGCCTCCTCTCCCCATTCCCACCAATCTACAGGGTTGTCGGCATGTTGTAAAAGATAAGGCGATGTCGCCTGAGCAAGTCGATTGGGCATATCTCCTTATTATCCGTTCAGACGCTTGCAAGAAAAGAGGCGGTTGGTCAAAATAATTCTGATAGATTTGTCTCTTACTTTTGCACCTATTGAGGAGCTAAAAATGGAACGTATTTTGTCGAAATATACGGCGAGCATCTCGGAGTTGAAGAAAAATCCCACCGCCCTTCTACGCGTGGCCGACGGAGAACCGATCGCCATTCTCAACCATAACCGACCTGCGGCTTATCTCGTGCCGGCTGAAACCTATGAAGCCATGCTCGATATGTTGGAAGACGCCGAATTGGCGAGAATTGTCAATGAACGTCTGGCCGAGAATGAGAAGCCTATTGATGTGAATACTGCTTTTTAATCGCCTTCACTGCGCGGCGTTGTCGGGCCGTGAGGGGCCGCCATTTGCCCGGGTGGATGTCGCCAATGTGAAGCGAGGCGATGCGCACGCGAATCAGGCGCAAGATGTCCAGGTCTACGGCCTGACACATGCGCCGAATCTGGCGTTTGCGGCCCTCGCGCAACACGAACACCAGCCATTCGTGCTTTGGGTCCGGGACCGGTTCAACCCAAAAACGTTGTTCAATGGGAATTTTGGGCAGCCGCCGCACGCGGGCGCGGGCTATGCCGTCTTCCAGTTCCACGCCTTTGTTCAGTTTGCGCAGCGCGGGTTC
>JAADII010000130.1 GCA_013151415.1 Chloroflexota bacterium
GGGAGGACGCGCTCGGTGGGAAAGGGGGGGGGCGGCGCGACGGGCCTGGGGGTGGCGTTGGCGGTGGGTTTGGTCGCGACCTGGTTGGGGCGGGCTTTGGCGGTCTGGCCGGGCGGGGGCGGCGCGGCCTCGAAGATGCGTTGCAAGATTTCGGCCCGCTCTTTGGCCGTGGCCCAGCGCGGCTGCGCGAAGTCTTCCAGCACGGTGGTGAGCAATTCGGTGCTGATGAGGCGTCCGTCGTAAATGGTGTGGCGGGCAATGAGCGCGGTGCGAGTCTCCCAGGACTGCATCTGGTCGAAGAAGAGGTTGCCCAGGCCGTAGAGGATGATGCCGGGCGGGTGCGCATAGGGTTCCGCGGCCTGGGGCACATGGCTTTGCACGCCGGTGATGATGTCGGCTCCGGCCTCGCGCAGGGCGCGGAATTCTTCGATCTGGCTTTCGATGGGCCAGGGGTTGTAGGTTTCCTGAAATTGCAATTCGACCGAGACGATGTCCACTTCCCGGCTGAGTTGGCGCACCGTGGCCAGGATTTTGTCGTAGTTGCGGTAGAAGTAGCAAGCGCCCGGTTCGGTTTCGGTGGCCCAGGCGCTATCGGGCCACCAGGCCAGCGCGGCGATGAACGCGAAGGTGTTGCCGTGGTCTTCCCACAGCAGAGGCTGACAGGCTTCTTCTTCGTTGAGACCGCTGCCATAAATAGGGATGCCGCGCTCGCGATAGAAGCGGATGGATTCGCGCGCGCCCTCGCGGCCAAAGTCGTTGACGTGGTTGCCGCTAAGGCCGACGATGTCGGTCCCGATGGCTTCGAGGGCCTGCCAATAGTCGTAATCGCTGCAAAGGATGAGATTCATGTAGGTGTTGTTCACTTCGCAGCCCTCGATGAAGGGGACCTCGTTGCTCACATGGGTGATGTCGGCCGCGGCCAGGGTGTCGGAGATGACGAGCGCGGGGTAGAGGACGCCTTTTTGCTCCATTTTTTCGGCTGTGCCGCGCGACATGGCCGTGACGCCGGTCATGATGAGAGTGGTGATGCGGCTCGGGTCGCGGTTGGTCGCGGGGAGGTCGCGGGCCGCAGGGCCGGTGATGGTGAGCGCAAGGGGATAGTCGGCCAGATCGAGGCGTTTGTCCAGCGGGTTGAGGCCGTCGATGGTCAAGACCTTAAGGGTGGGGTCCAGTTGGTCGAAGGGGAGGATGGCCAGCGCGTCGGGCTGGTCCAGCGCGTCGCGCAGTTGGTCGGGCGAGATGGGATGAGCTGGCGGTGAATCGAACAGGGTTTGCAGAAAAGGGGTTTCCGGCTCGAGAACGAGCAGGGGCGGGGCTTCGGGATCGGCCCAGCGGGTTTCGATTTCGCGCCAGGGGATGTCGTCGCGGATGGTGGCGAAGGGCGCCGCGATGGCGTAGACGCGGGTGGCGAGAATGGGCGTGGGGGTGGGGGTGCGAGTAGGCGAAGGCGTGGGCGTGCGTGTGGGCGTGGAGGTGGGCGAAGGTGTGAGGGTGTGAGTGGGCGAGGGGGTGGGCGTGCGAGTGGGCGGCGCGTCCGCGACCTGCGTTTCATGAGCAGGGACGGCCGATTTCGTGGCCGCGGGCGCGGGCGGGCTGCAAGCCGTCATCCCCAAAAGGAGGAGCAAGAGGATGGCGGGGATGAGAAGATGGGAGAGGCGAGAGGATGGCGGGGTCATGGCGAGGGGTAGTCGTCGATATCGAATCCGCGTACGATGTCCATGATGCTGCGGACTTCGTCGGGCGTGAGGATGTCTTGCCAGAAGAGGGCCAGGCCGCGCGCGGCGTAGTCGTTTTCCGATGCGGTGAGACCGTGAACCGTGCGCAAAGTGGTCATGGAAGGCACAAAGATGTGCGCGGGATGTAGGTTGGCCTCGTGGCCGAGATAGCGAAGCAGGCGACGGGTGGCCTGGAATGGGGTTTCGTAAAAGTGTTCATAGTAAAAGATGGGAAGGCCGCGGCGGGCCAGGGTTTGCGCGGCCAGCTTGTGGCTGGCCGCCCACATGATCGCCTCGCGCTCGGTCTGACTGCGAGCGCGGGCGACCACCGCGTCGTAGGCCGCGAGGGTCGAGCGATAACGGGGATTTTCCAGAACGCGTTGTCGGAAGAATTGCCAGTGTCGCTCGAAGCCGAATTCGTTCCAAAAGTTGATGCGACGACGCAACGAGGCGATGACCGCGCAGGGATGGCGAACGATATAGACGATCTGCGCGTCGAGGTGGTCGAGAAACCAGTCGATGAGGAAGTTGGCGCGGATCTCTTTGAAGCCGATAACCTCGCATTCGCGCCAGACCGTCTCGACAAAGGTCGGGCTGACCGCCTCGAGAGGGCTGAACAAATGGTTGCGCAGGAGCCAGCGGTTGTGGTCTTGTTTGGCCAGGATTCGGTCGAGCAGTTGGCCCAGTTGCTCGCTCTGGCGAGGATCGGTCGCGTCCGCGTAGCAGATCTCCGCGGCGAAGGAGCAGGTTTCGGGATGGAGCGGCTCGAAGAGGATGAGACCGCCCAATGTTTTCGAGAGGATGTCGGAGATCCAGGTGGAGCCGGAGCGTCCGAAGCTGAGGATGATGATGGGCATGGGCAACGCGCGCGAAACGGGTGATCGTCTTATGGCCGAGGTTGGTAGCGGGCGCGACGTCGGATGGACGAACGGGCGATGATCGCCTGGTCTATCTGACTCGATGAAGTTGATGGTTGATCAGTGTAGCTTTTCGGACATGGTTTTGCAAGATGCCTTGTCTGAGATGAATGTGCAGCGCGGTGCGGGGATTTGTGTTGTGGCTGATGACTGGGCTATGATTTATGTATGCGATATGAAACAATTATTTTCGATCTCGATGGCACGTTGCGTGAAAATCAGCCCCATTTTATGGACGCGCTGCGCGATTGTCTAAAAAAACTAGACATAACCGTTGATGGTTTTCAATGGCGGCTCACCGAACGCTGGGTGCATCGTTACTGGGCGCACAGTCCTGAAATTATCGAGGACGTGAAACAGTATGGCAATGATGGCGTTTGGAACGCCTTTTTGAGACGTTTGATGTCGCAGGTGGGTCATCCGCCCGCCAGCGATGAAGATGTGGCCCATTTTGCCGGCGTACTGAGCGAGCATTTTCAGCCCGTGTCGCAGCTCACGCCCGGCGCGCTCGAAACGCTGCAAGCCCTCAAATCCACCGATGTCGTTCTGGGCGTTTTGTCCAACCGCTCCAATGATTTTTCCGATGAGCTGGACCATTTGGGCATCGCCGATTACTTTGATTTCACCCTGGCCGCGGGCGAGGTGGGTCATTGGAAGCCGCGACCGGAGGTGTTTTGGGCTGCCCTGGAACGCGCCGGCCATATTCCGGCCGAGGCCGCTCTTTATGTGGGCGATAATTACTATGCCGACATTGTGGGCGCGACCAACGCCGGCCTCGACTCGGTGCTCGTTGACTCGCGTCGCGTGTTCACCGATGTCCCCGCGCGTCGGGTGGAGCGAATCGATGAAATTTTGCCCTGGCTGGAAAGCGTCTGATGCGCATCGACATCTTCACCATCTTTCCCGAAATGTTCGTCAGTCCCTTCGACGCGTCCATCATCAAGCGGGCGCGGGCGCGGGGCCTGGTGGATATCCGCGTCCACAATATTCGCGATTACGCCGCGGATAAGCATCAAACCACGGACGATACGCCCTATGGCGGCGGGGGCGGCATGGTGATGAAGCCTGAACCCATCTTTCGCGCGGTGGAAAGTGTGCGGGGCGAGGACGAATGCCCGGTGATCTTGCTCACCCCACAAGGGCGATTGTTCAAACAAGCCGTGGCCGAGGCGTTGGCCCAAGAGGAGCGACTGATGCTGATTTGTGGTCGTTATGAAGGCGTGGATGAGCGCGTGCGCCAATACCTGGTCACGGACGAGATTTCTATTGGCGATTACGTGCTTTCGGGCGGAGAGCTGCCCGCCATGGTGATTGTGGACGCCGTGGTGCGTCTGCTTCCGGGCGCGTTGGGTTATGAGCGTTCGGCCGCGGAGGATTCTCACGCCACAGGTCTGTTGGAAGGCCCTCATTACACGCGCCCCGTGGAATTTCGCGGCTGGCGCGTGCCCGAAATTTTACGCTCAGGACACCATGCTCGAGTGGCGGAATGGCGACGCCAACAATCGCTTTTGCGCACGTTAGAGCGTCGGCCCGACCTGTTAGCGACTGCGCCGCTCACCCCTCAAGAGCGCATCTGGTTGCGCGAAATGGGATATGAGGGGCCTTTCGAACAAGCCACAACCAACGACGAATAACGTCTAATCGGACGACGCCCTTTACTGGCCACTTGTCGTCCCCTTGACACCATCCCCGCGCGCTTCTATACTCACAATATGCATCGTCGCCAGGTTGTTTATCATTGGTTTTGGTTGATTGCTTTGCCGCTGGTTCTGTTCGCTCCCTTCTTCACTGTGACCGCGGCCCAGGGCGAGCCGCCCACGCCCACGCCTGAAGCCCGGCAAACTGCATTGAGCGATGAAGAGATGGACGCGCTGGTCGAAGCCATTCTCGAACGCATGACGCCAGAGCAACGCGTGGGACAATTGTTTCTGGTGACATTCGAGGGAAACGACACCGGACCCAATAGCGACATCGCCCGATTGGTGCGCGACTGGCAGGTTGGCGGCGTGGCGCTCTACGCGACCAATCGCAACTTTGACAACCAGGCCGACACCCCTTCGCAAGTGCTCAAGCTCACCAACGACTTGCAAACCTATGCATTTCGCAATCTCGATCAACCCATTGTCTTGGCTGATGGCGCTTTGAATTCGGCCATCCTGAGCAGCAACGCCATTCCCGGTTTGCCGCTCTTCATTGCCATCAATCATGAGGGCGATAGCTACCCCTATACGCAGCTCATCAACGGATTCACCCCCATCCCCAACAACTTGGCCATCGGCGCGACCTGGGAGCCGGACTATGCCCGTCGCGTGGGCGAAACAGTGGGGCGAGAATTGAAAGCCGTGGGCGTCAATTTATTGTTGGGGCCATCGCTCGATGTGTTGGACAACCCGCGGCCCGAGCTCAAGGGATATCCTGGTGCGCGCACCTTTGGCGGCGATGCGTTTTGGGTGGCGCAAATGGGCCGCGCCTATATCGAGGGCGTGCATCAAGGTTCGGAGGGGCGCGTGGCCACTGTGGCCAAACACTTCCCTGGGCAGGGCGCGAGCGATCGTCGTCCTGACCGCGAGGTGGCGACCGTGCAAAAGCCTTTGCCCGCTTTGCAACAGGTGGAGCTGGTGCCTTTTCGCGCGGTGACCGAAGAAGCCAGCTCGCCGGCCGCGGCCACCGACGCTATGATGACCTCGCATGTTCGTTATAAAGGTTTTCAGGAAAACCCGCGTCAGCTCACCCCGCCCATTTCTCTGGCCCCCGAGCTGCAAACCATTATGGACGGCTTCGCCAACTGGCGCGGCCGCGGCGGCTTGCTGGTCTCGGATGCGCTGGGCGTGCGCGCACTGAAACGATACTATCAAGCGTATGAGCCCGACCGTTTCCCCTCGCGTCGCGTGGCGCAAGAAGCCTTCCTGGCCGGAAACGATTTATTGATCCTGGCGCAATTCGATCGCGACGGCGTTTGGAGCCAACAGCTCGCCAATATGGAGGACGCCATCGCCTTTTTCCGGCAAAAATACGCCGAAGACGCGGCTTTTCGCGCCCGCGTCGATGAGTCGGTCAAACGCATCATCCGCCTCAAATTGAAACTCTACCCACAACTTTCGTGGCGCGAAACCCAGCAAGCCGCCGACGCCTTGTCGCGACAACTCAACCAGGGCGGCGATCTGGTGACGCAGATTTCGCGCTCGGCCATCACCTTAATTTACCCTGGCGCGACCGAGCTTGCCGACCGACTGCCCAGCGCGCCCCTGGCCGACGAACGCATTCTGATCTTCACCGACGCCCGGCCCATGGGCGATTGCCCGGGTTGCCCCACCGTGCCCGCCATCCCGGTGGATGCTCTAGAACAGATCATGGTTCATCTTTACGGCCCAGAAGCCAGCGACCAGGTGAGACCAGAGATGATCGACAGCGCCAGCTTCGACGAGCTGGACATCCTCTTGCAACAAACCGTGGATCCCAACAATGTCCCGGTCGAGCAGCGTTTGCCAGAGGAGCGTCTCGCCGAACTGAACGGCCTGATCAACGACGCCAATTGGATCATTTTCGCCATGCTCGATGTCGATGCCGAAACATTGCCAAGTTCGGCTGCGCTGCGCCACTTTCTCGACCTTCGGGCCGATATCCTGCGCGACAAAAAACTCATTGTCTTCGCCTTCAATGCGCCCTATTTTCTCAGTGACACCGAAATCGGCAAGCTCACCGCGTATTATGGCCTTTACAGCAAAGTGCAACCCTTTTTAGAAACAGCCGTGCGCACGCTTTTCCGCGAACTGACGCCCAACGGCAAGCTGCCCGTGAGTGTGGCTGGCGTCAACTACGACCTCGACCGGCAGCTGGAGCCTGACCCCAATCAGCGTTTCCCCCTGACATTGCTGTTGCCTAATGAAGAAGGGGAGAATCAGATCGTGGAGACAGACACAGGCGGCATCGATCTCGCTATTGGCGATAGCATTGTGTTGCAAGCAGGGCCGGTGCTCGACCGCAATGGCAATATTGCGCCCGATGGCACGCTGGTCGAATTTCGGTTTCAGGACCAACAGGCCGGCGTTGAATTGCCGCGGCGACAGGCGCCAACCGTTCAGGGCATGGCCACAACCCAACTGGTCATCGAACGCCCCGGCAGCTTGATTCTTTCGGCCACGGCCGGCGATGGGGCGATGTCGGATGTGTTGCTATTGACGGTGGGCGGCGAGGCTGGCGCTTCGTTGGCCACGGCCACGCCCACGGCCACGCCCACGGCCACCCCCACCCCCATTCCCACCCACACACCCACGCCCA
>JAADII010000071.1:0-1316 GCA_013151415.1 Chloroflexota bacterium
CAATTCGATATACTCGTCCAGGTGGTTGGCGTCGCCATCGCCGTCGAAATCGATGGTGCGCGGGCTGGGCAAGAATTCGTTGATGACCACGAAATTGAAAGAAGCGGGCGTGGGAGCTGGAGTCATGGTCGTTGTGCGCGTTGGTGTTGGGCTGGGGCCAGAGGTGGGCGAGGTCGTTGATGTGGGGGTGGGGGTTTGGGTGTGCATGGGCGTTGGCAGAGGCGCCATCCAAAAATCGTTGTCTGCATAGTCGCCGGTGGGCAGACCCCGAAAGCGAATACGGTCGCGAGCGGGCGTTTCGCCGTGCACGCTGTGCGCACCCGTCCATTCGTATCCTTGCAGTGGCGATGGCCGCAACGTATAGAATCGATACAGGCCCTGGCTTGTATCGTAAGTGAGCGAATAGCTTCCGTCGGTCTGGGTGAATGCATTGGCCAACCATTGAGTTGGGTGGTCGGGATCATCGCCGCCATAAAGACCGATGTAGTGAGCCATGATCGAGTTTGTTTTGTCAGGCGGATGTCCTTGATATAAGCGACCTCGAAGCGTTAGTTTTGCAGGACGGTTCGATTGGCCGGGCGTGCGCGGGTACTTGTCCGTCCAGATAGGATTGCCATCGCCCATGCGCGACCAGGGAATGCCTCGATAAGCGTTCATAAAGACGTGCTCATCGCGCAGGGTTCCGTCAGGCGCGAACAATCGCACCTGGTCGCCGCTATTGTTCAGCCCAAAATGGCGCTCGATCAAAAACAGTCCTTTGGCGGGGATAAGAGATCCTTTGGGAATGGTGTAGGGAGCGGCGCCATCCGCCTGATCGTCGATTTGCCAGCCCGAGAGGTCCACGGCAAAGGCGTTGCTGTTATAGAGTTCCACATATTCGCTTTCGCCGGTTGGTGGGGCGGGCAGTTGATGAAGACGCCGTTTGGGATGGGTGTGGGCGTGGATGTAGGGGTTGGCGTGGGCGTGAGGGTGGGTGGTGCGGGGTTGGGTTGGCCTGGGCTGGGCGGCAGGTCGGAGCGCCAGGGGCCGATGCCATCTGGGTAGCGCGACCAGGCGACGCCCTTGCCGGGATTGCCGTCATAGGCGTGAGCGTCTCGCACCTGGCCGTTGGGCGCCAGGAGCCGCACCTGGTCGCCGTTGTTGTTGAGGCCGAAGGTGCGCTGAAAGAGCAGGACGGCGGTTGGCTGAATGAGGGTTCCTGGCGGGATGGTGTAGGCGCTGTAGGCTCCGGGTTGGTCGTCGATTTGCCAGCCCGAGAGGTCCACGGCAAAGGCGTTGCTGTTATAGAGTTCCACATATTCGCTTTCGCCGGTTGG
>JAADII010000071.1:1350-31280 GCA_013151415.1 Chloroflexota bacterium
CCCTCCGGTATGGGCGTGCTCAATGGCGCAAACGACGCGTCTGTCCTCTTTTCATCCCCCAACCATAACCCCACCAGGGCAATTACAAAACCCACCAGATAGATTGGTTTCATACTGACACCATCCTTATCAGGTCAGCGATGCAATTGTACGGACGATTCTAGACCAAAGCCGCTTCGAGAACAGTGGATTGGCCACATCAATCCCCAACGTTGGAACGACGGGATGACAAAAGTCGCCGCCAAAGGAAGAGAGGCGCTGCGTTTAGTCTATCGTCCGTTCCCACTTGGGCGCCCGAAATCCTTGGTCTCATCAACATGAATTTGGCCAAGAATTATAATCGATGATGATCAGGATGGCAAAAACAGAGAGACGGCAATGTAGTCTATATTACTCAAGGATGTGCGTCGCTCCCACACTTATGGCGCTCCCCGCCCCCTGGGCCGCGTTTTTTCCCGTGAGGCTTCATACGTGTTTTTGTCTTGCGAGAAAATCCAGCACCAATTTATTGAACAATCCTGGGCGCAAGGCGTGAACGCGATGGCCGGTTCCGGGAATCACACCCAATTGCGCATTGGGGAGAATATGGTAAAGCTTGATGGTTTGTTCGAGAGGGATGATCTCGTCGCGATCGCCATTAAGCAATAGGGTGGGCATGGTTACGGGGGCCAGCTCATGGGGCTGAAAATTGGGACGAATCGCATCCTCCTCCTCCCACCAACGCAGCAATCGCACCGGATCGCGGTGCAGTCGTTGCAGTTGTCTCCACCATTGTGGCATATCGCGGCGTATACGCTCCGGGTTCCAGAAATCAAGCTTGCCTATGCGCACGCGGTCTTTCTCGAAATTGTTGCTTACCAGAATGAGTGTGCGAACCCGTTCTGGATGACGGACGGCCAAAAACAGCGCGGTGGACGCGCCGCCGCTATGACCACATACGTGCGCGGTTTCATAACCCAAATGTGTCAGCAACTCGGCCATATCGTCGGCCATTTGCCGCAGGTCCAGGCGATCGGCCGGATTGTTGCTGCCTCCGTGTCCGCGTAGATCAGGCCCGATGAGGTGATAATGCTTGCTGAACGCGGGGATCTGATGCCGCCATCCGCTACGAAAGGTGCTGGTCGCGCCGTGAATCAGCAGCAGAGGTTCGGCCTCGTCCGGCCCGATCAGTTCGTAATGAAGATCAACGCTGCGAAGATGAACGATGGGCATGGATGATGACAGAATACATTTTGGACGCGATTTGTGAGAAACAGGCTTTAGCATGGCGTATTCGGGGTTGTAAGATCAACAATGAATGCGCCATGATCAAGCTGAAGCAATGAGCCGCCGAGGAATTTTTCTGTTGGCGGACCGTTCATAGCATAGCAAATTCGCGTCAACGCGGCGTCGGCGTCGCGTCAACAAAGCGATTGCCGGAAAACGATGACCAGCTGCAAGTTTGATGCAAAAATAAGAGCGCCGGCGGCAAAAACCACCGACGCTCCCACGGGTGATGAGGAGAAAGGAGGTCTATTTCAATGTCATCAAAAAGGCGACAAGGTTGTTTAGCTGCTCCTCACTGAGCACATCACCCCACACTTTGGGCATGGTTCCGGCAGGAAAACCATCCACCAAGTGGGCGTCAGGTTCGAGGATCGATTGGCGAATGTATTCCTCGGCCGACATGCCCGGCACCATAGAGCCCGCCCGGGTGGCCAATCCCGCTAACGACGGCCCCACAACGACCTTATCAGGCTCCAACGAATGACAAGTGCTGCAACCGGGCTGTCCTTCGATTACGCTTTGCTCGAAAATCTTTTTACCGGCGTCAACGGCAGGATCGCCGGTTGAGCTTGACCCGCCTCCACCACATGCTGCCGCTACAAATACGGCGATGGCGAGAACAACAATCAAGATGAACCACTTTCGCATGAGACTTCCTCCTTCGGACTAAGGGATTGGGATTTGAAAGGGATCGATTCTAAATCGGCCCCTTCCAAATTGTAGCTTTTTGTACGCGATTTGTGAAATCGGCCGTGAATCGTTTTGCGTGCGTTGTTGCGCACATGAATTGCGGCCTTTGAGATGGTCTTTGGCGCGCTGAATCGCGTCTTGCGTCGTGCTGACTAAGCGCCTGTTCTTGTGAGCCGACAGCCGCCATTGGCGCCAGGTGAATTTTAGCGCATTACTTCAGCGTCATCAAGAAGGCGACCAGATCATCGATTTGCTCTTCTGTCAAGAGTTCGGCGAAATTGGGCGGCTCCATGCCGGGTTGGAACCCTTCCACCACATAAGCGTCCGGCTCAAGAATGGATTGGCGAATGTATTCCTCGGCCGACATGCCCGGCGCTCGCGTAGCCGCTCGCGAGGCGATGCCTGCAAAAGAGGGACCCACCAACACCACGCCCGGCTCAAGCGAATGGCAGATGCGGCATGAAGCGTTCGTGCCCAAAGATGTTTCGAAATAGAGCGCGCGTCCGCGTTCGGGATCGCCTCCTTCGGCGCGAGCGTCTTGAAGATGAAGCGGCAACACCTGTCCAGGCGCCAGGGTTGTCCGGGCGTCGTACAAAATTTGGGCCGGGCCGTCGCCTTCCTGCATGGTGAGACGCACGTCATGCTCGCCCGCCTCCACCGGTATCTGTTCAAACGCCGCAACCACGGGCGCTTCTTCTTCCAGCGGAGGATACGTTTTGTCCAACAAGACGCGTCCATCCACCTCGAGCATGAGCCGGGTGGCCGAAGGCGGCGGTGGCGTGAAATCAGAAAGAACAAATGAGGGTTGTTTTTCGGTGCGAATGGGATATCCGCTCCGATGATTCAGGGCCACTTCCACCAACGCTTGTTTGGGTGGAAATGGACGATAAGGCGTTTCGCTGAGCAGCGCCACCAAGATCAGCGAAACGCCCAACACCAACAGCGCCGGCAGAAAGCGCTTCCATGAGATGTCTCCGAGGTCAAAGTCATAAGCCGTGGCAATATGCTGGCGTGAAACGCGCCTCAATGCCTGGCTGAAGTCGTCCGGAGGGAGCCAATCGCGACCGATGGACGCGTTGACGAGCGCTCGGCGCAATTTGGGTTGACGTCGCCGCGTCAAGCGTTGCTCCATCCAAACATTGCCTTCTCGGTTTACACAATCTTCAGGAGGGCATCCCACAAACTGCACAGCCGTTGCCCCCCATTCCAATGCATGCGCGGCCAGGTTGGGATGGGCCATGGCGATGCAGGTGAGGGGGATCACCGCTATTTGCTGGCCGGTTTCGTCCACCGAGGCCCCTTTGTTGGGCGCATGAAGATAGGACGACGCTCCATGAACCGCGTGGCGCTCGCACACAAACACCATTCTAATGGCATGTCTGTTGGAGGAGGCGGCCCGAAGACGAACATCCTCCCAGAGCGCCTCGGCAGGCAATCCGTCTAGAGTCAGCGCCTCGGTGGGGCAACTGCCGATGCACACGCCGCAGGCGACGCATAATCCGGCATCGACCACAGCCAACTGGGGATGCTCGCTGTGGTCATCTCGATCGACCATGCGTAGGGCGTTGTAAGGGCAATCTTCGGCGCAGAGCGCGCAGCCGATGCAGCGCTTGGCGTCAACCGCTATCGGTGTGAGAGGTTTGCGTTTGAGCAGCCAGGGAAGCGCGGTGATGGCGAGCAGCATGAATCCGATCCCGCCCCAGAAAACGCCAGGGGGCATGCTCAACGCGCCGGGCAGGAAAAACAAATACCAGAGATCAATGGCGATTTCACCTGGTAGGCGGGAGGGATCGGTGGGAGGCCGCATGCCCACCGGAATAAGCGCCGAAACCAATGCAAGCAAAACAAAGCTCGCCAGCGCCCAATAACGGGGAGGCATGAGCTTGGCCCGGCTCAACCGCTTGATGTGCAGCCAGAAGAAAAGGCCAATGAGCAAAGAAAGCCCCAAATGAATGACGAAAAGGATGAAAAACAATGTCCATCCTGAGCCTGCGGCCGCGCGAACCACATTGTTTACAAGAAATGCCGCGCCTATTCGAGTGGCGCTGATCGCGTTGATCAGGGCCAGGGTGAGGGTTTGTGAGCGGACGTCAGCCACCATCCAATAACCCGTCACGCCGGCGATCCATACGAAAATGGTCATGATCACGCCACTGACCCAGGCCAGCCATCGCGGCCCCCGAAATCTATCCATAAAAAAGGTGCGCCATGCGTGCAGCGCTATCAAAATGATGGCGAGGTCAGAAGCATAGCGATGCAGAGCTCGAATCGTTCGCCCCACCAGGCTGCGCTCGATGTTCGCCACGGCCTGGTGCGATTGCGTCAGGCCGAACTGATAGAACATCATCAGGTAAACGCCGGTGACCAGAATGAGCAACAACAAAAAGACCGCAATGGTTCCTGTGTGATAGAGCGGATTGAACCTGGGATCGCGCACAAATCGGTTGATAGGGCGCTCTGCGGTCAGCGTGAGTCGTTCTAGAAACCGCAGAAATTTTTTTACGCGCCCACCCTCGCGCATGGGCCAATCGACCGAGCGGCTGAACGCGGCCCATTGTCCCGACCAGTGCGTCTTCTCTGAAACCATCCTATGCTTTCGCTCCCCTTTTCGCGTCGGATCCATGATGGTTGGATGGCGCATGAATTATTGCACGCTTAAAGCAATGACAGGTCCTGGAGAACGCCTCCTCCAGGACCTGATTACAATACACATTGAGTGCGTGATCACCACACTTTGAAGCCAGGCGACGTCAGTTGAATGTTGATGATCTGGTCGACCAGCTGCGGGCCATAAGCCACCAGAATCAAGGCAAAGGTGGCCACCAGCCATACGGCCCAGCGGTCGAGCCAACCGGGCGTGGTTTGCGGATCATGTCTGGCTTCGGCCACGGGGATCTCCACCTGTTCATCGACCTCAGCCTTTTTCTTCGAGAAAGCGGTCTTTGCAATGATAAGGACATAAAGATAAAGGCTGACGAACATAATGCCCCCGCCAATGCCCACGCGCAACAGATGACCGCTCCATTCTGGCGGCACATATGGAGCCAGGCCCAAAGGCGTGCGTCGCGGCGCGCCCAGCAAACCCACCACATGCATGGCGTTGGAGAAGATGAGCATGCCGATGAACCACAACCACGCCTGAATCACGGCCCACTTTGGCTTCCATAGTTTTTTGCCGGTGAGATAGGGCACAAGCCAGTAAGAGATGCCCATGAAAGAAAGCGTGACAGCCGAGGCCACGGTGAGATGGAAGTGCCCTGGCACCCAGGTTGTATTATGAACCACCAGATTGATGTTGTAAGAGGCGTTCACCAGGCCGCTAATGCCGCCAAACATGAAGAGGATGCCGGCGAACAACTGCGCTGCGACCGAAGGGTCTTTCCAGGGCAGCGCCCAAATCCAGCCCAACCAGCCCTTGCCGCCGCGCGCTCGCCCTCCGGTCTCCAATGAAGCGATGACCGTAAAGGCCGTGAGCATGGACGGAAAGAACACCGTATAGGTGAGCATGGCGTGGATCAGTTTCCAGCCTTCGGGCACGCCAGGATCCACATACTGATGATGGAATCCTAAAGGCACCGATAGCAAAAGGAAAAGCCAAAAGGCCAGGCGGGCCAACGAATCGCTGAACAATTTGCCGCCCACTTGCTTTGGCAACATGGCATACCAGGAGATGTAAGCCGGCAATAACCAGAAATACACCAATGGATGCCCTGTAAACCAGAAATAGGTGCGGTTGAGTTGCGGGTCCACCCCAGGCAGTAGACCCAACGACCAGGGCAACAATTGTGTGAGCATTTCTGCCGCAATGCCAATGGTGGCGATTTGCCACATGACCATGGTGATAAGACTGGCGAACGTAATGAAAGGCGTGCGCACGCCCGGGTTATCCTTGCGCCAGGCCATATAAGTGAAATAGAAGCCCCAGCCTTCGAGCCAGCTTCCCACCACAACCAGGGTTAACCCCAGGTAAAAAGCCCAATGCGCCTGAAGCGGCGGATAGAATGTGTACATCACCGAGGCTTCATCCAACAACAGGGGTATCCCGGCCATCACCAACCCCACAACCATGGTCCAAAACCCAACCCGATTCAATTTGGGATAGCGTAAATCGCGTTTGAGACCATAGATGACCGTGAGAGTGAGAAAACCGGTGATGAAAAAGGTGGTCCAAACCAATGCGTTGAGCACGCCATGCAGGGTGAGACCTTGATAATAGGATTTGAACAACGGTTGAATGTACGGATATAGGTCCCATCCCGCATGTTCGAACGCTTGCAGCGGGCCAAACAAACTGCCGACGGAAAGCGCAACGACGGCAAAAATGAGGTGCCAACCGATGAACCGCTTGTCGGAGGCGCTTATTTCATATGTACTGACTGACATAGTAACTCCTCGTTTGCATCTGGGCGGATGGAGAAACCAAACCGTATGGCCTTCTCCACCCCATGGGTTCTGGTTACGGCGTCACGATCACCTTGCCGAACATGGCGCCGTGGCCGAGTCCGCAATATTCGGTGCAGATATATTCGTATTCGCCGGGCCGCGTGAAATGAACCGTCAGGCTGGTGATCTGACCCGGAATGACCATCATGTTGGCGTTGGTGTCCTGAATCTTGAATCCATGTTGGACATCCGGACTGGTGACAAAGAAGGTGACGGTCGACCCAACCGGCACCGTGAGTTCGCGTGGCTGATATTGCCATGTTCGAGCCAGAACATAGGCCTCGTATTTGCCGGGAGCCAGTTCGCGCAAACCCGGTTCGGCGAATGGCCCCTCTTGCGCCACTGTGTTCGGATTCACACGCGCCACCGGCCCGGGCACGCGAATGCCCATGGCCAACCCGGCCACTGTGACCGCGGCGAAGAACAACACCAGCAAAAGAACGCTGACGATGATCCACGTCCGCTCGTAAGGATCGACATGCATTGATTCTTTGGTCGTCATATGGTCACTCCTCTCGACAATAGAATAAGATACACGGATGCCCACAGCACGACGATTAGAATGAGAAAGATGACCAAAACCAGCGCCGCGCCTTTCGGGTGCGATTCTTGGGCGTCATTCGATTCCTTTTTTGCCATTACGCCTTACCTCCTCTTGAGTGGGATGAAGAACGGAATCATGGTTCCATTTTACGCGCAAATTCGCCCCCTGTCGTCGGCCAAAGGGGGATAAATCGAATAGAAAAACGGCCGATGTCCACCCCCTATCTGGCGCGTTCCATCCCAATCGCCCTAACCCAAAGGGATTAATCCCCTTATCCGTTTTTGGTCAGTCCGTGCCGTTCGGCCCAAGCCGCGGCCTGGGCCCGGCTTCGTAGATGGAGTTTATCTAAAATATGGCGCAAGTGGGCCTTCACCGTGTGCGGAGAAAGCGCAAGCTCGGCCGCGATCTCTTTGTTGCTTAGCCCGCGCGCGACCAGACGCAATACATCTCGCTCGCGCGCGGTCAATCTCTCTTGAGGCGGTGATTGAGACGCCGCCTGCATGGCTGCAAATTGCTCTAACAGCTTCACCGACATGGCCGGCGAGATCATGGCTTCGCCTGCATAGACGCGACGGATGCCCAGCGCCAATTCGTCGGCCGTGCTGTTTTTTAGCATATAGCCCCTGGCCCCCGCGCGAATGGCTTCGAACAGGTCCTCCTCCTGTTCTGACACAGTGAGCATGATGATCCCCAGATTGGGATGACGCGCGCGCAGGCGACGCGCGGCCTCTAGCCCGCCTAATCCCGGCATGTTTACATCGAGTAAGACCACATCCGGCTTGAGCTCATCGGCGGCGGATAAAGCCTTCTCGCCGCTGCTCACCCCGCCCACAACCTCAATGCCGGGGGCGTCGGCGAGAATTCGCTGCAAACCTTCGCGAAATAGATGGTGATCATCGGCGATGAGAACTCGAATCATGGTTGTTGGCCGTTCTAGAGATTGTTGGCTGTGTTGGTTGGAACCACAGCCGTAATGCGCGCGCCGCGTCCCGGTTCGGTGGCCACTGTTAATGAACCGCCCAGCGATTCGACCCTTTCGCGCATGGACGCCAAACCATGACTGCGATAATGAGAGCTGTGGGCGCCGTTTTGCTCCATAAGCTGAAAGCCTCTTCCATCATCGGCCACGGACAATTCGATTTCATCATCCGTCGCTATCAAACGCACCTCCACCTGATCTGCCTGGGCGTGTTTGCGCACATTGGTGAGCGCTTCTTGAGCAATGCGCAGGAGTTGGAGGGCGGTGGTGGGGTCGGTGCTTAACTCTGGTGGGGAAACGGTGAATTGGGCGTTGATGCCGGTTTGGCGCGCAAAGTTTTGCACATATTGCTCCAGGTTTTGGGCCAGGGCCTCTGGCGTTTCTTGGCTCAGGCGCAACCCATCGATGGCCTCTCGGGCGTCTACATAAGCGCCGCGTATGACTTGACGCATGGCGGCCAGCTCCTGCTCCGCCTCGTCGGCGCGCCCCTGAGCCACCAGCTTGCCCAGGTGCTCGGCCTGTAGATTGAGAAAGCCCAAGGTTTGAGCGAGGCCGTCGTGGATTTCGCGCGAAAGTCGCAAGCGTTCGCGCACCACCGTCATTTCATGCACTTCAAGATAAAGTTGGGCGTTGCGGACGGCCAGCGCGATCTGATAGGCCATGGTGCTCAGTAGATCGCGATGTCGCTCGTGCAACGCGCCCGGTTGTTCGACCGCCAGAAAAAGGGTTCCCAACACGCGACCTTCGGTGATAAGGGGCGCACATGCGGCCGCGGCCAGTTTCGGGGTTTCATGCGCATCCAGCTCGCTGATAATCGGCGCGCCCAGGCGTCGCGCCTCTTTGGACAACCTCAACGCCAGATCCAACACCGAGGTCGAATCGACTCCGTCTAGGCCGCGTTGCGCGCGGCAAGACCAGACATCCTCCTCCTCGTCATATAGAAACAATCCCCCCGTTTTTGCGTTCCATCCCTCCATTGCAATGCCGAGCGCCTGCGAACACAATGCATCCAGGGCCTCGGCCGCCTGAGCGGCTCGATCGAGCGCCTGCAAAGTCTCGATCTGACGGGCGCGAGCGCGCAGGCTGTCTAGGGCCGAGGCTACGACCCCGCCAAGAATGTTGAGCAACCGTATTTGTTCTTCGGGCGGGCCATTGGCCGAAGGAAAATAGGCCGAGAGAATGCCCACCCGTTGCTCCTCGCGCCGAATGGGCAGGCAAACCACCGAACCAATGCCTTCGCTCTGCGCAAGGGTTTGCAAGCCCTCGAATAAGGGACAATCACTGGTCGAGCGAGCGTGAAGCACGGTGCAATGGCGGCAGCGCTCGGCCGAGACCCCGGCCTCCAAACGCGAGCGCAACGCGCGCAGATAATGCTCGCTCAACCCCCAGGCCATGTCCAGCTTCAGGCGTTCGCTTTCGAGATCAAAGGTGACCACTGTGGAGGAGCGGGCGTCGGTGAGTTGGATGGGCGCTTGCGCGGTTAGCTCAAGCACGGCCTGTTCATCGTCTGCATGAGCGATGTGTTGTCCCAAACGATCCAACGCCAGCAGTTTATGATGGTTGATTTCCAGTTCCTTGAACGCCTGGCGCAGCTCCTCTTCGGCCGCCGCGCGTCGAGCAACGGCCGCGGCGATGACCGTGAGCCCGATCCAGGCCGCGACGCTTCCCGTCAGACTATAGATCAATAGTTCGATCCACCAGCTCCACAGCCCAGAAAAAGGACGCACCGCGGTTTGCACCACAAATTGATGCACGGCCGCCATGGCCACCACCAACAATGGCGCGTTCCAGCGCAACAGCCGCAATTTGGTGTGCAGGGGGGCTGTTCTCAGTGCATGCCATATGCTCAGCAAACGGTTCATGCCGACAAAGATTGGCGGTGATTCATGCTTGTTGGTTAGCGACCTTTCCATAGAGACTGAGAGGGCTTCGGCATTGATGTTGAGAAAATCGCTCGACAATTCGACGCCCATCATCGTCCATAGTTTGGAAGGGATTGTCAAATCCGAGCCATTACTGTGCGACTGCGGCATTATGCGGCCTGTGTGAAGGGGAGGTTTCCAAAATCGTCCCTTAGTCAAGCGGTTTTAGTCTGTAGATCGTAAAAAAAGGAGCCGCGCATCGCGCGACCCCTTTTGACGACAGTGCGGAGAACAAATTCGCGAACTTGTCTAAAAATCTCCCTCGTCCGCTTCTTCTACAAACTGTTCTCGTCCCGAGAGCATGAAGCCGGCCACGACCATGAGCACGATAAAGGGCAGAACGGCGATCCACACCGCCGATTGGCCCGACTCGCCGGTGAAGCCCATCAGGGTTTGTCCGGCCGCGCCGACCGCGACCAAAACGCCCACGATGAGACCGCCAAACGCGCCCACGATCATGAGAATCGCACCCAAATTGGGCTGAATGCCCTTGCCCACTTCCTCGGGGCTCATGATGTCGGTCCACAACAAGCCCCATTTATGGATGCGGGGGTAAAGCAGAGTGAGCAGGATGGGGCCGAGGATGAAGCTGGCGACAAAGTTGTTGATGGTGATGAAGGTGGCCAGGAACGCGAAGGGAACCAGGCCCGCCAGGTCGAGGTACCAGCCAATGATCACGCCGCAAGCCGCAGCCGCGGTGAGAGTCACGATCTCGAACGCGATCAGTTTGCGCAACGAGTTTGTGGTGGGAGCGGGATCGTCTTTGGGCACCAAACCAAAGGTGGACCCCCACATTTTGTAAGGCACGTACCCCAAAGCAAAGTTGCCAAAGAATCCAAAGATGGAGCCAGGCCCAAACGTGCCCCCAAAGATGTCGCCAATGAGGTTGCCAATGGCCGACCCCCACGCGCCCGCCGGCCCAAAGAGCAGGCCAAAAATGGGCGGAAACACATTGGCCGGTCGAATTTCGGTGATGCCGGGCACAATGACGATGCCGCCTTTGAAAGCGATGAGAAAGGCGGCGTAGATGGCCGCGGAAAGCGCCACCAGGATGATCATCCGGGTGTGTTGCCACATGCGTACGACTTCTTTCATGATGCCCTTCCTCCTGATAAAAGTGAATGAGAAAGATGAGACGAACGATTGGCAAGAGCGGTTCATGGATTTAGAGCATAAGCGCCTCCTTTTGAATGTGGGCGGCGTTCACCATAGATGATGAATCGCGCTCGAAAAGGTGTTCAATCGGTTTGTGGGGGGTGAGTGACAAGCACGGAATGTTCGCATGGACACTCGAACGAGTCCGTGGTCTCCAGGGTTGCGATAAAGAGCGAAAGCAATGCCGCGCGAACCCGGTCCATGCCCTCCTGGACAATTTGAATGGTGGATTCGATGCCCGCAGCCCAATTGATGGAGAGCCCCACCGCGGCGAAATGAATGCCCAATTCGCGAGCCAGCGCGGCCTCCTGCGCGCCGGTCATGCCCACCACGTCGGCGCCAAGTTTGGCGTAAGCGCGAATTTCGCCGGGCGTCTCGAAACGGGGGCCATTGGTGCAAACATACGTGCCGCGCGGCCGAATTTCCAGACCAAACGCGGGGGCTAAAGCGAGCATTTTGTTGCGAAGCGTGGGACAATAGGGCGGGCTCATGATGGTGTGGGCCACACCCGAAGCCCCGCCGTCGAAGAAGGTGGAGACGCGACCCGATGTGAAATCGAGTAAATCGTCAAGGGCCACAAGACCGCGTGGGGGGATGTCGGGGTTGATGGAGCCAACCGCGTAAGCCGCCAACGCCGACTTGACGCCCAATATGGCCAGAGCTTTCATGTTGGCCCGATAGTTGACGCGATGGGGCGGCGCGGTGTGGGTTGGTCCGTGGCGCGGAAGAAAAACAAGATGCTCGCGTTCGCCCCGGCCCACATAAAGCTGCACCGAACCGTAACGGGTCTCAATGGTGCGCGGGTCGAGGATGACGTCGGGGATGTGGTAAATGTCGGTGCCGGCGATGATGGCGTGCATGGTGACGAGCGGGAATATTTGGTGTTTGATGTTTGGTGTTGGATATTGCCTCTTCGAGCGATTTGGCATGGACAAGACTGCTTCGTCGCCCAGCATCCAATATCCAGTGTTTTAATATCTAATATCCAGTATCTAATATCCAATATCTAGTGCCCAATATCGCATTTCATGCAAAATAACGCTTTAAATCATAAGGGCTAAGAACGCCGTATTCGGTGATGACGCCGGCCACAAGATGTGGCGGGGTGATGTCGAAGGCGGGATAATAAGCGTCGATCGCGTCGATGGTGGTGGGCGTCCCGCGGCACTGTTTCATCTCCGCCGGGTTGCGCTCTTCAATGACAATGGAGGCGCGGTCCGGGCTTTCGCGGTCCGGCCCCCACGAAAAGACGAAATAAGGGATGCCATGAAAATGAGCGGCGATGGCTAATTGAAACGTGCCGATCTTGTTCACCACATGGCCGTCCAGGGTCACCAAATCGGCGGCCGTGAAGTATTTTTGCACCTTGCCCAACGACATAAGGTGCGCAGGCATGTTGTCGCCAATAATCTGGACAAGTATGCCCAATTCGTGGACACTGGGCGCGGTGAGCCGCGCGCCTTGTAAATAGGGCCGGGTTTCGGGGGTGAACACGCGAATGTCTTTGCCCTCTTCTTTGGCCAGAGCCAGGCTGAGCACGAATGCGGTCTCGGCAAAGCACATGGTGAGGATGCCGTCGCCATCCGCGATGAGGTCTGCGCCAAAGCGAGCGCGTTTGAAATAATCGCGATAAATCTGATCGCGCACCTTATCCAGCCAGTTGAGCAAGCTGGTTTCGACCGATTCACCCTGGCTCAGCGCCTGTTCGGCCACCTTCATGGCTTCGGCCAATCGTCGCGCCAGAGCGGTGTTGGTGGGGCGGGTGTTTACAAGGCGTTGACGGGCTTGCTCTAAATGCGCGCGCACCTGATTTGCGGGCCGACCGTCCACCTCGCGCGCGGCCATGGCCATCGCGAATGCCGCGGCAACCCAAGGGCCGCCGCCCTGCGTGACCATGTTCTCGATGGCTCGCGCCACGCATTCAACCGTTTCACAACGAACAAAACGCTTTTCAAACGGGTATTTGCGCCGGTCTCCGATAAACACCACGCCGTTTTCGTAGCGCGCGACATTATCGCGGCGAAGCAAAAAGGGAAGAAGCGCGTCGATTTCAGGGGTCATGAGTTCAAGATAAGCTTTCAGCCTCTAAAAACGTTGCAAGCCGGGGATATCGCCGTAACCCAGCAAATTGAGATAGACCGCCACCACCGTGATGACGCCGCCCACGATCAAGAGTATCCAATCCAGGCGGTGCATTTCGGTTTGCAAATAGAAGGTGCGGTCGGGACGAGCGCCAAATCCTTTTGATTCGAGCGCCATGCCGAAAATGTTTGTGCTGCGGATAGTGGAGATGAAGACCGGGATCAACAAGGGCAGCCACTTGCGCAACCGTTCGAGAATGTTGCCGCCTTCGAGATCGAGCCCACGACTGCGTTGGGCCTGAGCAATGGTTTGCAAACTCGCGGCCGTGGTGGGAACCAGGCGCAGCGATGTGGAGAGAGCGAACCCCACCCGGTAGGGCAGCCCCAGTTTGATCAACCCCAAAACCAGCTCCTCGTTGCGGGTCGTACTAATGAGATTGACGCCCGACACGATCATCATGAGCACAAGAATGGTGCGGGCGATGCTAAACAACAATGATTGCTCGCTGACAAACCAAAAGATTGGATCGTCGCCGCTGGCGAAGAGGTTCCAAAGCACGATGCCCCATACAGTGAGCAAAAAGAGGAGATAACGCAACCGCCACAGATTTATCCAGGCGCGAGCCAACGCGGTTTGCAAAAGAATGAGCAGCGCGATGGGAACCATCCACAAGGGATGTTCGTAAAGCACCAGGCCGATGAACGCGTAGGCGAACAAAATGAGCTTGGTGCGAGGGTCGAGCCGATGAATGACGGTGTTGTAATCGAGGTAGAGTTCGGTGTCCATGAGGAGGAGCTATATCGTATGGCGTATTGCGCTCAACGGGGCTTCGGTTAAGCGTCATCCAGGCATTGAATCAGCTCTTCGGGCGTGAGCAATGTCTTGCCCAATCGGTTGCTAAATTGCACAAAGTGAGGTGGTCGGAGAAACGCCTCTTTTAGTTTATCTTCTTGGGCGAAGACTTCGCGCGTGGTTCCTTCCAGAAACATTTTTCCATCCTTGATCACATACACTTTCCGCGCGTATTCGGCCACAACCCACATATGGTGCGTCACGAAAATAATGGTGCTGCCTTCTTGGTTAAGTCGTCGCACCATATCCATTAGCCCGCGTTGTTCTGCGTAGTCGAGGCCGGTGGTGGGTTCGTCTAGGATGAGCACTTCGGGCCGCGCGGCCAACACCGAGGCCACCGCGACCCGCTGACGCCCGCTTTTTGTCATGCTGAAGGGATCATCTTCCTCCATGCCCGCCAGCCCCACCGCGGTCAGGGCTTCGGCCACCCGCTCTTTGATCTCCGCCTCGGGCAGCTTGCGTAAACGCAAACTGAATGCCACCTCGTCGAACACCGTTTCAGAAAAGATCTGATGATCCGGATTCTGAAAGACATAACCGACGGTCTGGCCGATTTTGAACACGCCCTGTTTCTCTGTTGGCTCGCCATGCACCAACACCTCGCCTTCGGTGGGCATGAGCAGGGCGTTGAAATGTTTGGCCAACGTGGTTTTGCCGCTGCCATTCTGTCCCACGATGGCCACCATATCGCCCTGCATGATTGTCATATCGATGCCGCGTAGGGCCTCGACGCCATTGGGATAGGTGTGTTTGAGATCGCGACACTGAATCAGTGGTTTTTTCAATTTGGCTAGATCCGCTTTTTCTGCGGCCACCATGGCTTCGTATTTCGCGTCCGAAATGCGCCAGCCCCGCTCTTGGAATGCATTCACCCCCTCTTCCACTGTGAGAGGGGGCTTTTCAAAGCCCATGGTCTTGAAAAAGCGAGGGATGCCTAACGGCATTACGCCCATGGATTCGAGCAATGCCACATCTTCCAGCATTTCGCGCGTTGGCCCCACTTTGATCAGCTCGCCCTCATGAAAGAGGGCGATACGGTCTGCGTTCAACACCTCTTCGGTCTCGTGCTCCACGACGATGAGGGTAATGTCATTGCGTTTGCGCAACTCGTTGGTGATCTCGAAGATGCCCAGCTTGCTGATGGGGTCGAGGTCGGTGGTTGGTTCGTCCATGGCCAGCACCTGCGGGTGCATAGCCAGCACCGAAGCGATGGCCAATTTTTGTTTCTGGCCGCCAGAAAGCGTGGAGGGCGACCGGTGTCGAAAGGCTTCCAGACCCACATACGAAAGGCTTTCGTCAATGCGCCGCGCGATCTCTTCACGCGGCACCGCAAAATTTTCCGGTCCAAATGCCACTTCCAACTCCACATTGGTGGAAAAGAGTTGCGCTTCGAAATCTTGAAACACCAACCCCACCACCTCTGCCATTTGCGCCACCGAATACTCTTGCGTGTTGCGGCCCAAAACCACCACCTCTCCCTTCATTTTACCGCGATGATAATGGGGGATAAGGCCATTCAGCGAGGCCACCAGCGTGCTCTTGCCGGCCTCGCTTGCGCCCATGAGCACTAAAAACTCGCCGCGTTCGACCGCGAGCGTAATCCCCTTGAGGGCCGGCGTTTTTTCTCCGCGATAACGATAGCGCAAGTCTTGAATAGTAATGGCGAGATCGGTCATGAACAGCGCCTTTTCGATCGATGTTATGGGGTTGCGATGAAACGAGAGGGGCGGCTATGAAGCGCGAAAGCATGCGCCGCACGCGTGCAACAGCGCTGGGCATCGCGCCGCATGTTTCACGATTTTATCACAAAAACGCGTCGATGAACAGTCGCCCATCCGGCCTGCATCGTCTCATCGCATCTCTTGCCCGCCCGTCACATTGATGGCCTGACCGGTCATATAACTGGCTTGATCAGAGGCCAAAAACACAAGCACATTGGTCACATCATCATAGGTGCAGCCGCGTTTCATAGGGACTTGATCAATATATTTCCGACGCACCTCTTCTTCGGTGATGCCCCATTTCTTGGCGTATTGCTTGTAAAGCGAATGGACCCACAAGGGCGAATCGAGCAAATTGCCCGGGCAAATCGCGTTGACGCGCACGCCATGTTCGGCCAGTTCCAGGGCGAGGCTTTGTGTGAGACCAATGCCGCCGAACTTGCTGGCTGCATAAGCCGAGTTTTTATAACTTCCCTTTTTGCCTGATTTGGAGTTGATCTGAATGATCACCCCGCTTTTTTGAGGAATCATCACGCGTGCGGCGTGTTTTGCGCATAGAAAATAGCCAAACAGGTTCACCTCGATCACAAAAGCCCACTTATCGGCCGGAAAATCCTGGATAGCCTCGGCGATGAGCACGCCCGCATTGGAGACCAAAATATCTAGCCGGCCAAAGACATCGACTGCGCGCGCCACCATGCGTTCGACCGACGCTTCATCGCGAACATCCACCTGAACCGCCAACGCGCGCCGGTCGCTGTTCGCCTGAATGGCGGCGGCCGTTTTTTGGGCCCCTTCGAGATTCAAATCCGCCACCACAACATGACAGCCTTCGGCCGCAAGCCGTTCACAAATGGCCTGGCCCAGACCTTGGGCGCCGCCGGTGACTATTGCTATCTTGTCTTCGAGCGTTCGCTGCATAGAACCCTCCTGGCGTCAAGAAATCATGTGGGAGCAAAATGGGTCTCTTTCCATGAAGCCGGTCGGCTCTTTCACGGCAACATCAATCGCAGAAATTCCGCTTCGGCCGCGACCGTCCACTCGCGGCCGTCCTTCAGCCTGGCGTAAACTGTGGGCAAGATGTCCTTGAGATCGGGCAGGGCGGTGAGAGGAAACGCCTTGATTTGAGGATAGATGACCACCTTGCCCGGGAAACGGGCGTCGCGCACGGCCATCAAGCCATCTTTGGCCGCGGTCAACGAGCCGATGGCCGCAACCGAGCGATTGGGCGAAAGCTCACCACGTTCAGCCTGCTGCAACATGAGGCGCAAATCGTCGATAGTCGAAGCGGAATGGCCGATAAAACGCACATCTTTCAAGTAGACTGCGCTGAGGTCTAGGGTCGCGGTCACCCCGCGCGCCACGCCCGCGAAGATATTCATCACCCCTTCTGGCGCCAACCAATCGGCCGCGTCCGCGATGACGGCGGGAACCGGCGCAAGCACGATAATATCGTCGAATCCTTGCGAGCGATAGGGGGCCATGCCCGCTTCATATGCGTCTCTTTCCATGGGGTTTAAGCAAACGAATTCGACGCCTTTCTTGCGGGCCTCTGCGCCATAGGAGGCTTCTAAATCGCGCAAGCGCGCCTCGCTGACATCTGTGCAGACCATGAGCGAGGGGCCGTCAGCTTTCTCGATGGCGCGTTGCACGTGCATGCGCCCCATCGGCCCGCCCGCGCCCACGAACCAGGCCCGACCACCGGGCTTCAACGTCGAACGCACAGGCGTCTCGGTGTAAGCGTCCGCGATTTCAGCGCTGCGCGCGCCCACATAAAGCCAGCGATTGTAATGGACTCGTCCCACATCGACATTCACTTTCCCATCCAGTGGTTCGTCCATCAACAGGGCTAAAATACCAAAGTAGGATAAGAACGGGCTGACCCTTTCCACCAATGTCCGGTTCGCCCCGAGTAAAATGATATCGTCGATGGGCTGGATGGGAGGATTGGCGATGTCGGGCGCGTCCATTATCTCCACTCCCAAGATGGCGGCCCGAGCCTTTAGACTTTCGGCCAAATAGGGGGGAACATCGGTGAGCAAGAGCTTTTCCGGGTGCGAGTTTCGCTCGAACCCCGCGCTGAGCGTGTAATTGCGTTTGGGGTTCGCGAAGGTTCCGATGATCCAGGCGACCCCACCAGGTTTGATGCTGGTGCGATATTGGAGCTGATAGGCCGCGGTCACGCAGGCCCAAGGCTCGGTCAGCGCGCTTTCCGCGTAACCGGTGGTGGGTCGCACCGGGATAAGATAGTTGCCGTGATCACCGTTGAGGATGCGCTGATCAATGATGTTGAATTGCGACAACCCGCCCTGAATCTCATATCCATATGCATAACCCACGCCATCGACGAAAATATCGGCCTGGATCGTGAAACGGTCGCCCACTCGATATTGATCCTGCAAGTGTCGCCCCACCTTCACCACGGTCATGGCGATTTCATGACCCAGCACCACGGGGTTTTCTCTCATATTGCGATAGATGCGTGGGTGCTCCTCGCCCAGACGAATCACTTTGATGTCGGAAAAGCACAAGCCGCAAGCGTCGTGGCGCACCAACAGCTCATCCGGTCCGCATTCGGGCATAGCGACTTCTGTGGGCTTCGAATCATCGCCCAGGTTTTCGAAACCCGCGCCGTATAGATGCCAGCGCCAATAGCGTTGGGGCAGAGGCCCGCGCGCCTGTTTGTAGATTTCCAATTTGTCGTTCATATCGATTGGCTCCATAGACCTCTCGTTTAATTTTCAAATCAAATTCGAATGAGCGTCTAGCTTTCGCAAGACGTCTCTAGGCGTCCAGTTGGAATCCAGCGTTTTTAGCGCATTCGCGCCTCGTTCGCCCGGAGGAATAAGGCGGCCAGCGCGGGTGAAAAACGCGTTTCGCGAGCCGCGGTCGGGAAAATGCGTCTTGGCCCAGGCGCTTTGATAACCAAGCCCGGCCCATTTTTGCAACATCACATGTCCGTAGATGAAATAAGCGCCCTCTAAGAATGCGTCGCGCACAGGGGCGAGTTCGGGGGCGTCGAAGTCATCGATGAATTTGTTTCCAAAGCTGTTCATTTCAGTGCCCACATGGAGGGGCAAATGAAAATCGCGAGCCAGTTCGACCACTTCGTACAAATGGCGCAATTTAACGCGTTTGAGATCGGTGTCGGCGATATTCCAATTGCGATCGGGAATAATATTCAAGACGACAACCCCACGCGTCACCAGGAAATCGAGCAGTTCTGGCATGGCTTGCTCGCCTTCTGAAAGCCCGTCCAACCAGGCCGCGCAGGGCAGAGCGGCGCATGCTTCGATGAGTGCATGAAAACGATCGATCGTAAGAAAAGAGCCAGGGCCGGGCTGTACATAACCCACGCCCCCTCGCTTCATCAACCTGGCCCGAACCAAATTCTGGAACCCCGGTGCGTCGCCATGCGGCCCCATTAACCGCTCCACCTTTTCTCTCGGCTCGTCCAGTTTTTCAGCCCAAAACGCGGCCGGCTCGGATAGCCTCTGCGCCGCGCGAATATACGCCTGCACCAGATGTCGTTCGGTGGCGTTGCCGTTGGGGGTTAAGGGCAACACATCTTGTTCGTAATCGATGGTCACCGGCGCGAGATGGGCATTAACCCGTTCGACCATGCTCCTATTGCGCGCCCGCGCGCGAGCGCGCAAATCCGCGATGATGCCGGCTGCGCTTTCAGGAACTCGGCTGCTGGTGAAGCCTACGCCCATATGATACAAAACGCCCGGCTCTCCAGGCGAATTGATCACCCGCTCTCCATATTCGGGTAGATAGAGCCTTGTCTCCAGACCCGCGCTCCCGCGCACATTCAAGAGATGACAAGCATCGAGAAACTCATCCACGCCGTCGAGTACGTCAAAATCGACAATGCCCATGAGTTTGTATCCGCGCTCTTTGGCCAACCAGGCCAGACGGGAGGGCGAGAAACCGTAAGCATTGAATGAAAAGAAGGTGTGACAATGCATATTCGCGACCTCGACGGCCTCGGGCGGGTTGAACGCATTGTCGGTTGCCAGCGCGGCCAATCTGAGCAGGGCGGAGCGGCGCTTAACCGGATCGAAATCATTCAATTCTTTGGTGAGACGTTCGATATCGGGCATCATTCATCCAATCCGCTGCTGGCGGTATTTCTCATCGGGTCGCGTGTGGATGCGCGCAGCCGCTTGCGGCGTTAGAAAACAGGGGCCGCCCAACGCGTGCGCGCCCACCAAAATACGCGCGGTTTTCACCATCATGGCTGTAATATTTTCCACTTGTTGCGCGGTTGCTCCCAGAGCGAACAAACCGTGGTTTTGCAAAAGAATCACGCGTGGCGATTCGCCATACATTTCAAGATATTGATCGATTCGCCGCGCCACCTCGCGCGCCAGAGGCAGGCCCGGATCAACATAAGGCACCAATAAGGGGGCGACGCCGCAAACCACAATCTCGTCGGGGAAAAGCCGACCCGCAAACGCCGACTCAAACCCAACCGAACAGGTGATCATGTTGATGGCGGTGGGGTGCGTATGGCCCACAAATCGCACATCTTCCAAGCGCAGACACGCGGCGTGAAGCGCGGTCTCCACCGAAGGTCTGCCCGGAGCGTTTGCATCTGCTTTGGCGTCGAGCAAAGCCCGACTCACCTCCTCGTCGCTCATTGTTTCTTGTTCGAGCATGGCGAGCACGCGTTGAAATCGAACGCGTATGAAGCCTCTTTTGTCTATGGTTCGCATTTCCGCCCCACTGGCCTTCACCCAAAATGTGTCGTCGTCCGCCTGAGCCGATGTATTCCCTTCGCCCAAGATCACATAATCGCGGTCTGGTTCGCCCAGTCGTCTCGTCATTGCCGTCAATTGTTGCAGAATGTCGTCGTCCATGCCTTCTGTTCCTTCAAATGAATGGCGTTTCCACTCGACATCATACTAGCTCCACTTCAACCCCCTGCTCGCGCATGGCCTGGACAAGCTCGGCGGGGGCGTCCGCATCTGTGATGATCATGTCGATTTGCTCGATGGTGGCGAAGGTGGCGGTTGCGATTTGACCCCATTTGCGCGCATCCACCATGATCACGACGCGGTGGCTGCGTTCGACCAGAGCTTTTTTTACGCTCACCTCATCTAAATTGACATCGGTCAATCCCTCTTCGAGGGTCAACCCGCGAGCGCCGAAAAAGCCGATGCCAATGTGGATATCTTCCATGAATGCGCACTCGGGATGTCCGACCAGGGAAATGGACTCGCGACGCAAGCTTCCGCCGGGCAAGAACACATGAACATTGGGCAAGCGCAGCAAGCTCATGGCCGCTTTGAGGCTGTTGGTGACCACGGTGAGTTCTGGGATGTCTTTGAGATGGGGGATGATGGCGTGCGCGGTGGTGCTGGCGTCCAGGGCGATGACCGCGCCCGGCTCCACCAGCGCGGCCGCGGCCTTGCCAATGCGCGCTTTTTGCGCCGCAAATTGCTGTTGCCTCACATCGAACGATAGCTCGGGCAAGGCCATGGTGGCCATGGCTCCCCCTCGGGTGCGCAACACCAACCCCTGTCGGTGCAACGCCTGCAAATCCCCGCGTATGGTCACTTCGGACACGCCAAATCGCTCGCTTAACTCGGTCACCGAAAGTTGACCGGCTTCTTCCAATGCGGCGATAATAGCTTGGCGACGCTCGGCCAAACGATGTTCTTTACCCATTTTCTTGTCCTATGCGCATAACTGACGGCGGCACGACAACAAAACAATGGGACGAGAGGACGACAACACCGTTGGCTCGTCGTCCTACCGTCCCATTGCCTGAATGTGCCAGGAAGCGCCGCGTTTTCATCAAGCGTTTGTTGAAATGACCTTCACTATTGCAAGGAAAGAAGCATTGTCAAACCATTATAAGCGAGGAAACCTTTGATGTCAAGGAGTTTCGTAACAAATCGAAAGCAACTTTGTCGCGCCAACCCTGAGGCGCGTCGCAATATCGATTGCACATGGGCGGGCGCGGTTTTGTCCGGGGTTTGAAAATGGGGTGATCGCCTCGGTCCATTTGGCGCGCGTCGTCCAATCATGCTAAAGTCTTGAAATCGGCATCTCGAAAATTTTCTCATCCACTCACTCAATGGGCTCTATGCGCTTATGACTCCACGGCAACGCGTTCTCACTGCACTCGAACATCGGCTCCCCGATCGTCAGCCGGTTGATTTTTTGGCCACGCCCGAGATATGGCGGCGATTGCAAGCTCATATCGGCATCGATATGGGCCAACCCGGCGACGATCATCTTTTCGACCCCAACTGGGAGGCTATTCTCCAACATTTTGAGGTCGATTGTCGCGTTATTTCCTACGACCAATTCTGTAAACCACCCGATTCGATCATTCGTCCCGGCGCGAAAATCGATTGGTGGAACGCGCTTAGCCGCTCCACCCCCAACCGCATGTGGAGGCAAGTCTTGCCCGATGGCGCCTCGCTTGACATTTGGGGCCACGTGATCCGCGTGGTGGAGAATCCCACCGGAGCGTACGAAGAATTTGCTGCATGGCCATTGGCCGAAGCCGAATCGGTGCATGATCTCAAGCGGCATGCCTGGCCCGAGCCTGATTGGTGGGATTTCAGCCCTCTTCCCGCGCTCATCGAACAATACGACGCGATGGGCGAGTTTCATCTGCGTTTTCGCATCGGCTCGGTGTTCGAGGTGGCCTGGCAACTGCGCGGCATGGCCGAATTTCTCATGGATCTGGTGCGCCAGCCCGAGATTCCTCTTTATATTATGGATCGTCTCACCGAGGTCTATGTGGAGAATACGCGGCGGGTGCTGGACATGGTGGGAGATCGTTTGGACATGGTCTATTTTTATGATGATGTGGCCATGCAAAACTCATTGATGATCTCCAAAAAAATGTGGGCGAAATTTGTGCGGCCGCGTCACGCGCGTCTCATCGAAGTGGCCAAGGCGTATGGCAAACCTGTCATGTATCATTGCGATGGCGCCGTCTATCCCCTCATACCCGACCTCATCGAGCTGGGCGTTGATGTGCTGAATCCCATTCAGCCCGACGCCAAGGGCATGGACATGGAACGTCTGAAGGACGAGTTTGGCCATCGGCTTAGCTTTCACGGCGGTGTGGACATCATCACCACCTTGCCTCGCGGCTCGGTGGCGGATGTGCAGCATGAGGTGCGCGAACGCATTCGCGTGCTGGGTCGCGACGGCGGTTATATTCTCGCCAGCTCCCATCACATTCAGTCCGACACGCCGCTGGCGAATGTATTCGCCATGTATGATTTGGCATTGCGCGACTATGCGGCGCTATGAATGCGTCGCGTCGGTTTTGTCCGGATTTCGTCTCGAGCGATTCGCGGCCTCGGCGTCTGCTTTTCCCACAAAGAAGATTTCTAACCCTGCGAGAGCCGGGCTTAGCAACCTGTTCCAGGATTGACAAACCGAGCCACCTCTCGTATTATTTTTGGGTCTGGACACTTGAAACGAGCGGATATCGCTCGTTTCTTTTCATATTCGGCGTCTTGCATACAACATTCTTGCTTAAGCGAATCTCATGTTGCGACAACTCTGGCAATCCTGGCTTGTTCAAGCTCGACATATTGGGCATTTTCAGGCCAGGGCGCTGATTACTCTGGTTTATTTCACTTTACTTCTTCCCTTTGGTTTGTTGGTGGTTCTTTTTTCCGATCCATTGCTTCTCAGGCCGCGAGACCAAAGGGTTAGCGCCTGGCTGCCGCGTGAAACTCGCGACCGAACCCTGGAGGATGCACGACGACAAGGCTAAGCGCACCATGCACATTCTTGGCATTTCTTGCTTTTATCACGATTCGGCCGCCGCGCTTTTGCGGGACGGGTTATTGGTGGCCGCGTCTGAGGAGGAGCGATTCAGCCGTCGCAAACATGACGCGGGTTTTCCCCATCGCGCCATCGATTTTTGTTTGCGTAAAGCGGGCATTGAGGCGGGGGAGATCGATTATGTGGTTTTCTACGAGAAGCCGTTGCTCAAATTCGAACGCATCTTACGCAGCAATTTGGCGGTTTATCCCCGGTCATGGCTGCTTTTTCGCGAAGCGCTGATCACCTGGATCAATGAAAAGCTGTGGATCAAGGCGCTGCTGCAAGAGGCGCTGCCCGAAGTGCCCTCGGATCGGTTTCTTTTTGTCGAGCACCATCTGTCTCATGCAGCCAGCGCATTCTTCGCTTCGCCCTTTGAAGAGGCCGCTATTCTCACCGTAGACGGGGTGGGCGAGTGGACCACAACCACGGTGGGGCGCGGCGTCGCGACCTGGGATGGCAAGGGCGACAATCGCATCGATCTTTTACAAGAGCTGCGGTTTCCGCATTCTTTGGGCTTGCTCTATTCGGCTTTCACCGCGTTCTTGGGTTTTCGCGTCAACAGTGGCGAATACAAAGTGATGGGCATGGCCCCGTATGGCGAACCGCGTTATCTGGACAAAGTCGCTCAGGTGGTGCAACTCTACGATGACGGCTCTTTCCGGCTGAACATGGATTATTTTGATTTTCATCGTTCGGCCACCCGCACTTTTAGCGACAAATTTGTCGAACTTTTTGGCGCGCCGCGTCCTCCTGAATCCGATTTCTATACATTCACCAGTCATCCGCAACGCGATTTTCCCGGTTGGGACGAAGCGCAAGCGCGCCGCAATCAGCACTATGCCGATATTGCCGCCAGCATTCAGCGCACCACCGAAGAGGTCATCCTGCGTCTGGCGCGTCGCGCCCATGAGATGACCGGCTGCGAAAATTTGTGCATGGCCGGAGGCGTGGCCCTTAATTCGGTGGCCAATGGTCGTATTTTGCGCGAAGGCCCGTTTAGGCGAGTCTACATACAGCCTGCCGCGGGTGACGCGGGCGGCGCTTTGGGCGCCGCTCTATACGCTCACCACGCGTTACTTGGCCAACCGCGGCGATTTGTGATGGAACACGCCTATTGGGGCGAAGCGTTTGATGATGAGCAGATCCGTCGCGCACTGCAAGACGCGGGCGCGCCTTTTGAATATGTGGCCGATGAAGAACGGTTAGTTGAGAGGATAACGGACGCGTTGGTGCAAGGACGAGTGGTTAGCCTCTATCAAGGACGTAGCGAGTGGGGGCCGCGCGCGTTGGGCAATCGTTCCATTCTCGCCGACCCGCGCCGCGCAGAAATGAAGGACATCGTCAACACCAAGATCAAGTTCCGCGAGCCGTTTCGGCCGTTCGCTCCAGTGGTTTTGGAAAGCGCGGCCGCGGATTATTTCGTGATCGACCGACCTGAGCAAGCATATCTTCCTCGCTTCATGCTCGTGGTTGCGCCTGTGCGAGAGGATAAACGCGAGGTCGCGCCCGCGACCACTCATATTGGCGGCACCGGACGTCTGCAAACCATTCGTCGCCAATGGAATCCGCGCTATTATGACATTGTGGATGCATTTGGTCAGGCGACCGGCGTGCCGATAGTGCTCAACACCAGCTTCAACCTTCGCGGCGAACCCATTGTCAACTCGCCGGCCAATGCGCTCAACACATTTCGCAACAGCGGCATCGACCTCCTCGCGTTGGGAAACTACTTGGTCAGCAAAGAAGCGACTTAAAGATTGACCATTCCCAACCGCCCTCACCAGAGGGTGAGCGAGCCATCCATCTCGATCTTTGATTTTCGACGCCCCCTCTCAGGAGCTCCTCTTATGCGATTACAACGTCGTCTTGGCATTCTCGGAGAACTGTTTGGATTTTTGTGGCGCCAGAAGTTGTATTGGATGATCCCCATGATGGTGATCCTGGTTTTCGTTGCGCTTATCGCCCTGTTAGGCCAAACCACGGCCGTGGGGCCGTTTATCTACACCCTATTTTAGCTGGGATTCGCCCAGAGACGTCGCGTTTCGTGGTCCATGAAGAAACTCAGTTCACCCAATATCGCGATCCCACCCCATCCTCTTTCACCACCTGAATTCGCACAGGGAAGTGCTCCTTGAGCTCGTCAATATGGGTGATGACGAGAAGGAGCGCGAATTCATCCTTGATCATGTGAATGGCTTCGACCAGGTTTTCGCGACCCTGCGCGTCTTGGGTGCCAAAACCCTCGTCGATGAACAATGTTTGCAGGGCCGCGCCCGCGCGTCGGGCCAACAGACGGCTAAGCGCGATGCGAAGGGCCAGATTGGCGCGGAAGGCTTCTCCGCCGGAGTATAATTCATAGGGTCGCGAACCCAGTTCATCTGAGATAATGATATCCAGGGTTTCGCGCACGCCTCCGCTCTTGAGCTCGCGTTGGGTTTCCAGGCGCACGTTCATGCGTCCGTCTGAAAGACGGGCCAGGAGCCGATTGGCCTCGGTTTCCAGCTCAGGCAAAGCGGCTTCGATGATCATGGCCTGGACGCCCTTGGGGCCGAAAGCCTCTTGCAGATACTGGTAGCGCGCCAGTTGTGTTTTGACTTTGGTCATGGCCGCGAGACGCTCCTTGCGGGTGTTTTCAAGGGTTTCACAGGCCTGAAGACGTTGTTTTGCGGCGATCAGCGCGCTATGGGCCTGCTCCCAACTCTGCCGCGCGCGTTCGTGCTCCTCCTGCTTTTCGCGTAGTTTAATGCGGACGGACGGTAATCGGGCCGTTTCCTCCTCCAACAAGCGTAGTCGCTCGCGATCGTCGGCCAATCGCGCTTCCTCTTGTTCCCAGCGCGTTTTCAGTTGCCGGACATGGTCTCGAGCGGAATCGACTTGTTGCAACGCCTCCTGCAAGGCAAAGTAGGCCTTTTCCATGTGTTGAAGATCGGAGACAGTGGCTCTGGCTTGCTCATGAGCAGTCTCATCATAGACGAGTTCGGTTAATTTTTGCTCGATTTCGTATAGTCGAACACGGACTTCCGAGGCGAAATCGCCTTGTTCCAGCCGCTGTTTCAGATTTCCAACACTCCTTCTCAATTCGGGGAGTCTTTCGGCGGCCTCTTTGGCATCCTTTAGAGCGTGTTCGATTTCGGCTTCCTGGCGTTGCAGGGATTTGAGCCGTTGCAAATGCTTTCTGTCAACTTGTAGCGTTTGGAGCAATGTCTGCTCTTCCTGCTCAAGCTCCTTAAGCTTGGCGCTCGCGGCCCGCAAATGTTCGCGCAGTTCGGCCAGTTGGCTTTCGTATTCGACCTCCAAGTGTTCGCGACCGTCCGCGCCCAAGGGTTTTTTGCACACCGGACAATGTTCGGTCTCTCCGCTGCGCAGCATGTCCAGCCGCCCGCGCAGAGCTTTGCCCTCTTCCTTGATCCTGGTTTTCTCACGCTGCCAATGCTCGATTTCCAAGCGCACGACCGATAACCGCTCTTGCCGGACCTGATTCTCGCTTTGTAACGCCTCCATTTCGGCCAACAGGCGCCGCGTTTCTTCAGCTTTCGCCGTAAACGCATCCAACGTGGACGCGCGTTTCTCCGCCTCGGCGAGATCGCGTTCGGCCAGGGCCAGTTGTCGTCGGATTTCATGCTCCGCGTCCGCGATTTCCTGTTGCAAGCGACGCAGCTGGTTTTCCAGAGGACGACGGCCCTGCAAGGCCTTGCTCCAACGCGCTTCTTCCGCGCGCGCGGTTTGGAGCGCCTGATACTGGCTCTCGACAATTTCACGTTCCTCCAAGCGCGTTTCGATCTGCTGCAACCGTCTTTGCGCCGCGTCCCATTGCGATTTAGTCTGTTCGTGGTCGCGTAAATCCTCTTCGAGTCGGGCGGCCAATTCCTCTTGTGCGGTCAACTTGGCTTCAAGGGCCTGAACTTCCGACCGAGCCGCGGTGAGTTCGTTTTCGGCCTTTTCCATTGCGAGACGCGCTTGGGTTTCGGCCACGGTGGCCGACCGAACCTGTTCTTCGTACTCGGACTTGCGCGCCAGTTCCTCCTCGATTTGGCGCAGGCCCTCTTCTAAAACCTGCGCCTGTGCTTTCATTTCCTTGGCGCGTTCTTTGGCGCGCTCTGCATAGGCATCGTATTCGGCGAGGTTGAGAATTCGGGCGAGAATGTCCTTTCGTTCGCGCGGGGTTTTGCGGGTGAATGCATCGGCCTCGCCCTGTTTGAGAAAAGCCGAATGAACGAACGTTTCGTAATCCATGCGCAAGACGCGATTGATGCGCGCTTGCGTGGCTCGAATAGTAGATTCGGTTAAAGGCGTCCAGCCCTCTCGCGTTTCATCCCAAACGGCAAATTCCAACATCGAACGACCGGTTTTGCCTCGCTTCAAGCGTTTGCGCACCACATTGTACCGCGTTTCGGCCAAAGCAAATTCGAACTCCACTTCCATCTCGCTCTCACCCGCGTGCATGAGATCATCATCCGAGCTGCCGCGAGCTTTGCCCCACAAGGCCCATGTCACCGCGTCGAGTAAAGCGGATTTGCCGTGCCCGTTTTGTCCCACCAAACATGCGAGATGCATGCCGCGAAAGTCCAACGGCTCAAGACCATCGCGGTAGCTAAGGAAGTTCTTTAGGCGAAGCTTGTGGGGAATCATAGATGAGCAAAGAGCAAACCGAACAAAGAGATCCGAAAGAGGCGGAGCGCTGCGTTGGGGGACGGATGATGGGATGATAATCGCGTGATCTATCACCTTGGTCACCCCACGCAATGTCCCAATCAGGCGTTGCCTGGATTATACGCGTCGCGTCGCCGACCGCGCAAGCAAGGACGCGCGACAGACCCCTCGAATATGCGACAGTCTCGCCAGATTGCTTTGAAAATAGACGATAAGACCATAAGACGATAGGACGATGGGGTTAGGTTCGGCCATGGTCTCATCGTCCTATGGTCCCATCGTCCCTCCCTTTCATGGGTGTCGGCGGGCGGTCGCCCGTGAAGCCTGCTTTGAAAATAGACGATGGACGCAAGGACGATGATAGCGGTTCTGCAATTGGGCCATCTTGCGGTATCATAAGCGAGCGTCTAAAGATTATCCCTCCCTCTTTCGTCCTTATTTTTCCTTTATTCCATCGTCTATTTATGGAGGCTTTATGAAACGCGCGGTCAGCGTCAGCCTGGGTAGCAAGACCCGCGACAAACAAGTGGTTATTCAACTGGGAGATCAAACCATCCAGGCCGAGCGCATGGGCGTGGATGGCGACGAACAGCGCGCCCGCGAGTTGTTCGCCGAGCTGGACGGCCTGGTGGATGCGTTGGGCGTGGGCGGCGTCGAGCTTTACCTGCGCGTGGGTGAGCGCGAATACCCTCTGCGCGCGGGCCTGAATCTGGTGCGGGATGTGAAAATGACGCCCGTGGTGGATGGCCGGGGCCTGAAGCATACTCTGGAGCGGCGGGTGTTCGAGCTGGCCGCGGCCGAATTGGGCGGCATCCCTCATTTTCGTCGCGCGTTCATGACATTGGGCGTGGATCGTTACGGCATGGCCCTGGCCGTAGACGAGGTTTCCGATGAAGTCGTGTTCGGCGATCTCATGTTCGCTCTGGGTCTGCCCATTCCGATCACAAGCCTGAAGCAGTTGGGCTGGCTGGCCCGACTGATTGTGCCCGTGGTCGCGCGCACATTTCCCATCTCCTGGCTCTATCCCACAGGCGAGCAACAGGAAACCATCGAACCCAAATACGAAAAATACTGGAATCAGGCCGATCTGATCGCGGGAGATTTTCTCTACATTCGCAAGCACATGCCCGACGACCTGAGCGGCAAGACCATCGTCACCAACACGACCACCGAACGCGATGTGGAGCTTTTGCGAGAACGCGGGTTGCGCTGGCTCATCACCACTACCCCGCGTTATGAGGGCCGCTCTTTTGGCACGAATCTGATGGAAGCCGCGCTCACGGCTTACGCGGGCAAGAACCGACCCCTGACGGACGACGAACTCAACGCGCTCATCAACGAGCTGGGTCTTAAGCCAAACGTGCAATATTTGAACGCTTGATTTACAAACTTACTCCTGTTGATTTGGATCGGCAATTCGCAGACCTTCTGCTTGCGCCGCGTCGAGCAAACGATGGTCCGCGCAAAGAAAAGTAAGCCCCTCGAAGCCCGCTTGCACTAACGAACGCTCCATTCTTATCGACGTATTGCTTGACCAAAGCGCTTGTGTCGAGATAGTAGACCTTCACCATCTTTCTGCGCGCTCTTCGATGATGAGCTCGGAAAGCGGCCGGCCTACGCCAAATTTCCGGGCTAGTTCACGGCGTTCTTCAGGAGAAATTGATTGCTCTGGCCGTGGCAATTCTTCCCTGTTTAGCAATAATCCGGTCTGTTGCAACGCTTGAATGACTTGTTCCGATGTTCGAGAACGCGGCCGGATGACAATCGAATCGGATTTTTGCACGATTTCGATCTCGCCAAAACGCTCGTACGCTTCA
>JAADII010000121.1 GCA_013151415.1 Chloroflexota bacterium
ACCCCCACCCACACGCCCACTTCGCCGCCGCCCACGCCCACGCCTCCTCCGCCGCCGCCCACGCCCACGCCTCCGCCGCCGCCACCCACGCCCACACCCACGCCCTACCGCTAACCATGTTGGCCGATGCCTCCCTCTCTTCTCGCCCGCGTTTCGGTAGTCGCTGGTCACTGTGGATCGTCGGCGCAATGGCTTTCCTTTTACCGATTGTCCTCGGGACGCGAAGCGAAGTTGGCGTCAGATCCGTATGGCAGGCCACCGGCGCTCACTTGGGCGCGCCGCGTCGCGTTATTTACGCCAGCGATCAGGGTTTGTTCACCCTTTATCGCTGGTCCGATGCCGGATTGTGGCGCAGCATTGATGGCGGTTCAACCTGGGCAAAGGTGGGTTTAGGCTTGCCTCTTGGCCCGATGTCGCGCTTGCTCCTACACGATTTGAAACCCGGTGGCGAACGTCGATTGTATGCGCTGGCAGGGCCAGAGGAGGATCAGGCGCTTTACCGATCACTTGATAGCGGACAAACTTTTGAGCTGCTTTTTCATCCCATCGATTTCAGCCCCCTTCATTTGGCCGTGCAATCGACGGCGGAACAAGATATCATTCTGCTGGCCGGGTCTCGATCTCTCACTCTCAGCATCGATGGCGGCGCCACTTGGGAAACCACCTTTGCTCCGGCTCAGGTGACGACCACCCAAGGGGATGGGTTGTGGGCCGCAGGGCCGGGCTGGCTAGGTCGATGGACCGAAGAAGAAAAATGGCGATTTGACTCCTTGCCCTTCAATGCTTCACCTCAATGGGTGTTGCTTGCCGGTCGCGGCGGGCCGGAGAGCATCTATTTGGTCGCCGATAAAGACGTGTGGCGGTGGACGGAAGGAGAAGCAGCCTGGAAACGTCTGGCCATTCCCACCGAGCAAACCGTGACCGCGCTGGCCGTAGACCCATTGGTGTGGCAACGACTTTACCTTGGTGATTTCGCGGGCCGCATATGGCTGAGCGATGACTGGGGCGCAAGTTGGCGACGAGTGGAGAGTCCCGCGGCAAGCCCGATTCGCGCCTTGTTTCAGCCCATTGGTCAGCGCGAACGACTTTATGCAGCCACGGGTTTCGATCTTTGGTGGTTGCGGCAAACGCCGCTGAACCCTACGCCCACGCCCACGCCATCGGCCACCCCCACCCTAACGCCCACGCCCACGCGCACGCCAACTCCCACCCCAACGTCTACGCCCACGCCAACATACACGTTCACGCCCACGCCCACGTTCACGCCCACCCTCACCCCCACGCCCACGTTCACTTCCACTCCCACTCTCACCCCCACGCCGCGTTTCCGCCTTCTTCTTTTCCCTACTGTCACGCCCACAACATCGATTGCGGTTTCGCCCTCTCCCACCTCGCCTGTTTCGCTTCAGCCCACGCCCCGGCCCCCGACCGCCACATCACCTCCCGTTCCCACCATTGAACCCACGCCTACGCCTTATCGTTAATGCGCACTCATTTTCATCCGTTGCTATTGCTTCATAAAGCCATGCTCCTACTGGTGTTTCCTGTGGGGTTATGGCTGGCGGGCGTACGCGTCTGGGAAACATTATTGTTGGCATGGTTGGGTTATGCAATGCTTTCGGCCGCGGCGTTCTTGGCTTTGCGCCAATTCCCTTCGATTTCAACGGTTATCCATGTGGCCAATTATGGGTTGGATGTAGGGTTGATTTTGGTCCTCATTCATGTTTCCGGCGGCCTCATTTCACCGTATTGGCCTTTGTTGGCTTTTCAGGCGCTTTTTCCCGCGTTTTATTCGCCCTGGCCTTATCTTGCCTGGGTGGGCGCGTTTGGCAGCGGGCTTTTTTATGTGGTTGCGCTTTGGTTGCAGGGCGGCTCATTCGCTTTTTTGAGCGAGCCTTTGTTCCTGGCTCGTTATGTCATATTATTTGCGATGGCCATTGCTGTGGCTGTAGCCGCGGACCAATGGCACCAGGCGCTGCGTCGAGAGCAAGCATTAAAGGATAGGTTGGCCACGCGCGAGGCCGCGTTGGACGCGCAAACCGGTCGTTTGCAACGCACAGCCGCAGACCTGGGTGATCGCGTTCTGCAATTGCGTTCTTTGCAAGAAGTTGCTCGCGAGCTGGCCGCCACGCTCGATCTTCCTCAAACATTGCAAGTGTTGGTCGACCGTCTGGCCGCGCTTTCTCAGGCGCGTTACGCGGCCATTGCCTTGCTCGATGCCGATGGTCGTTTACGCGGGGTGGCCGCATCAGGCCCCGAGGCCGAACGCATTTCTGATTTCAAGCTCGATCTTGATGCAGAAGCGCAAAAACGATTGCGCGTGGGGAGCGTCATTTCGGATGCGGAAGGGGAACGGCTGGGCTTTGAACAGCTGCGCTCGTTGTGGCGTATGGATCAGTTCTTGTGTTTGCCTTTGGTGTTGCGAGGTCATCCCATTGGCGCGCTCTATTTGGCCGATTCGCGACCCGATTTCGATAGCGAACGTCAGCGGCAATTGTTGGATTCGTTCTCCTATTTTGCGGCCGCAGCCGTGGAAAACGCCCGCCTTTATCAAACAGTGGCTGATAAAAGTCGCGAACTCGAAGCCATTTTGGCCGGGATCGGCGATGGCGTTGTGGTTGTGGACATCGATTTGAATTTGGTGCTTATGAATCCGGCTGCTGCTTCCATTTTTTCGCTCGATGCGCCGCCGCCTGGCGGTTTGCCCTTGCACATGTTTGTGCATAACGATGATTTTCTCGCCCTCCTCGAAGCCATGCGGCAATCGCCTCATGAAGCTCAGGCCCGTGAATTAACTCTCACCCGCTCGCGCAGCGGCAGAGAGGCGGTGTATCAGGCGCTGGCCACGCCCCTATTTGCAGGCGAATCGCTTCAAGGCATCGCGGCGGTTCTACGAGACATTACCGGCCAAAAAGAGCTGGAGCGCATGAAATCCAATTTCCTTTCCGTGGTTTCGCATGAATTGAAGACGCCGTTGCATTCTATCAAGGGCTTTGTGGATATCATTCTCATGGGGCGAACCGGGCCCGTGACCGAAATCCAGCGCGATTTTCTGGAAACCGTGAAACAACAAACCGACCATCTTCAACGCATGATCGACGACCTCCTCGAGTTTTCGAGATTGGAATCGGGGCGCGTGACATTGCGTTTGCAGCCGGTGGATGTGCCCGTGGTGGCCGAGGCCGTGGTGGATAAGCTGTCTCCTTTGGCCGAAACAGCCGAAGTCGCGCTCATCAATCGCGTGCCCGATGAGATGTCCACCATCTTGGCCGATCCTTGGCGATTGGAGCAGGTGGTGACCAATCTCGTGGACAACGCCATCAAATTCACGCCAGCGGGCGGGTCTGTCACCATCTCCGCCGTGGAGCGAGACGATGAAGTGGAGATCAGCGTAAGCGACACAGGCATAGGCATTGCGCCCGATGAGATGGAGCGGGTGTTCGACCGCTTCTATCAAGTGGATGGCGGGGCCAATCGTCTTTATAAGGGCACGGGCTTGGGGCTAACCATTTGTCGCCATATTGTCGAGCATCATCATGGCCGCATCTGGGTGGAAAGCGAATCGGGCCAGGGCGCGACGTTCATTTTCACCATTTCCAAGCATCTTCAGCCCACCGATGTAGGCGATCTTAATTTCACCACATTGCCGCAAAAAACAGTAAACGATGGATAAGCGCAGCTTCAAGGTCGATTTCGTTTCTCGCAGTTTTATGTGACATGCTTTGTTCAGTATCGCGTTATGTCTGTTCTCATCATCATCCCCGCCTATAACGAGGCCAAAAACCTGCCGCACGTATTGCCGAGAGTGCGTCAGGTCGCGCCCCTGGCGGATATTCTTGTGGTTGATGATCATTCCAGCGACCGCACCGCCCAGGTGGCGCGACGGTTGGGCGCGCGGGTGCTTTCATTGCCCAATAATTTGGGTTACGGAGGCGCAGTCCAGACCGGTTTTCGTTACGCCGCCCAACACGGGTATGATTATGGGGTGATGATGGACGCGGATGGACAGCATGATCCGGCCTGCATTCCCAACTTGTTGGCGCCTGTGCAGCGCGGCGAGTGCGATGTCGTTGTCGGCTCTCGCTTCACCGGCGAGATGACTTACGAAGCATCATGGGTGCGTCGCGTGGGCATGAAGTTTTTCGCCTGGATCGTTCGCCTCATCACTGGCCGCCCCGTCACCGACGCCACATCCGGTTTTCAGGCCATGACGGGCGAGGTGATGGCGTTTTTCGCTGAGGAGAATTATCCTAGCGATTATCCCGACGCCGACACCTTGATCATGCTACACTTTGCCGGATTTCGCGTTCAGGAGACGCCTGTCACCATGCACGAACGCATATCGGGGCGCTCTATGCATAGCAGCCTTAAATCGGTGTATTATATTGCTAAAATGACACTTTCCATCGCCATCGTCTATTTTCGTTATCGCACCCATGCCGGCGCGCATCGCCGCGCGGTTCCCTCTTTCTCATGAGCGGTTATCTCCGAAGCGTGCCCCAGGCCGCGCTCTCCATTGATCTCGAATCTTATTGGCATGCAGAATTGCTCCGTCGTCGCGTGGACCGGAGCAAAGCCGATGATCGCGTGTTGCCCGCCACTTTACCCTTGCTCGATCTTTTACTCGAGCGCAAGGTGCGGGCCACGTTCTTTATCGTGGGCGAGATTATTGATGAATACCCGGCTTTGGTGCGGCGCATCGCGGCCGAGGGTCATGAAATTGGCTGCCATGGATACACGCACCGGCCCCTATGGGATTTGGATGAGGCCACATTTAACGCCGAGCTTTCCCTGTTTAGGGCTGCGTTGCGACGCCATGTTCCAAACATAACGCCTGTGGGCTTTCGCGCGCCCACCTTTAGTTTATCGCCCGACACGGTCTGGGCGTTGGCCGTCCTCGCCCGACACGGTTATCGATACGACTCGAGCGTGTTTCCCATCCGCACGCCCTTATATGGGGTTGCAGGCTGCCCGGCCGCGCCGTATCGGCCCGCGGCCAACATGGTGGATGAAGATCCGGCCGCGCCGATCTGGGAATGGCCCATGACAGCCTGGCGAATTGGTCCGTTGACCATTCCTGTATGTGGCGGGTTTTATCTACGCGTCTTGCCCATGCCGCTTATCCTGCGCGGGTTGCACGCCGCGGTCGAACGCGGCCCTATCGTCATCTATCTCCATCCCTGGGAATTGGATACAGAAACCCCTCGGCTGCCCCTTTCTCTACGAGACCGTTTCATTACCTATCATAATATTGGCAAGCCCATGTGGCGTCGTCTCAAGATCTTGCTCGATCAATTTGATTTCAAACCCATGGCCGAAGTGCTGGCCAACAAGATCGGCGCTTCGTCTTCTCAGGTATTTGCACCGCTTGATGCAATGGATGAATGGTGAACGCGGCGCTCAGGGATGCTCGACCTCATGCTCGCGTGTTTGTTCACCACGCGCCGCGCCGCTTAATGGTAGTCTATCCGGCGCTCGCATGATGTCGGTGGAGTAGCGGGGCAGAATGCGAATTTCATCGTTCCAGCGACTCACTACGCCAATAACGGCCCAATGTTCGCCGCGCTCGAAAAACGGTCGTTTCCAGGGCAGTTTCGCGTCCACCATGATCCTCACGGAGCCGCTGCCGTCATCCAACCAAAAGCTGTTTCGCCGAAAACCTGTCACCTGGCCGGATGTCAACACAAGACGCCCCACCCAGGACATATCCAAACGACCTGTGGGGACGAATCGGGGACGTGGCCGCGCACCCGAACCAAGATGAATGAACCAACGCGGGTTGGGAAGCGTCAATTCGCGCTGACCGCGAAACTCATGAATGTAGCCCGTGGCGCGCACGCGGTCGCCCAGCTTCAATGCAGGAAATTCGCCTCGCCGTAAATAGAGCTTGACGCCTCCGGTTTCGTCTTCGATATAAGCCACGCGAGAACCGAACAATCCCGGAGGCGCGGTCACTCGTCCTTCCACGGTCATGCGCGTATCAATGGCCAGGGCGTTTATGCGCTCGATGGGCTCGACGCCCACTCCCAGGCCAGGGTCTGAGGGTGCAGTGGGCGGCTGTGGAGGAGCGGGCGCGGGAGTTGGCGTCGAAGGGAAGCGGTTTGGCGCTCCCATGCTGGGCTCCATCACGCGCCAGGGTCCGGCGCCGTCGGGATAGCGGCCGATTGAGCGATCATATCCTGGTGATTTTTGCCACGTGACGCTATCGACAATGCGGCCGTCGGGTCGCGTTAATAGCAATGCGCCGCGGCGGTTGGGTAGAAAAAGCTTGCTTTGACTCTGGAAAACGACAAGAAAGCCGCGCGCAGGAATGAGCGTGTGCACAGGGAATTCATAAACCAAACCTTCTGGCGCGCTGGCCGGACCAACCCTGCCCTTTTGCAATCGCCAACCCGCCAGATCGGTTGCGTAATCTCCGCTGTTATAAATTTCTATCCATTCATCATTAGCTCCGGCCTGACCGTCGTCGTTCCAATCCATATTTTTGGGCGCGGGAAGGATTTCGTTGAGCTTGATGGCGCCTCGCGAGGGCGTAGGCCAGGGAGTGGGGGTGACGGTTGGCGTGGCTGTAGGTGGAGGAGGCTGGTTGGGTTGGCCTGGGCTGGGCGGGAAATCCTCGGTCCATTCGCCCGCGCCGTCGATGGTTCTCGACCAAGGGATGTCGGCCTGGCTGTGGTTATAATCCCAGCGGTCGATTTCGGTGACGCCATCGGGGGCCAACAAGCGAGCGGCGTCATTGTTGTTGTTGAGTGCGACGCCGGTTTGGCGCCGGAAGAAGAGCAAGAAACTGCGCGCCGGGATGATAGCGCCGTCCGGCAGCTGGTAGGGTTTGCTTCCTTTCTCGGAATCATCCAGCCACC
>JAADII010000057.1 GCA_013151415.1 Chloroflexota bacterium
GCGGAGACGCAGAGGGAAAAAGACGCTGCGCGCGCTCTGCGCCTTCGCGTCTTTACGTTACCACATTCAGTTACGGCAACACGCTCCCCTTTCCCGGTGACCAGCCAATACTGGCCGCGCCCAGCAGACCGCGCACGCGATGGAGTATCTGAAAGGCCACGTCCTCTTTGTCCATCAACGGCAGGGCTTCGGCCGCGCCGTCGCGCGTGAGGATGGTCACGCGGTTCGTATCCACGCCAAAACCCGCGTCCTTGGCCGTCACATCGTTGAGCACGATCATTTCCAGGTTCTTCCGGGCCATCTTGCGCCGCGCGTTGGCCAGCAAGTCGGTGGTTTCGGCCGCGAAGCCCACCACCAGCAAGGGTTTTCCGATCTCCTTACGACGCTCGCCCACGGCCTTCAGCACATCTGGCGTGCGCTCCAATTCGATCTTGGTTCCGGCTTCTTTCTTCAGCTTGGCCTCGTGCGTGACCTTGGGGCGAAAATCCGCGATGGCCGCAGCGCTGATGAGCACATCGGTTTCGGGCAGATGGTCGAGCACCGCGTGCAGCATGTCCTCCGCGCGAATGGCCTCCACCAGATTGACGCCAATGGGCGGGGGCACGCTCATGGCCGCATGAATGAGGGTGACCTGCGCGCCCAGGTCGCGCGCGACGCGGGCCAGGGCCACGCCCATCTTGCCGCTGGCGCGATTGCCCATAAAGCGCACCGGATCCACCCACTCGCGGGTGCCGCCCGATGTGATGGTGATGCGCAGACCTGAAAGAGGCCCCTCGCGCGCGAGCAGGATGCGGCAATATTCGAGAATCGTCGCAGGCTCGGCCATGCGGCCCATGCCGCTCGCGCCCGAGGCCAGTCGGCCGCTTTCCGGCCCGATGACCACAGCGCCCCGCTCCTTCAAAATCTTCAAGTTCGCCTGGGTGGCCGGGTGCTCCCACATGTGGGTTTCCATGGCCGGCGCCACCAGCAGCGGCGCGGTCGCGCTCAAATAAGTGGCCGTGATGGGATCGTTGGCCAAGCCCTGAGCCATGCGCGCCATGGTGTGCGCGGTCAGCGGCGCGATGACCAAGAGGTCCGCCTCGTGGGCCAGCGTCACATGTCCGATTTTCTCACCCTCATAAAGCTGCCACAGGTCCGTAATGGCCGCATGACCACTAATCGCGCCAAAGGTGAGCGCGGTGACGAACTTTTGCGCGGATTGGGTCATGAGCACGCGCACATTTGCGCCCGCCTGCGTCAGCTTCGAGCACAAATCCACCGTTTTATAGGCGGCGATGCCGCCCGTCACGCCCAGTAAAATGGTTTTTTCGGCTAAGATGTTCACGGTTGGGTGTCAGGCGCCAGGTGTCAGGTGGTGGGTGTCGGGTGTGCTGCGAAACAACTTTGGCTCCACTGAAAAAAGAGTGTTCGCCACGATGGCGCGACGGATGCAAAGGAGAATTAGGCGAGTTCATAGAGCAAAATGCTCTGAAATCCCTGTCTCGTTTTTCTTCGTGCTCTCTGTGTCCTTTGTGACGGGGCTTTCTCTAAGTGTACCGGAAAATATCGCGAGACGCCAAATGGATGTCATTCATGGCACTGTATCCGCTTGGTCGGTTAAGGATGAACATCTCGCCGATTAAGGTGCGTCGCACTTGCCGAAGTGCAACGCACCCGCCACGCACCGACTAAATTGATACAGACTCGTCATTAACATGACGCGGGAGAAGAGGAGCGCAAAAAATGACCCGACGGTAAACCGCCGGGCCATGCGTCAGGTGGAGATGCGGGGAATCGAACCCCGGTCCGGGACAGTCGCCTACGGACTTCTACAAGCTTAGCCTCTACTGCTGGTTTCGCCCGCCGGACGGTAGAGGCCCCATCCGTGGTGCGGGCTAGCCGATGGTCTTAGACCCGGCTTATCGGCATGGGCCGGATCGCACCTTGCAGTCTATGACGGCGGTCTGAGAACGCTGCCAGGACCCGTTCTCAGGGCCGCGGCTCCGATGAAGGAGCCGTTTTGCCTTATCGGCTTCGGGCTTTAGGCCGCAACGGCGACAGGAGCCGCGCTGCGGGCGAACCCGAAGTTGAAGGCGTTGCCAGTGTTCTTGGCACTTGTGTGTTTGCCCGTTTTAACGAGGTCAGGCGCCTCGGCTTGCCGTCCGCAAACGAACTCTGCCCCGTCGAAACCTTTCATCCCCATGTCAGATGGGTCGACTCACGAGGCGTCGTTTGCGTCAACCTGACATAATTATACGCATCTTGGCATATTTTGGCAAGTTCAATGATGGCTCGGCGAGAGAATGTCGTCGTCGAAACGCGAAGAACGCTGAGGAAAAGCAGGAGACGAGCGTGAATTCTGCTCTATGTTTTCGTTTCCAATGGGCGTTCTTCCACCGTCACCGCGCGGGCGAAAGCTTGGCCATCCTCTTCATGCTCGTAAACAATATATAGCGCCTGCCCTGGCTTGCGCGTCAGTCCGGCCAGAGAGGGCGGCGTGGGCTCGTCTTCAGCGATATAAGTCGCCCAGCGGCCCGGTCGCGTCTCGTAGAAGCTCAGTTCTCGTCGCGCGACTTCCAAATCGAACGACCCCTCGGCCTCGCGCATATGGAACCCGCGCAAAACCGGTTGGTCATCATCTTGCAGCGAGCAGATGATATACACCGCGTCCGGGTAGTGCGCGTTGATCGCGTCCGACGCGGAGGGATAGGCCGGGTCTTGGGGATGGCTATGGTAGATGGCGATGAGTTCGTCGCCCTCATCCTCCCAATCGAACTGCTTCAGCAAGGCCAGGGGATCGACCTCATAATCCATGATGCGATGCGGCGCGACGTTTTGCGCGCGATGAATATCGATGACCTCGTTTTCTCGCCCGCGCAGCAAACCGCACACTTCCTCGGGTTTGCCCTCGCGCGCATGTTCGATGATGGCCTGATAAATGTGCTTGGGAAGAATGAGGGGTTCTAAAGCATGGATGGGATTTATCATGGATGGTTCAGACTCTAAGTTTGCAGCTCGCCTGCCAGAAACGGATTCGTGCGGCGTTCGCGGCCGACCGTGGTGAACGGGCCGTGGCCCGGATAGAGCGCGTAATCGTCGGGCAGACTCAATATCTGAGAACGAATGGCCGCGATAAGTTGCGGATAACTGCATCCGGGAAAATCGGTGCGACCAATGCCGCCCGCGAACACTGTATCGCCCACCCAGGCGCGGCGACCTGCATGATCCACGAAGATGACCGAGCCGGGAGAATGCCCGGGAACATGACGGATTTCGAGAACGCCTGCACCCAAACGCAACTCGTCTCCAGCATTCAGATAACCATCCACTGTGGGCGGCGGCCCCCACTTCAGGCCCAACCACGAAGCTGCGGCCTCGGCCGCCCAACCCAACACCGGCAATTCGGCCTCGTGCAAATAAAAACCGGCTCCGGTGGCGGCCTTCACCTCGGGCGCGGCCAATACATGATCGAAATGGGCATGGGTGTTGATAATGCGCGTCACTTTAGCGCCCACGCGCTCGATAAGACGCAATATCGCGGGCGCGTTATCACCCGGATCAATGAGATAAGCTTCGTTGCTATCAGGTGCGTGAAGCAAAAAACAATTAACTTGCAACATGCCGACGACGATGTGATGCATGATCATGGGGCAAACTCCGAGGGGCGCTCTTACGACGACTTGACACCTTTCACGCTGTCATTTTATTATGAATCCGCCATTTTGCAAATAGACGTCGCGGGCCGCGGGCCCGTCAATGCTTGATGAAAGAGACTAATGAAACGAGAGGACGATGAGACCATAGATGATTCTGGGCCCCTCGCCTTATCGTCCATGGTCTCTCGTCTATTTTTTTCAGACCATCGAACAGACCAACAAAACCCCATTTATGCTCACACAAGACGAACTTATCGCCGCCATTCCTTACGCCTTAGAGACCGTTGATCTGGAGGGATTCGGCGAAAAAATTCAGGGCAAAGTGCGCGACATGTATCGGTTGGAGGGCGGGTTTCGGCTGCTTATCGCCACCGATCGCGTCAGCGCGTTCGATCGCGTGCTGGGCCTCATTCCATACAAAGGCCAGGTGCTCAACCAGCTCGCGGCCTGGTGGTTTGCGGAAACGCGCGACATCGTGGCCAACCATCTTATATCCACGCCCGATCCCAATGTCATGCTGGTGCATGAGGCCGAGCCGTTGCCCGTCGAGGTGATTGTGCGCGGATACATCACCGGCGTCACCGGCACCAGCCTGTGGACGCTTTACAATCAAGGGGTCGAAAAGCCTTATGGATTGGATTTGCCGCCCGGTCTCAAGAAGAATGATCCGTTGCCGCAACCGGTCATCACGCCCACAACCAAGGCCGAAAAAGGCCAACACGACGAGCGTTTGACTGCGGATGAGGTCGTGACCAAGGGATTGGTGGAGCCAGCTTTGTGGGCTGAGGTGCAAAAAACGGCTTTGGCCCTATATGAGCGAGGGCGGCGTCTGGCCATGCGCGGCGGTCTGGTTTTGGTGGACACAAAGTATGAATTCGGCCTTATCGACGGCCACCTGGCGCTCATCGATGAGATCCACACGCCCGATAGCAGCCGTTTTTGGTTGGCCGAAACGTATGGACCTGCTCGCACTTTTGGCAAAGACCCTGAAAATCTTGATAAAGAATACTTGCGAAAATGGTTTGTCCAACGCGGCTATCGCGGCGAGGGACCGATTCCGCAAATGCCCCCCAAATTCATCGCGCATGTTGCGGCGCGATACATTGCCGCTTACGAAAAGCTCACCCTCGAAACGTTCGAGCCGGCCGAACTTCCCGCCCAAGAACGCATCCGCCGCAATCTGTCCACATTGTCATTTTGATCCTTCGCCATGATCCGCTTACTCACCAACGCTGATTTCGACATCGCTTACGCATTTTGCGGAAGCCGGCCCGCTCTCAATTTATATTTTTTGGGCAATATGGAGACTTTAGGGCTCGAGACCGACTATTGCCAGTTTTGGGGTAGCTTTGATGAACAGGGACGCCTCAATGGCGTGCTCAATCGTTATATGGATGGCTGGAACATTGCCGATGGAGAGGACTGTGACTATGCAGGTTTTGGCCGCATTGTGGACGAACATCCCGCCGGCGCGGCGCGCTTGCAAGACAATCCTCGACATATCGAGAGCTTTTTGCCTTTCATTCGGCGCTATCAGGCGACCGAAGTGCTCACCGAATATCTTTGCGAATTGCATGCCGAGGATTTTCGCCCTCGATGCCGGCCCTGGCCGGTGAGGCGGGCCACAATGGCCGACTTTGACGCGCTGTGCGAGTTTTATGCGCGGGCCGAAAACATGTCGCGTACGCCAAAAGCGGTCGAACGACCGCTCCGCGACGGTCGCGTGTTCATCACCGAAGTTGAGGGCGGCATCGTCAGCTCGGCGCTCACCAATGCCGAAACCAAGACTATGGCCATGATTGGGGGCGTCTACACGCCGCCCGAACATCGCGGCAAAGGATATGCCGGTGCTGCTATGGTCGCGCTTTGCCGCTCTTTGCTCGAAGACGGACTGCGTCCTGTGCTTTATTACCACCATCCTGCGGCCGGCGCCATTTATCGTCGTTTGGGATTCACCGATTTGGGCGTATGGCGGGCCGTGCGACTCAAGAGAAAGGAGGATGCGAGATGATCGTTCCCATCATCATGGGCTCCGCCTCCGATCTGGACCACGCGCGCAAGATCGCGAAGGCTTTGGATGCGTTTGGCATTCCTGCTGAAATTCGCGTGGCTTCAGCCCACAAAACATTGGAGCACCTGATAGCCGTGCTCGACGAATATGAGAAGCGGGGAGGCGCGCGCGTTTATATCACGGTGGCTGGTCGCTCCAATGCTTTGAGCGGGGCGGTGGATGCACGCGTGAGCGCGCCCGTGATAGCTTGTCCGCCCTATTCGGATCGGTTCGGGGGCGCGGATGTGTTTTCTTCCATTCGTTTGCCCTCGGGCGTGGCTCCTGGCCTGGTTCTAGACCCCGCCGGCGCGGCGTTGCTGGCCGCTAAAATATTGGCTTTGGGAAACGAACGGTTGGCCCGCCGCGTGCAGGCATTTCAAAGAGCAAGCCGGGAAAAAGTCATAACCGCGGACCAAGCGCTCACCTCGCCGGCAAACGCCTGAGCGGCGTCGATTTTCGCGCGTCTCTCTATTTGATGAGGCGGGCGTTTTGACAAATCGGCAACACCCGCTATACTTTTCGGCACTTGCTTCCGGCTTCAATGGCTGTTGTTCGCCAGTTGGGGGAAGCGGAGGCGATTTGACAATCTATCTTGCACGGCGACAAAGGCGTCGCAGAGGCCGATTTTGGCGTTCCCGATCCTTTTAGGATCGCTTCGAACCATTCACCCATTCGCTCTTAAGTAAGGAGAAGAAGCGTATGAAACACACGAAGTTGCTAATCATTGTCGCCTTGGCGCTGCTGGCCGTGGTGTTGGTTGCTTGCGGCGGTCAAAAGGCCACCGAAGCGCCGCCACCGACCGAAGCCCCTGCCCAAACGCAGCCGACCAAGGCGCCCGAACCCACCAAAGCGCCTGAGCCAACGAAAGCGCCTGTGGCCGAGCTCGAATGCACCGACGACCTCGGCTGTGTGGAGATCGGCCCCGATGAGCCCATTCATATCGCCTACATGCTCACGGTGTCGGGTGCGACGGCCTTCTTGGGTGAGGATTCCAAAGGCGGCATCGAGATTGCCATCGACGACCGCGGCGGCGAGCTATTGGGCCATCCCATCGAGTTGACCGGCGAGGACTCCTTGTGCAACGCCGAGGGTGGTCAGGCGGCTGCGCAGAAAGTGGCTTCCGACCCGACCATTG
>JAADII010000079.1 GCA_013151415.1 Chloroflexota bacterium
ACGTTGGTCGGCGCAAGCGATTTTCATCCGTATCCGCCGCGGGCAAGCCCGCCGTCGGCCTGCTTCGAAAGTAGAGCGCGGATTACACGGAATCTCGTTGCGCCAAAATCTAAACCAAGGTTATTTCGGGGGCCACATGTTCGTTGCTATGCATGCCAGACGATAGGACGATGGACGATGAGACGATAAATTGTCCATTGTCCGCAGTTCAAAATTAGAACCCTATTTGTGTTTTCCCTTATTTGTGTCTCCTTGTTGCGATTTGCGAATGAGAAACGCCGCAGTCAAATATCATAATGCCGCATCCCCGTCCATTCTCGAATCAACAGCCGCGGCGCGGTTGGCGGCGGATTGGCGCGAGCGCGGGGAGACCGTGGTCTTCACCAACGGTCATTTCGACTTGCTCCACATCGGCCATGTGCGCTATTTGCAGGCCGCGCGCGAGCTGGGCGACCGTCTCATCGTCGGCCTGAATTCGGACGCCAGCACGCGGTTGCGCAAGGGGCCGGGTCGCCCCATCATCCCCCAGGAGGAGCGCGCGGAGATGCTGCTGGCCCTGCGCAGCGTGGATGCGGTGGTGGTTTTCGAGGGCGAGGATTGCCGCGAGCTGGTGGCCGCGATTCGCCCTGATGTTTATGTAAAGGGCGCAGACTGGAACCGGCCCGACGGCCCGCGTCCCCCCGAAGCCGAAGTCGTCGAAAGCTATGGCGGCCGCGTGGCCTATGTCGCTCTCGTCCCCGCGCGCTCGACTTCGGACATCATCGAAGCCATTCGCCGAGGGCAAGCAATCTCATGATGCGCATCATTTGGCGCTTGCAAGCGGACGATAAGACGATGGGACGACCGGACGAACTTTCGGACATTGTCTCATCGTCTCGCCGTCTGGTGGGAAGCAGGATGCATGAATGAGCTAGAGATGGAAGACGGGGGCGCGAACGCGGTCGAAGCCGAGGAGCCGCGCGCGTCGGTGGCGCGCAACGCGGCCATTCTCAGCGCGGCCAGCGTCACCAGCCGCGTGCTGGGCCTGGCGCGCGAGATCATCATCCCCCACTATTTCGGAGCCACGGGCATGGTCTCGGCCTACCGGCTCTCGGAGTTCGTGGTGCGGATGCTGTACGACTTGCTGGCGGGGGGCGTGCTTTCGGCCGCGTTGGTTCCGGTGCTCAGCGATTATTGGCGGCCGGAGAAACGGGCCGAGTTCGCGCGCGCGGCCGGGGTGGTGCTGACCACGATTTCCGGTCTGGCCGCCATCGCGGTGCTGGTCATCGAGTTGTTCGCGCCGCAGATCGTGTTTCTCATCGGCGGCGATCTGGGCCAGGAGTATCAGGATGTGGCCGTGCAGCTCATGCGCGTGTCCGCGCCGGCCGTGTGGGTGTTCGCGAGCGCGGGCGCGCTGGCGGGCGTTCTTTTCGCGCGCGAACGATTCACCTATGTGGCCATTGGCGACGCGCTCTATAATCTCGGCATCATCGCGCTGGTTCCCCTGCTCCACAACAAAATCGGCATCTTCTCCCTGGCCCTGGGCATCCTGGCGGGCAGTCTCATTCAGCTCAGCTTTCGCTTGCCCGAGCTGCGGGGCATGAGCCTGCGCCCCGGCATCCAGCTTCGCCATCCCGCGCTGATTCGCATCTTTCACCTCTATTGGCCCATTCTCCTGGCCATTATGGTGGGCATGATCCAGGGCGGCATCGACCGTCGTCTGGCCAGCGGCACGGGCGATTCGAGCATCGCTTTCATGAGCACGGCCACCACGCTTTATCAGTTTCCGCATGGATTGGTGGCCGTGGCCATTTCCATGGCCTCGTTGCCCTCGCTCTCGCGCTGGGCCGCGGCGCACAATTGGGACGCGTATCGGCGCACTCTGGGCGCGGGGCTGCGCGGGGTGCTGGTGCTGGTGATTCCGGCCACGGTGGGGTTGTGGGTGCTGGCCGAGCCGGTGGTGCGCCTGCTGGCCGAACACGGCGCGTTCACAGCAACCGACACTTACTGGACTTACCTGACCCTGCGTTATTATCTGGTGGGGCTGGTGTTCGCAAGCGTGGACTGGCCCCTCAATTTCGCCTATTATGCACGCGGCAACAGTCTGACCCCGGCCCTGGTGGGCGTCGTTTCGGTGTTCGCGTATCTGGCGGCCGCGCTTTTGTTGCTGAAACCCCTCAGTTTTCTGGGCCTGGCCCTGGCCGACGGCGTCAAACAGGCCACGCACGCGCTGATCATGGCCTATCTCATCTACCGATGGGGCGGTCGACTCAATCAGGATGTGCTCAAAGTGGCCGCGCAGGCGCTGGCCGCGTCTGCGGTCATGGCCGTGGCCGTGTATGTTTCCGCCCAGTTCTTGCTGGGGCTTTGGGGGACGGCCGGCCTCATCCCCCGCGTGCTGGTGGTGCTGATTCCGGGCGCGTTGGGCGGCGGGGTTTATTACCTGCTGCTACGCCTGATGCGCGTGCCCGAAACCGCCATGTTGGAGCGTCTGGCGCGTCGGTTGTCGCCAGGGGTGATCGCGCGTGTGAGAAGAGGGAGGTAGGGGGGATTGGATATTGGGTACTGGGTATTGGGTATTGGGATGCTGGGAGGTTAAGGTTGAGGTTGAGGTTGAGCGGGTTAGGTCAGCGGACGATAGAGCGAGATATGCTTTTTGCTCTCCGCGGTGAAGGGCCGTTTGTCCCAATCGCCCCAGCGCTCGGCCAGACGTAGTCCGGCCAATCGAGCCATCAAGTCCAGTTCCGATGGCCAGATGTATCGCAGTTTCACCGGATAGAAGCGCATGCCCGATTCGCTCCAAACCACCTGGTTGCTGAAGATCCATTGCCGCAACGGATCATGCCTGGCCGCATCGACGCGCACATAGCCATCATCGAGGTCGATGAGATCGATGCGTCGGTGATTACGAAAACGGGTCATGTCGGGGACAAAGGTTTCGGTGACGAAGACGCCGTCGGGGGTGAGGTGCGCGGCCACGTTCTGAAAACATCGCACCTGCTCATCCTGGCTGAGGAGCGCGAAGATGGTGTTGAAAACAATGTAAATGAGGGGATATTGGCCCTCGACCGGCACATCCGCGAAGTTGCCGATGGCCACGGGGATGCGCTCGCCGCCCGGTTTGGTCCGCATACGCGCGACCATCTTCTCCGAGGCGTCGACGCCGTGCACGATCACGCCCTTTTCTTGCAAGGGCAGGGCGAAGCGGCCCGTGCCGATGCCCAGCTCCAGGGCCGGGCCGCCGCGGGCCAACTCCGCCAGCGCGTCAATGGCCGCGGGATCATAGTCCCGATACCACTGGTCGTAGATGTCGGAAAAGCGATCGCCGTAAGTTGTTGCGTCGTAAATGTGCATGGAAAGAGCCGCGTCAGACCTACTGGTTGGCCGAGCGCCACCAGCGATAGTACGTGGTCTCCAACTCCTCTTGCGGAGGAAGCGGGAAGTAGGCCAGTTCGTTGGTGTTGCCCAGGTAGATGCCGCTGTTGATGACGCGATAGGGGTATTCGGTGGTGTGCACGCGATCCACCACCTTGGTGTGGACGGTCTTGTTCTTCAGATCGGTCAGGATCTCGCGCAGAGCGGGGATGAAGCTGTAGGGGAGATCGCCCACACCGCCCTTCTCGGGATCGGTTGCAAGCTCGCCCAGCTTCAGGTCGATGAAGGCGATGGCCGGGAAGTGGACCAGGGCGTCGGGGTCCTGGGTCAGGAATCTGTGGAACTTCACCGGATCCAGGCTGCTGGCAACCAACAGCGACACGGGCGCGACTTCTTGATAGAGATATAGCCCCGGGCCTCCAGCAGGCAGATCGTAGCTGCGCTTGAGCCCGATAGTCTCGCCAAAGCGCGTGGCCAGATAGAGTGTATCGAAATCCTCGATGGGCATGTGCTCGAGCACGCGATAGGTGGCGATATAAACCGATTTCTTGGGACGGCCATCCGCATGGGGAACGCAGCGAGCGATGCCCTCATCGATGCGGAAGAAAGGATGCCGGAAATCAGGGTCCAGTTCCACGAACATGGCCTGTTCGCTGTGCTTTTTCGTGTCGCCCACTGTGTAATATTCGCCGAATTCTTCGGGGGGCAGCATCGATGCGATGAGCGCCTCGGGAATCAGTGAGAGATATAGATGGACTGTCATCGCGAATCTCCTTTGTAGTTTTGTGAGAATGAATGATTTTTTTGCCTATTTCCTCTATTCTACCGCGTTGCGGCCCAGGTGTCAGGTTTTGTGCGCGCTTACATTCATGCGGCGCTTCCAATAACTTGACGCCCGCGGGCATTCGGGATAAAGATAAGCGGTCAGCCTCCTCAACCTCAGCCTTAAATGATTACTCATTCGAAACTCGAACAACATCTTTTGCCGACGTTGACCAAAATAGACGAAGGTGGACCAATATAGACCAAGTTCTGCTTCGTCCATCTTCGTCTTATGGTCTATCTTCGTCTGCTTGCATGCCAGGCGAGGCGTCGATGCTTTCGCCTCACATCTCAAGCCACTCAAGTTTCAAGTCATAACTTACTCACCATGAACGATCCCGAAACCATTCAACGCATCCTCAGCGAAACCAAAACCATCGCGGTGGTGGGGCTATCCTCGCGCAGCCATCGCGCGGGGTATTATGTCCCGGCCTATTTACAGCAACAGGGCTATCGCATCATCCCCGTGAACCCGAACCTGGACCAGGCCTTGGGCGAGAAAGCGTATCCCGACCTGGCGTCCGTGCCCGAACCTGTGGACACGGTGCTCATCTTCCGGCGCAAGCGTTATGTACCGGAGGTGGTGGACCAGGCCATCACCATCCGCGCCCGGCATGTGTGGATGCAACAAGGCGTGAAGCACGCGGCCGCGGCCGAGAAAGCGCGCGCGGCCGGGCTGGATGTGGTCATGGATGCGTGCATGATGGTGGAGCATCGCTTCTGGAAAGCGCACCGCGGGTAGTTTTTACCGACATAGACCGACGCACGTTTCACCCAAGCCGGATCCCAAGCTATGGCAAAACGCAAAGCGAAAAAACGAAAACGAACAAAAAAGATGCAGCCCAGGCCGCGGCCCAAGCATCCCCCTCGCTCAGCAGCGTCGGATGCGCCGGGGATCATTGCCGTCGAATACAAAGTCACTTTCGAGCCGATATTCGACGACGCCTACAGACGCTTGCCTAAGGCGGTGAGAGATCGACTTGACGAGTTGTTCGAGTTAATCCAGCGCAAGCCGCAAGAAGCCGTTCCAGAATTACTGAGGCTGAAACGAAAATACCCGAACATCCCTCAAATCTACAACTATCTGACGAGCGCCTTATCGAGTTTGGGCAAGATCGAGGAGGCCGAGGCCGTCACCCGCGAGTGCCTGCGCAGGCATCCCGACTATCTGTTTGCACGCATCAACATGGCCCAATTCCATCTGGCGCGAGGCGAATATGACAAGGTGCCCGAGATTTTCGACCATACGTATGAGTTGAAACTGCTATATCCGGAGCGAAACCTGTTTCACATTACGGAAGTCGTGGGCTTCTTTGGGGCTGTAGGCATGTATTTCGCCAAAACAGGGCAACGCACGGTGGCGGAAAAATACCTCGAAATATTGCAAAAATTGGCCCCCGGCAGTCCTTTGACCCAACAACTCAAACGGGAGCTTCATCCGGGACTGATAGTCCGCTTAGCCAGGCGATTATCGGGGCCGGTGGAATAACCTCGACCATCAGGTCCTTGAGCCGTTTCGTCGGCTTGGGCCGGGGATTGACGATGTGAACGGCCAGAGGTAGAATGACGGTCAGGGGCGAGGGATTTGCGCATCGCTCCCAAACAGGCGTTTTATTGGCAATTCTTTCTCTACTCCCCGCGTCCGAGTCGATCATGGACAAGCCCCGAAGTCCGGGATCGCCCCCTGGCCTGAATCAAATCCGTTCTCAGCTGCGCGCGCTCATGCCCATGCTGCGGACGCGCTACCGCGTGGGCGAACTGGAAATTTTTGGCTCTTTTGTGCGGGAAGAGGCGGGCCAGGAAAGCGACCTGGACCTGCTGGTCACTTTTGAAAAGCCGCCTACACTGTTGCAATTCATCGATCTCGAAAATCTTCTCAGCGATGCCTTGGGCGTCAAAGTCGATTTGGTCATGAAAACCGCTTTGAAACCGAGAATCGGTGAGCGCATTTTATCTGAGGCTCAACCGGTATGAGAAATAGACGCTTGGCGGTTGACTACATCTGGGATATGTTTGAAAACGCGCGCAAAGCGGAAATGTTTGTGGCGGGGATGAGCTTTGAATCATTCGAGAACGACGTGCAAGTACAGTATGCCGTGGTGAGAGCGCTGGAAATCATCGGTGAAGCGGCTAAGAAAATCCCTCAAGATGTACAGGAACTGTATCCTGAGATACCCTGGCGCGCCATTGCGGGCATGAGGGATAAGCTAATCCATGACTATTTTGGGGTGGACTTGGCCGTCGTATGGCGAACCGTGCATGAGGATTTGCCGCCGCTGATGAAAAAGCTGGATGTCATGCTGAAAGATTTTGGAGCGCGATAAACGCCTCTGCTGTTTCGTCTTGAGGGATGAAACTTCATCCGCCGGAACATGGTTCCGGCCAGGCGCGGGTGTGGGGGCGGGTGTGGGGGCAGGAGGTGCGTCGCACTTGGGAAGTGCAACGCACCTGTTCGCGCGCGGGGCCGATCTGCGCATGATCGAAATTTGACGCAGGAAAAATCATGAATTACAATTCGCATATTGAATGAGCATTCAGCTTTGAACGCCTACTCACTCTCCTTCCCCACATCCCCCTCCCCCTTCCATTCCTCCGCGCTTCTCCAGGAAACCCTCAACACCCC
>JAADII010000194.1 GCA_013151415.1 Chloroflexota bacterium
ATTGCGTCACGTGTCGCTCGATGCCGAAGAGACGGGCGCGTTCGCGGCCGGCGCGGCCCATCTTGCGCATGAGGGCGTGGTCGGACAGGAGGCGATTGAGCGCGGCGGCCTGGGCCGAGGGATTCGCGGGGGGAACCAGCAGTCCGGTCTCGCCGTCGAGAACCAGGTCGGGCAGCGCGGCCGTGTTCGCGGCCACCACAGGCAGCCCGGCCGCCATGGCCTCGATGACCGTGCGACCAAACGGCTCCGGCTCGGTGGGGACGAAGCTGAGCAGGTCGGAGGCCAGAAGGATGCGCGGGACATCCTCGCGAAAGCCGGTGAAGTGGATGCGCTGTTCGAGACCCAGATCGCGGGCGAGGGCCTTTAGCTCTCTATCCAACCCCGGCTCCAGATAGGCCTCGCCGCCCACCACCAACCCGATCACATCCGGGTGACGCCGCGCCACTTCGGCCATGGCGCGAATGAACACATCGATGCCTTTGCGCCGCATGATACGACCCACCACCGTAATGATGCGCGCGTCCTGGGGCAGCCCAAACTCGCGGCGCACGCGGGTTCGGTCCGCGACCGCGTCGAACTGGGCCAGGTCGACCGCGTTGGGAATGACGTATTCGCGGCGAAAACGCGCGCCCTGCTCGCGCTGGTGGCGCTGAATCGCGGCCGATGTGAAAATCCCGGCTGCGGGCAATCGCGAAAGCCAGCGGTGGAAGTCATCCAGCGGATTGAACGAGCGCGAGGTGACCACGCTGGGCTTGCCCACGCGCCAGGCCGCGAGCACGCCCGGCTCGGCCAGGGGCAGGGCGTCGTTCATGTGCAAAACATCGATTTGCTGTTCGCGGGCGAGGCGAGCGATGAACGAAGCGACGACGCGAGAGCGTCGCCACAACCGTCGCGAAATCGAGCCCCACCGCCACACTCGCCCCAACCAGGGATGCGAGCGCAACTTCTGAGCAGATTCGCTCTTCCGCACCTGGGCCGCGGTCGCGCCAACCGGGATGGGCGTCCCCTGTTGCGCGTCGAATGTAAACACCGGGATATTCAATTCGTGCACGGCCGGCCAATCATCGGCCGCGGGCGCCAGCAAAACCAGCGGCTGCACCTGCTCACGCGGCAGATGACGCAACACCAGCAGCAAGCTTTGAATGGAGCCGCCGGGCCGAGGCGCGAAATCGACATAGAGAACGCGCAGGGGGCGAGTAAAGGACATGAGTGAAGCGGACAGTTGACGCGTATGCCATATGTGCATACAATTGAACGATGAACTACCAGTGGAATCCTCGCAAGGCCGCCTTGAACTTCAAAAAGCACGGCGTTCGTTTCGCCGATGCTGTTGGCGTGTTTGAGGATGAATTTGCGCTATGGAAAGAAGACCCAGGAGAATACGACGAAGATCGTTACATTGCTCTTGGTGCAGACTTTCTGGGACGCATATTGGTAGTGGTATTCACGTTTCGCGGTGAAACCATTCGTCTAATTTCAGATCGAAAAGCAACCAAAAATGAGAGAAAAACTTATGAAAACCGACGAGTTTGAAATGCAAGCCGAATATGACTTCAGTCGGGCGCGGCAGGGGCGTATCGTCCCCTCATCGGCCAAGAAAACGCGCATCACCATCCGTCTGGACACCGACATTCTCAATTGGTTTCGCGATCAGGTTGAGGCGGCGGGCGGCGGCAGCTATCAAAGGTTGATCAATGACGCTCTCCGAGCATACGTGGAAAGTCAGCAGAAAGACCTGGAAGCCACTTTGCGCAAAGTGATACGAGAGGAGCTTGAATTGGCGGGCGTTTCAAAACAGGAGGTATCTGTTTGATCCCATGCAAATCCAAAGAATCCATTTGTGTTCACCCTTATTCGCGTCTTCTCATTCGCGAACATGTGCTGGCCGCGGGGTCGAGCGTTTGTTCAATGCATTTTCCAGCGCCTCGAGCAAGAACGCGAGAATGACGGCCACCAAGAGGCTGATCACGACGCCCACCAGCATGAGCTGCAAAGTGCGCGAGGGAAGCGGGCTTTCGGGCAGTCGCGGGGGATCGATGACCTGAAGATAGCCGATGTCTTGGCCCTGACTTAACTTGAGCCGCGCTTCATTGGCCTTGTCGGTAAGGAATGAGTAGGTGGCCTGCTCGCGGTTCACCTCGTCCACAAGCCGGTTGTATTCTTTCTGCAAGCCCAGCAAATAGACCAACTGCTGCTCCTGGGCGTTCAACTGGCGGTCGAATTCAGCAATGGTCGCGCGGTGTCCCGCGGCAATGGCCGCGTATTCCTCGGCCTGGCGGCGCTGGTCTTGAGCCAGGGCTGTGAGCGCATCGATTTCAGCGAGGATGGCGGGATCGGGTTCGGGCGCGGCGCCGGTCTCTCCCTCCTGCTTCTCGGCGTCGGTTTCGGCCGCGACTGCGCCCCCCTCGGCCCCCACGGTTTCGGTGACGGCCAGCGACGCGCGTAAGGTCTCGGCCCTGGCCGCGTTCTCCTGCGCCAGATTGCGAAACTCTTCGGCCAGTTGGCTGTTGCGCTCAGCCTCCACCACGGCTGCGTCTCGCTTCTGCTGAGTTGCTCGCAACAAATCCTGATACGCCAGAATTTCGCGGTTCAGGTCGCTGATCTCGTTTTCCAGTTGAAAGGATTGCAAAGCCTCTTGCGCGTTGGCGAGCGATTCGGCCTGCTTGACGAGCTGCTGCTCGATGAAATCCAGCGAGATTTGGGCCGGAGTGGCGCGAATCTTGCGATAGGTTTCGATGGCGTTGTCGGTGTGCACGCGCACCACCTCTTGCGCCAGCTCAGGCGAGGGCATGCGCGCATAGACCGTGATGAAGTCGAACTGATGAAGGCTGTCGATGCGCTCGATGAGCTCATCGGCCGACATATTCAGACCCAGGTCCGCGATGGTGCGCCAGGCCACCGAGCGAAAGCGCAACACATCGTAGAACTGATCATGCACAGTCTGAATCTGGTCATTGGTGATGGTGGTGAGGGTTTTCGAAAATAGCGGCACCTCTTGCGGATCGACAATAATGATCTGCAAGCGCTCTGAGGCCAGATATTCGGTCTCGGTGGTGCGCGAAAGCGCGAAGATGACAGACGCGGTGACCAGCGGCAACAAGAGCAATAGCCACCAACGCCGGGCAATGATGCGAATATAGGAAGTGGATTCTCGATTCATGATTTTCTATATGTTCAACGACTAAAATCGGGTCTGGTCGCGCGAGCCACCGACCGCTGACCTTGGGCCATCTCAGCCGTTGTTTCGTGATTGTTGATTGGTGATTGTTTTCAACCGTTGTTCGATGGCTGCTGAGAGTGCTTCAACGCGGCGCTCCCAGGTATGTTCGCGGGCGATGGCTTGTTCGCGACGGCGCAGATCATCGCTGCTCGCATCCAGCGCTTCGCCTATAGCCCGACGAAACGCGTCCGCGTCCGAGGCCAGCCAGATAACGTCGGCAAATTCGCGCGCGGCGGGGATGTCGGTGGAGACGATGGGTTTGCCCGCGGCGAGGTATTCATAGAGCTTCAAAGGGCTGATGTTGCGCGTCCACTCGTTCTTTCGATAAGGAATCAGGCAAACGTCGCAGGCCCAAATATAGGCGGGCAACTGGGCCACGGTTCGCGGGCCGATGAAGTGGACGTTGGGCCGCGAGCGCAGCGCGGCCAGGGACCCGGTCTCGCGGCGTAAGGCGATGGGGCCGACGAAAAGAAAATGCCAATTGGGCTGAGCGCGGGCCACCTCGCTGAGCAATGGCAGATCCAGCTTTTCGTTGATCACGCCCGCGTAGCCAACAAGCGGACGGGGCAAACTTTCGATGTCAGGAGGCGCGACGCCATTGTGCATGGGGCGAACCGCGAAGGATTCGTAATCCACGCCGTTGGGAACCAGCACCACATGAGGGTGAAGGCGGCTTTTGCTTTCGAGCAATGCTGGCGAGGTGACGAAGACCAAATCAGAACGACGCATGACATCGGTTTCCAGCTCGCGCACTCGTCGCCGACGCTCATCCAACCGACCATCATCCTCCATCACATAGGCGGAATACTCATCCACGGCATGGTAAATGATCAATTTTTCATCGAGATGACCGATCATCTCGCCCAGATTATACTGGAAGATCCAGAGAATCGGGTTATCCAGACGAAGCTGACGCATGGTTTTGCGCAAGCTGCGCACACGCCAGGCAAAGGTCATCTCTTTGAAAGGGCGTCGGCCAGAAATGGGAGCGAAGGTGGGGTGACTGTAAACCCATAGGTTGTCGAGCGGCGAGTAAATATCCGCGTCGCGGATGGCGTCGGCCCCGCGCGTGCGCAAGTTGGCCACCGTCTCGCGCAAATAGGGTGCGGGCTCGACAAAGAGTACGCGATTGGCCCGCGCCAGGCGCGACATAATCTGCTGTCGATTGCGCCACAGCGCATCCCAGCGATTGGGCGAAAAGCAGACGATATTATGACCGGAAAGCACAGAATCTCTACAGAGTGAACCGGCGAATATGAGGAACGACGTCAAAATGGGCGTCTGTACTGGCCAGATCAAAGCACCCTATGCGTTCCATCGCCGCTAGATGCAACGCATCCCGTGGACGCAAACGATAACGCACCATGGCTTCATTTAGCGTCTCAAGGTCTGACGACAAAACATCCAGTACAATCAAATGGGGCACATCACGCAGCCGATGCAGTAAGTCCGCGACCATCCCTGAGAATTCCGCCATCATTCCATTTTCATCGCGGCGAAGGCGATCGAGAGGTGAACCTCCATATCGATCTTTGATAAAAGCCAACAATAGCCGGTATGCTAGCTCATCAAAAGTCAAAATCGACGTATATGCTAAGAAGTCCCCCTGCTCAATGCGCAAGAAAAAACGTTTGATATCCTCGTCTACGGCGCGCAAAAGCATATAAGGCATCATCGTATCGAGATAAATGGCGCGCCCAGTGAAATCGTCCAATCGAGCGCTCATTCGCCAAACCTTGCCCAAACCAAGTCTAGATCGTATTCATTGCGTTCGCCTTGTCCTGCTGCACCAAAAAGCTCCTCCACAACTCCGCTGACGCGATGCGGTTTCATATTGGACGATGATGCCAGTTGACGACGCAACATCTCTAATTCGCGTATAATGGCGTCGATCCGAGCGATAGCCTGTTGGTTGTTTTCAGTCACCGAAAGTGTGGTCATAAAATCATCCTCACATAAGCTTATGAACTTCGGCCTAATGCCATTGTAAGAAGCGGGTGCGCGTTTGTCAAAGCAGTTCGACGTCCGGTTTCCCGCGACCGATGCCGATGACACGGACGATGGGGTGGGGCGACGAGACGATGGAAGTCGCCAAATCCCAGCATCTTATCCTCCATTCGTCCGATCAAGCAGATCGCGATACACGCGCGCATGGATCGCGCCGATGGCGGACCAGTCGCAACGGGCCGCAAAAGCCAGCGCGGCTTCACGCGCCTTTTCGCGGTCGAGCGCCTGCACAGCCTTTAGCGCTTCGGCCAGATCGCCATCGTCGGGATGATAAAGCACGCCGATGTCGGGGGAGATGAGCGCGGGGAAGGGGCCAAGCTCGGGCGCGACCACAGGTTTGCCGAAGGAAAGGGCCAGCAAGGCCGCACCGGACGTGGTCGCGCGACGATAGGGGAGAACGCACGCGTCCGCGGCGTTGAAAAAAACCTGCAACTCTTCATCCGCAATGTAGGAGGGAAAGAGTTTGATGTTGGGATGCTCGGCGGTCAGGCTTTCGATGCGATGGCGCAATTCGGGAAAGGCCACATGCCCGGCGATGACCAAATCGCAGCGCGGATCGTCCACATTGACAAAGGCTTCGATAAGCTGATCCAAGCCTTTGTAGGGCCGAACCTGGCCCAGGCAAAGATAGACGAAATGATCGGAGGCCAGCCCCAGGCGAGCGCGAGCCGTCTCGCGGCTTATGCCGTTGGGATAGACGCCGAGATAGTTGCCATGCGCCGCGATATAGACGCCTTGCTCGCGACCATAGATTCGAGCGACCGTGGCCGCGCTGCTCTCATCGTGCACATGAATGGCGTCCGCATGCTCGAAAAGCCAGCGATTGGCCGCGTCGTTTAGATCGGGATGGAAGCCCTCGTGTTGGCTGAGGTTATGAACGGTGTAAACCAGCCGCGCGCCCAAACGCCGCATCCAGGTTAGATTTAGTAAAAATGAGCGTAGGGCGAGCGCCGCGCGCGGTCTCGAAGGGTAGCCGTAGCTGTATTGCAGTTCGGCCCAATGCACATGGATGATGTGCGGCCGATAACGCAACGCGGCCCGCCAGGAGAGCCGGGGAACAATGGCGGTGTGGATGTCCGCGTCGGCCTGCTCCACCCCGCGTGCAAGCAATCTCACATAGGGATTGAGGCGAACCCGCGAAAGGTAGAGCACGCGCATGGCAATCGAGTGTTAGGTGTCAGATGGTGGGCGGGGGTGGCGTCAGCCAGAAGCCAGGAACCGAAAACGGGAAACCGCAAGCCTTTTCATAAGATGGAGCGCGCCGCGACGAAACAAGGGATCGATGAACCAGCAAATAATGACATACAACAAAACCATGATAACGCCTGCGAGCAAAAAGGGAAACAGCCGATGAGGCGCGGGAGCGAGGTGAAGCGCAACCACAGCCGCGGCCGCGGCCGCGGTTGCGGCCAGCAGGCCCGGTCCCAGGTGTTGCACATATTCGAAATACCCCCCGCCCAGCAAGCGCCGGCCCAACCAGGCCGCGATGATGAAATCGACCACGGCAATGACCGCGGACAGCGCGCTCACGCCCACGATGCCGCGCCA
>JAADII010000020.1 GCA_013151415.1 Chloroflexota bacterium
AACAATCAACAACCAACAGCCAACGGTCAACTGTGAACCGTGAACCGTCGTTCCATCCCAGAATTCGTTGTCATCTCCCTCTGGTGGGGCGTCAGGCGCGACGCGCTTTCGAAAAGTGCGTCGCATCTCCAAGCTACAACATCTCGAACAAACGCCAAATCTGAGCCACAAAGAACGTAACCAACAAGCCCATGCCCACAGGCAAGAGCGCGGCCACAGTGGTCCATTTCTTGCTGCCGGTCTCCTTATAGATGGTGTAGATGGTGGTGCTGCACGGGTTATGGATCAGGCTAAAGAGCATAAGGTTGACCGCAGTGAGCAGGGTCCAGCCGCTGGCCACCAGAATTTGCTTGGTGGCTTCCAACGAATCCAGCTCCAGAAAGATGCCCGTGGGCTGATAGTCGCCCTGATTGCCCAGCATGAGCAATGAGAGCATGAGCACGGTGGGGATGACGATCTCGTTGGCGGGGATGGCCACCACATAGGCCAGCAAAATGATGCCGTTTAGGCCCACCAACCAGCCGATAGGATCGAGGAAATGAATCAGATATTCGGCGATGGTTGAGCCGCCGATGTGGATGTTTGTGATCAGCCAGATGATGGCGCCGGCCGGCGCGGCGAAGATAATGGCCCGCCACAACACATAGATGGTGCGATCGATGATGGAGGTGTAGATGGTTTGCAAGATGCGCGGGGGTCGATAGGGCGGCAATTCCAGGCTAAAGGTGGAGACCTCGCCTCGGAGCACGGTGCGCGAAAGAAACCACGAGACCGCCATCGAGAGCAGCACGCCCAAAATCGCGATGCCCACCACGGCCAGAGCCGAAATCAACCCGGCCAGATACGCCGGAGCGAGAGAGCCGATGAACAAGGTGGCGATGAGAATCTGGGTGGGCCAGCGACCATTGCAGAGCGCGAAATTGTTGGTGATGATGGCGATAAGCCGCTCGCGCGGGCTATCGATGATGCGGGTGGAAATGACGCCGGCTGCATTGCAGCCAAAACCCATCATCATGCTCAAAGATTGCTTGCCGTGCGCGCCCACTTTCTTGAAAACATGGTCTAAATTGAAGGCCACTCGCGGCAGATATCCCAGATCTTCCAAGAGGGTGAAAAGAGGGAAAAAGATGGCCATGGGCGGCAACATCACCGAGACCACCCAGGCTGTCGAGAGATACGCGCCGTCAATGAGGATGCCAGTGAGCCAGGCCGGCAAGCCGATGGCGGCCGCAGCCTGAAGCAGAAGAGGATAAAGTTGGTCCAGCAAGAGCCAACTGAGCGCTTGAGAGGGATAATTCGCGCCCACGATCGTGATCCAAAACACGACCATGAAGAGCAGAATCATAATGGGGAAGCCCCATGTGCGGCTGGTGACGATGCGGTCGATGGCGCGATCGAGATCGAAACGCGGTTTTTCGCCCGGTCGCGTGACCGCGCGCGAGGCAATACGCGCGGCCTCGGCGTAGATGTCTTCGACCAGGCGATCGTGGAAATCCGCGCCGATCTCCCAGCGCAGGGCCTCGGCCGTGGCCAAAATATCTTCCGGCCGGATATGTTCCGGCGAGCGTTGTCCAGACGATTGGCCAGAAAGAGAAGAGGCTGAAGCAGTCATGAGGCGGGCTCCAGGCGCAGAGTGAGGTTTGGGTCGCCTGTTTGCGGCGCATCGCGGCCCAGATTGCCCAACTCGCCGCTACGCAAAGCGTTGGCAATGCTTTGATCGCCATCCAACAATCGCAGGGCGACCCAACGCACATTGGGCAAATTGGGGTGAAGCTGTTCGATCTGGCGGGAAAGGATGGTGATGGCGCGCTCGATTTGCGGAGAGGTGCTCCGCAAACGATGAGGCTTGCAAACCGTGCGACCGGTGGCCACATCATCGATGGCTTGCAACAATTCGGTTAGCCCCTTGCCTTCGCGCGCGACCGTGGGGACCACCGGCGCGCCCAGATCGCGCGCCAAACGCCGGTCATCCACTTTCAATCCGTGTCGCTCCGCCTCATCCATCAAATTAAGGCAAATGACCACGCGATCAGTGATGGACAACACCTGAAGCGCCAAATTGAGATTGCGCTCCAGCCGCGTCGCGTCCACAACCACCACAGTAACATCCGGCTGACCGAAAAGGATGAAATCGCGCGCGATCTCCTCATCCAGACTGGTGGCCAACAGAGAATATGTGCCGGGTAGATCCACCAACTTGTAACGCCGGCCAGCAAAAATGAACCCGCCTTCGGCTCGCGTTACGGTTTTGCCCGGCCAGTTGCCGGTGTGCTGTCGCAAACCGGTGAGCGCGTTGAATACGGTGCTCTTTCCTGTATTGGGGTTGCCCGCCAAAGCCACCACATAGTCCCAATCGGTCATATCCACCCCAAGCTTTCGGAGGTTGATCAAATTGTGCGCGGGACATGCGGTGCAGGCGGTGGGTGAAGGGGTGTGTGTGGTCATGGTGATGCTCGGTCGAAATTGCGATGAAGGTTGAGATTGAGGGTTCAAGCCTGATGTCGTCACTTGGCGACCATTACGTTTCCCCAATCCTACGGATGCTGATCATATCGGCCTGCTCCTTGCGCAGAGCGATAAGCGCGTCGCGAACAAGATAGGCCGTGGGATCGCCGGACGGGCTGCGGAAAGCCACTTCGATGCGGGTGCCGGGCACAATGCCCAGGTCCATGAGCCGACGGCGCTCGCTGCTTCGGCAGGCGCGCGAAATGCCCACCACTTCAGCCAATTCGCCGATTTCGAGCGAAGACAGGCGTTCACCATGAGCGATCTCAGGCGCGCGACGCGGGATGGGTGTAACCGAAACGTTGGCCGCCAAAATAGGAGCCAGCACGCGCTCATCACCATCGGCCCAAAAACGGATACGCTGCGGCGTGCGTTCAATGACCTGCACCTCCATGCCGGGATGCAAGCCCTCAGCAACCAGCTGCGCGTAGACCATCTCTGGCTCATCTTCGATGTGCACGATGCGACCGGCCGCATTCTCCTCCAGAGCCGAAAGCCGAATCGATTCCACCTTGGCGATGTCGCCCTCGGCTGTGGGAATGGGATCGCCATGCGGATCAAAGGCGGGGTTGCCCAAACGTTCGGCCAGGGCCTCGAGCTGAGCCGGCGCCAAATGATGCTCTTGATGCTCGGCTTGCGAGTGCCACTCCACCTCTTGAAAACCGGTTTCATCGGCCAGGTAGCGCTCCCAAAGCCGGTGGGCGCGAATAATGTGCAACGCCGCACTCCGCCCTTCGGGCGTCAGACGCAAGCCGCGCTCGCTCATTTCCACAAGACCGAGACGCTCCATCTCGGCCAACAATTCGACGGCGTCATTCACCGTCACCTGCAGCGCGCCGGCAATGGCTTTGGCCGTAACCTCATGGCCCTCTCGTTCAGCCTCGAAAATATGCTTCAACGCGTCCTCTCGCAACACTCGCTTGGTCAAACGGCGCGCACGCCGCCATCGGGCCACCAACCCCCATTCGGGCCAGGTCACCAGGATGATCAAAACAATCAAAATCGTGGCGATCAACAATGTCAGCAACGGACTCGGCATGCAGCTTGCTCCGGTTCAAAACTCCGGTAGATTTTTAGGATATCCTAAATATAATCGGTTTGCCCCTATCTGTCAAGCCCAGCAGCTAAAAGGGATGACCAAAGCGGAAGTTTCTCATCCGGTCGTCATATATGGTACGATTTTGGCTCAACCTCAACTTCAGCTGTTCAAAAGGGAGTGACTCGCATCTCATGACATCGTTGGACGCTCGATTCGCCCCGTTTGCGGAAAAAATGCGAGCGGCGCAATTGCCTGAACTGGCCATCGAAACCTTCAAATACTATTACGCCAAATTGCTCGATGGCGAAACCGGTCTCATCCCCGAAGATGAGATCATCCCCATCGAAACCCTTCCTGATCTAGAGCAATTTCCCCCTGAGCTGGCCGAAGTGGGTCAGGCCGCATTGAAAAAAACGGTTATAATCAAGCTCAACGGCGGTTTGGGCACAAGCATGGGCCTGCAAAAAGCGAAATCGCTGCTCCCCGTGAAGGGGGATCTGACCTTCCTCGACATCATCGCCCGTCATGCGCTTCATCGCGGCGCGCCTCTGGTATTGATGAACAGCTTCAACACGCGAGAGGATTCGTTGGCTCTCTTGCAGAGATATCCGGCTTTGCATGGCGATATTCCCCTGGATTTTCTCCAGCACAAGGTCCCCAAAGTGGTGCAAAGCGACTTCACGCCCGCATGCTGGCCGCAAAATCCAAAATTGGAGTGGGCGCCTCCTGGTCACGGCGATTTCTACACGGCCATGATCACCAGCGGCATGCTACAAACGTTGTTGGATGCGGGCATCGAGTACGCCTTCGTCTCCAATGCGGACAATTTGGGAGCGTCGCTCGATCCAATTTTACTCGGATATTTTATCGTCAATGAGTCGCCCTTCATGTCAGAGGCGGCCGATCGCACGCCCCTGGATAGTAAAGGGGGGCACCTGGCCTTGCGTCCTGACGGCGGGCTTATTCTGCGCGAGTCGGCTCAATGCCCGCCTGAAGATTGGGAGCATTATCAAGACATCACCCGTCATCGCTACTTCAACGCCAACAATCTTTGGATGCATTTGCCCACATTAAAACAGGTGATGGAGGAGCGGCGTTTCATCCTTGGTCTTCCCATGATCCGCAACGCCAAGACCGTGGATCCGCGCGATCCCAATTCGACCCCGGTGTATCAGTTGGAAACGGCCATCGGCTCGGCCATCGGCGTTTTCGAGGGTGCCACCGCGGTGCGCGTGCCTCGCACCCGCTTCGCGCCCGTAAAGACCACCAACCAACTTTTGGGCGTGCGGTCCGACGCGTACATACTCACCGAAGATTATCGCGTCATGCTCAACCCTCGCCGAAACCAGACGCCCCTGCTCATCACGCTGGACGACCGTTTCTACAAATTCATCGATGCATTGGACGCGCGTTTCCCCTTTGGGCCGCCATCTCTGGTGGATTGTATTAGCCTGGATATCCGCGGGGATGTGCGTTTTGGCCGCGATGTGAAAGTGATTGGTTCGGTGACGCTGCAACCGCCGGATGACACCCCCCTGACCATCCCCGACCACGCGGTCTTGCACGGATAAAGACGCACGCTGATGGGGGAGCCCGCACCCAAACAGGCGGAGGTGACAGCGAAAAACATCCTGGTTGGGCGGCGATCGCGCGATCGCCGCCCAACCTCAATGAACGACGATCAACCTACGCCCTCACTTTCATCCCCCATCAATGGGGTGGTTGATGGCGGAGGCGGCGGGGGCGGAGTCATTTCCATGCTGGCGCGGCTCGACATTCGCTTCAGCGCCGATGTCGTCTCCTGGCTCTGTTTGAGCAATTGCTCAAACAATGTCGCAGAGCGCCGAGTGTTGGCTTCGAGATCGGTCAAAAGCATTAAGACGCCGCCGATAATATAAAGCTGCACAAAAAAGTACAGGCCCATCGGCAACAGGAGGAGGCCCGTCAGATTGCGACCCGCGAAGCGAACGCCCGGCCATGCATCGCGCATGAAAAAGAGCATGGCAAGGGCAGCCACCACACTGAGAAGGAGCGTCACCCACGCCAAGACTTGCGCCAACCAACCAAGCAGTCGTAGACCCTTATATTTGTTGTATTGCGGTTCCACGATAGCGCCTCCTGAAGACGATTATGGGGAGGGAATGGGTATCTTGGTCGCGCCTTCAGGAACCGGGAAGATCAAGACGATCTCTCCATCCACGTTGTCCACCAGAGGCAACAACGTCTTCACTGCGTCGCGAGCCGTGGCGTAAGCATCGGTGTAATATAGTTGCCCGTAAAGATTGGCCGCATTTTCGAGATACTCGTCGCTCCACACCAAGGTGGGCAAAGGGTTGTCATTGACCCAAATGTACAACCCCGACGGCATGGTGCGCACAGTGATGTGCTGGATGCCGGCGTCGATCATTTGTTGCACGGCCGAGGGGGGCAGCTCCATCTGACGCAAGCTGACGCCCAACGCCTCCTCCAGCTCTCGAGTGGAGACCGAAAGCACCGACGGGATGCCGTTTTCATCGAAATTCATGTGCACCTTCATCAATGCGATGCTGGGCGCTTCCGATTCTGCGGAAACTTGAGGAATCGGATCGCCAGGGTCTCTTAGTGGGATGATATCCACGCCATCTTGCACCGGGAAACGAACCGCCACATTCAAACCAAGACGTTGCACGAACGGCACCAATAGGCTAAGCACTTTGGCCATCGGCCTGTTAACCACGCCCAATTCGCCGGCCAAGTCGCTCAAGGCCCGCAGTGAATCCGCATCCCAGCCAACATGCGGCAAGGGATTGCCATTCACGAAGATGTATTCGCCATCATCGCGGTGCACCACCTCGATATGCTGTAGATTGGTGGCTGTAAACCAATCGACATATGGTTTTGGCACGCGCACCCCGGTCAAATCCACCTGCCCAAATGTGATGGTCTTGAGCGTTTGCGGATCAAGACCAGCCACCGAAGGAACGCCGTCACTGTCCACATCGATGACAAGGCGCGGCAACGCGAGGACGAATTCGCTATCTGGCTCGGCGACCGGCGTCACCTGGCTGCCACATGCAACCACCACCCCCGACAACAAAAGCAGTAATAGGAGCCACGAAAAGCGTCTGACCGTCTTCATTGTTTTGGACCTCCTTGTGAACGCCGACCCAATGACCGGCTGAGAAAAAGGACAGATAATTGTGGGATCAACGCGAATGACAGCTTATCATACATTATGTCTCTTTTGACGCCAAATCACAAGCGGGGACGCGCTCCATCATCAAATCGTAGGGGAATCGTATGGTTTTCGTCAGGTGGCCTCTTTGTCGAAATCAGCCTCTTGCAATGCTTCCCAAACCCTTTCCGCGGTCAAGGGCAAGCGGGTTATGCGCACGCCGACGGCTTGATGAAGCGCGTTGGCAATGGCGGGCGCGATGGCGATGAGCGCGTGCTCGCCCACCCCGCGCGCGCCGAAAGGTCCGTCTCCTTGAGGAATTTCCACAATAATGGGTTGAAGCTTGGCCGGCGCGTCCAGGGTGGTGGCCAGGCGATAATCACGAAAAGAGGCATTTTGCACGCGTCCATCATCAAACTGCACCTCCTCTAGCAGCCCAATGCTAACGCCCTGGACCGCACCGCCTTTGATTTGCGAAGATACGATGATCGGGTTCAGGGCGTGTCCAACATCGATGGCTGAAACACAACGAAGAATCTCGATCTCGCCCGTTTCCACATCCACTTCCAACTCCACGCCCTGAGCGCCAGCGCTAAAATGCATGAGCGGCAACAAAGGCCATTCCGAATCGTCACCGTATCCGGCGCTGGTGTTCGGCGAAAACGCGCCCTTGCCTTCGAATCGTCCAGCAATGAACTCGCCCTCCGGCGTGGTCACGCCATCGCTCAACAAATCGAGCAAAGAAAGGCTGCGTTCAGAGCCATAAGAGATCACAACGCCATCCACGATGTCCAGATTTCCTGTGGGCTCATCCCAAGCGCGGGCCACCGCCTCCAACACGCGCGCCTTGGCCTGTTGCGCGGCCTCCAAGACCGCGTTGCCCACGCTCCAGGTCAGACTGGTGGTGAGCATTTGCCACTGGAATGGACTTTCATCCGTGTCCACCGAACCGATCCGCACCCAGTTCAAGGGCACGCCCAACGTAGAAGCGGCCAATTGCACGGCCAGGGTGCGCAATCCCTGGCCCACTTCCACGCCGCCCACCATCAAGTGAACCGGACCCGAATCATCCAGGCGCACCCACGCCATCGAGCCAACAATATGGCCTAAGAGCGTTGGGCTCCACATGGCCGCGATCCCCGCGCCCCGGCGTTTGGCTCGCCCATCCGGCCGAACACCCTTTTGCGGTCCATTGAGCGCGCGGCTCACCCGACGAATGCATTGCTCTAATCCAAACGTGTGCATCACCTGATCGCCAAAAATAACATCTCCGCCTTTCAAAGCGTTGCGAAATCGAAACTCCACAGGATCCAGGCCAACCAATTGGGCCATGCGATCCATGTGTTGTTCGATGGCCCAATGAATTTCGGACATGCCATGTCCGCGCATTGGCCCTGTGGGTGGGCGGTTGGTGTAAAGACAAAGGCTGGTAATGGATACGTTGTCGATATGATATGGCCCGCAGCCGGCATACACCGACGCCCACGCCATGTCTACGCCGGCGTCGATGCTGGCTCCGCAATCCCAATAGTAAGTGGCTTCCAGCGCGGTCAGCTTGCCCGCTTTCGTGGCTCCCATCCGCACTCGCGCCTTAAAACCCGGGCGCAAGAAAGTGCATGTGAATTCCTCGGCGCGCGTCAGCACCAGCTTGATGGGACGTTCGGGCAATTGCATGGCCACAGCCACCACAATCGCCTCGATGCTCACCAAGGCCTTGCCGCCAAAACCGCCGCCCACGCAATGAGTCACCACGCGCAGACGTTCGATGGGCAAGTCAAGCGCGTCCGCGATGAGCTGACGCTGCACAAAAGGGGCCTGGGTCGAGGCCCATAGGGTGATGCGCCCCTCTTCATCCATGCGAGCCACCGCGCCATGCGGCTCGATGGACGCATGTTGGACAGGCGGCGCTTCATACACATCTTCTAAGACGATATCGGCCTCTTTCCATCCTTGTTTCATGTCGCCTCGGTGGCGCTCCACGTGGTGACCGATATTGGAGCGAGGCGTTGGGTGCACATGTTCGCGCATCTTGTAGCGCTCCATTTCTGGATGAATGGGGCCGATCTGAGAAGCCATGCTCATATCCATGTCCAGCACCGCATCCATGGCTTCATATTCCACCCGGACCAACGCGGCGGCCGCCTCCGCTATTTCGGGCGATTCGGCCACCACCACGGCCACAGGTTGCCCCGCCCACAGGACCCGATCTCCGGCCAAAATCGGCCGATCCGCGATGTTTAGTCCTGTCCGACCAACAATTTCCGCGCCGCTAAACACGCCATGCACCCCTTCAAGGCTTTTGGCCTGGGTCGCGTCCACCGAGATGATGCGCGCGTGCGGCGTCGGGCTCAGCACAAGACGACAATACAACAAATCCGGCCCAAAGGGGAGGTCATCCACATAGGTGGAGGCGCCCGCCAGCTTCATCTGGCCTTCGACAATGGGAAAGGGCTTGCCAACGATATGAGGTTTCCTGGTGATAGTCATGGCTCACCTCCTTGCCCGAGACGCCGCCTGAACCGAACTGATAATGTCTGTGTAGCCCGTGCAGCGACACAGGTTGCCCGCAAGCGCCGCGCGAATGGTGGCCTCATCGGGCCGGGAAACCTGTTTCAACAAAGCGGCCGAAGCCATCAAGAACCCCGGTGCGCAAAAACCGCATTGGGTGCCATGATGATCGAGAAAGGCCTTTTGCAAGGGATGGGGGTCCTCGCCAGTGGACAAGCCTTCAACCGTCATGATCTCGGCTCCATCCACCTCGGCCGCGAGCACCAAACAGGCATTGACCACGCGGTTATTCAATAACACGCTGCAAGCGCCGCACTCACCGGTCAAACAGGCGCGCTTGGCGCCGGTCAGTCCCAATCGCTCACGCAGCATGCGCAACAAAGTCTCATGAGACCACACTTCCAGGGTATAGGGTTGTTCATTGATGATGACTTGGATTTCGTGTTTCATGCGCCATACCCCCACATCTGCCTGGCCACTGCGCGGATGCTCCGCTCGGCCAAAACCGGCGCCAGAGCCGCTCGATAGCGAGCGCTGGCGCGCGCATCGTCGATGGGTTCGGCCGCGTCTGCGGCCTTTTGCGCAGCTCGATGGATGGCGTGTTCGTTCAATTCACCGGCCTCCAATATATGTTCGGCTTCGGAAACGCGTTTGGGAGAAGAAGCAAGACCGGCCAAAGCCATGCGCCAGCTCGCTACGCCATGCGAAATGGCCACCGCGCGCACGGCCACTCCGGCCAATGTGACATGACCGCCCTTGCCTTTACGCACAAAACGATAGGCGCCCACCGACTTCCCGCCAAGCGAAGGCAAACGCACACTCACCAACACCTCGTTTGGCTTGAGCGCGGTCCGCCCCGGGCCGAGCAAGAAGCGCTCCAACGGCGTCCAGCGCTCACCTTCGGGCCCAAAAATGCGGCATTCGGCATCGAAACACAACAAGGCCGTGACCATATCGGCCGCGGGTGACGCCTGGCAGATGTTGCCGCCTACAGTGGCCCGATTGCGCACTTGGACCGAGCCCCATATTCGGGCCACTTCTTGCAGCAAAGGGTAATGACGCCGCACCTCGGGGCTGGTGAGCAACTGGCTGATAGGAATGGCCGCGCCGAGGGTCAGCCCTTCGCTATTGGTGTAGCGCAATTCGTTCAGCTCGGGAGCGGCCTTGATATCGATCAACAATCGCGGCCGAATGCGCCCCAGCTCGATTTCGGGCAACAGGTGGGTGCCGCCAGCAAGAATGCAAGTCTGTGCATCCGCCTCTTCCAACAGTTGGGCCACTTCGGCCAAACTGCGCGGTCTCACATAATCAAATGGTTGCAAGCAATCACCTCGTCATTTTCCTCAGAAACATAGCGCATCCCCATGCTTCTGAGGGGTGGTTTTCGATAAGGTTGGGCGTTGTGAAGCGCGTCCGATAATGTAAAGCTTACACCATTTTTCTCTGTCTGCCAAACCTGCCATTGCAGGTTGCGAAAATCCAGAGTTATGTCAAACAAGCTCGTTTCAACAAATCTATCTTGGTTGGCGCAAGGCGTTCTCTGGACTTCGGCGCTGGCGAACCCACCGCCGAACAGCGCAAAAATACAATACAAGCCAGCGCCTGGTCAAAAGAAACGCGGCGGAATCTGCGCCCGCGAAACGCTTTCTTATGTTTCATTGCGCTTGAATGTTCCGACCGCATCTGTGTAATTTGACGCGCACAGGCTTCCGAATCTAAACTGATGCCGTCGTTTGATCTCTCTTGTCGCGTTCGAATAAGGAGGCCTACTCATGACGCGAGTGGCGACCATGGCCGATGTAATGGCCATCGAACAAACGCCCTTGACTGAGCGCAATCTGCCAACCAGCACCTATGACGCCATCCGGCGGGGAGCGGCCATCGATCCCGACGCGCCGGCCCTGCACTTTTTCTTACAAGGCGAGCATTATGCCAAGAACGTCTCTTACTCTTACCGCCAGTTGCTCGCCGCACTTCACCAGACCGCGAATCTATTTCATAGCCTGGGCCTGGGCCCTAATGATGCGGTCTCGATGATACTGCCCAATCTCCCGCAAGCTTTTTTCACCATTTTTGGCGGTGAAGCGGTTGGCATTGTGGGGCCGGTGAACCCCATGCTCGAGCCATCCATCATGGCCGATATTGTCAATGCGGCCAACGCCAAAGCGCTTGTCACGCTGGCCCCATTTCCCGACGCGCCTCTTTGGGACAAAGCAGCGGCTGTAGTCGAACAAGCGCCCACTGTTGAGACCATTTTGGCCGTGGATCTGGCCGATTTCATCCCTGGCATGCAGAAAGCTGCATTGCCCAAAAGCGTGGGGCAAGCCCAAGTGCTCGATTTCAACGCGGCCTTGCGCGAACAGCCCGCGGATCGCTTGCTCAACGAACGAGTGATCCGCTCCGATGACATCGCCTCTTTCTTCCACACCGGCGGCACCACCGGCGCGCCCAAGATTGCCCAACACACCCATGGCAATGAGGTGTTCGACGCCTGGGCCTCGGCCGAAATGTTGAACGTGCGCGCCGGACAAGTGTTCTTTTGCGGCTTGCCGTTATACCATGTCAATGGCGTCATCGTCACCGGACTCATACCCTGGAGCCGCGGCGCAACTGTGGTGCTGGGAACGCCGCAAGGCTATCGCGAGCCGGGTCTTTTGCCCAATTTTTGGCGCATCGTCGAACATTATGGCGTCAACTTTTTCAGCGGCGTGCCCACGGTTTATAGCGCTCTCCTCCATGTCCCCATTGGCGAGAGCGATGTGTCCTCGTTAGAATTCGCCATTTGCGGCGCGGCCCCCATGCCAGTGGAAGTGTTTCGCGAGTTCGAACAACGCACAGGGCTGCGCATATTGGAGGGTTATGGCCTGACCGAAGGAACGTGCGTGAGTTCGGTCAATCCGCCCGAGGGTGAACGTCGCGTGGGCTCAATCGGTTTTCGTCTGCCCTATCAAGAGATGGTTGTGGCGCGGGTTGGCGAGGATGGTCGGGGCGAGATATGCGGCCCGAACGAAATCGGCTCGGTGCTCATTCGCGGCGCGAATGTGTTCCCCGGTTATCTCGAAGCAGTGCACAATCGAGATATTTGGGTGGATCTGGGTGACGGCGAAGGGCCTTGGCTGAATACGGGCGATCTGGGTCGCATGGATGAAGATGGTTATTTCTGGCTAACAGGGCGGAAAAAGGAGTTGATCATCCGCGGCGGCCACAATATCGATCCGAAGCTGATCGAAGGGCCTTTGCATCGGCATCCGGCCGTGGCCCTGGCCGCCGCCGTAGGACGACCTGATCGGCGAGTGGGCGAGTTGCCCGTGGCCTATGTCCAACTCAAGCCTGGCGCGAGCGCAACCGAGGAGGAGTTGTTGTCTTTCGCGCAGGAGCATATTGGCGAACGCGCGGCCATTCCCAAGCGGATTGTCATCATCGACGCCATGCCGCTCACCGCAGTGGGTAAAATATTCAAACCTGCTCTCGTGCGTTTACAAATCGAAGAGGCCTTGAGCGATGCGCTCAATGAGTTGGAGGCTTTGGCCAAAGTCGAGGTGAACGCCGTTGCTGACAAGCTTTACGGAACCGTGGCCCAGGTGCGCATTGCGCCGGCCGCCAGCGCGAAACCTGCTGAAGCAGAAGCGGAAGCGCGACGAATCTTAGGGCAATATGCGATCCACTATGAGTTGAAGGTCGTTTCGTAACCGGCTTATAAAATCCCGTCTCACGTTGTCATTCTTTTCTCCATCCCATGCGCATTGGCGTCGACCTCATCGAAATCGCGCGCATCGAGAAAGCGCTCAACCAACATGGCGAGCGTTTTCTCCGGCGCGTATACACCGCGCGAGAACAGGCGGCTTACGCCCAAAACCCACGTTCTTTGGCCGCGCGGTGGGCGGCCAAAGAGGCCGCGGCCAAAGCATTGGGATGCGGCATAGGCGCGGTGCGTTGGGTCGAAATCGAGGTGCTGACCAATGCAGAAGGCGCGCCCGAGCTCACGTTGCACGGCGAAGCCGCGCGACGCGCCCAGGCTTTGGGGTTAAGCCAATGGCAGGTCAGTTTGTCTCACACCAAAGCGCTCGCCATCGCCTTTGTGATCGCTCTTTGAAGGCGCTGGCGGGCGTCATTCCTTGCGACATGGCCGGGCCTGTGCTAGAATGCCGCGGTTGGCCGACGGTCGTATAATGAACCGCCAACCATCGACACCCAACAGCGAACGACCAATCGTGGGCCGTGACCTGCAAGCCGTGGACTAACCCGTGAAGATAATCACCATAATCCCAACGTACAACGAAGCAGAAAACATCGGACCGCTTGTCGAGCGTCTTCTAGCGCTGGATGTTGGCCTCGATGTGTTGGTCATCGATGACAACTCGCCCGACGGAACCGGGGCGATTGTCGCCGAGCTTGTGCAAACCGATACGCGCGTGCACGCCATTCATCGGCCCGCGAAATTGGGGTTGGGCACCGCGTATACGCGAGGCTTTCTATATGCGCTGGAGCGCGGCTACGACCGCGTGATAACCATGGACGCCGATTTCTCGCACAATCCTCGTTACATCCCATCGCTTTTGGCGCTGACCGAGACTCACGACATGAGCATAGGCTCGCGTTATGTGCCTGGCGGGGGCGTGCGCCTGTGGAGCGCCTATCGCCGAGCATTAAGTCGTGGGGCGAACCTCTTCGCGCGCACGATTTTGGGCCTGGAAGCGCATGATTGCACCGCGGGTTTTCGTTGTTATCGCTCGCATGTGCTAGAGACCATCGATCCGACATCCATCCGCGCGGACGGATATTCTTATCTCATCGAAATTCTCTGGCGGGTGCAATATGCGGGCTATCGCGTCGCGGAAACCCCCATTCTCTTCACCGATCGACGTCGCGGCGCCTCGAAAATCTCGCAAACCGAAATCTTCAAAGCCGCGAAAACCGTCTTGCGACTCACGCTTCGCAGCAAGCCGCAAATTGTGCAACCGCAGGCAACGAACACCCAACCATGAAACGACACATTCGTCTCTCATCGGAATCAGGGCAAGGCGTTTTGGAATACGCCCTTATTCTGCTGCTCATCGCCATCATTATCCTGGCCATCCTTCTCATACTTGGGGACGATTTACGCGCTTTTGTTTTCGACCTTCTCCGAACCTGGTTCCCTGAACAGACAGCCGGCCTTGGCGGCTGAATCGCGAAAAAGAAGTGTATGACATGGCCGTACGACGCCTATTACGCGGCGCGGCCGAAATATTGTATCCGCCGCGCTGCGTGTCTTGCCGACGACTCGGCTCTCACTTATGCCACGCTTGCCGTCGCGATGTGCAATGGATCGGCGACGCCATTTGCGTGCGTTGCGGCGGTCCCACCCTCGAACGTTGCATTTGCCGTTTTTGCCAACAAGCGCCCCCAGACCCATTACGCGGTGTGCGGGGCGTCACTTTTTATGGCGGGGTCATGGCTTTCGCCATTCATGCACTGAAGTACCGAGGCAAACGGCAGTTGGCCCGTCCTTTGGCCGGCTATCTCATCGCCCACCTCGACGCGCATCCGCTTCGTTTCGACGCGCTGGCGCCCGTGCCCCTGCATCCACAGCGTCTTGCATTGCGCGGATACAATCAAGCCGCTTTGCTGGCCCAAGAAATCACCCGGGCCCGAGGCGTGCCGACGCGCGAAGACCTTATCGCGCGCACGCGACCTACGCCGCCACAAATTCATCTCTCGCGTCGGGAGCGCCGCCAAAACATGCTCGCCGCGTTCGCGCCCGTGCAGGGCCGAACCCTCAACGGCGACGCGGTTCTGCTCATCGATGACGTCTGCACCACCGGCGCGACCCTGCAAGCGTGCGCAGAGGCTCTATGCGACGCGGGCGCAGGCGACATTTGGGCCCTAACCGTTGCACGCGCCTGGCCCAAACGCGAGCCCGAAGCATGGGAGCGAGGGCTATCGCCCGCTGAGGTGTTTGTGCATTGGGACGCGCCCCAAATGGAGCGCGCTTGAACATGGTTGCATTCGAACAAAAAGCGGCGTTCGCCGCTCATCCACTCCGCACTTGATTCCAAGAAGGGCGTCATGAAACGAAAAGCATCCTCTCGTTCACTCATCATCCTTGTCCTAGCGCTCATTCTGTTGGGCCTGTGGCCGAGCGGCCTCTACGCGGAATCGGGCGATGATCCCCTCCGCACGCGTAGCGACATTCAGTATGTGTTGTCGGAAGAAAAAAGCGGCGTCAGCGTGGTCATTGATATGCGCATTTACAATCAAGACCCCATGACGAAAAAACGCTCTTCCGGCCGCGTTTACTTTTACAACCGCTACTTTTTCCCCATTTCCAAGGCCGCCAAGAACATTCGAGTGAAACGAGGCGATGGGCGAAAACTGCGCTTCCAACGCAAGAAAAACAAGCCCAACTACGATGAACTCGTTATCTTTTTCGGAAGACGCCTGCATTACAAAAAGAGCATTCGCCTTCAGATCACATATGATCTCGAGAGCGTCACTTCACCAGGCGATTTTGTTTCGCCCAATGTGGTCCATGTCGAGGCGTATTTTCTAGGAGACGAAGGCCGCATCGGCGCTGAGGTGCCCCCGGGCTATGAAGTGAAACTGGACAGCGCGAAATGTTTCTATAATGGAAACGAAGAAGGGGGCAAAGTGCAGTGCGCCGCCATTGCCAACTATGGCGACCGCGCGTTCATCTTAGAGGCGTTTCGTCTCACAGAGAATCAGGAAAAGGTGTTCACCCCCGAGCCGATTTCCTTACAAAACCGCGATATTATTTTGCGAATTCGATATGGCGAGGGCGAAGAGAAATGGGCCAAAAAAGTCGCTCGCACGCTTCGCAAAACCATGCCGCATCTCGAGCGCATCATGGGATTCCCCTACGAAGGCCCGTCCGAAATCACTGTGCGCCACGCGCCTGTGTCTGAATTGGAGGGTTATGAAGGGTTTTATTACGAAGAGAGCCAAGAAATCGTATTGGGATACGGCGCGAGCAAAGAGACCATGGTTCATGAAGCGGCTCATATGTGGTCCACGCCATTTGCCGCTCGCTGGCTTTCAGAAGGATGGGCCGAGTGGTCGGCGCGCGAAGCCATGCGACGCGCCAAAATGAAACGCGAGACAAGCGCTCGGCCATTGCGAGATTACGACAATATGGATCTCCCGTTGCGGAACTGGGAATGGACAGGCGCCATCGATGATGAAGACGAGGACGAGCTGACAGGCTACGCGTATGAAAAATCGGCCCAGGCCGTGGCCAAATTGGTCAAACGCGTGGGATTGAAACGCCTACAAGCCATCAATCGGGCATTTTACAATGCGGTGCAAGATGGCCATGATCCCGCGGATACAGACGCTTATTTTCTGGCCATTCGCAATAAGAAGCGCGACGTCTCCGCGATTTGGGAGAAATATATTGAAAATTGAGGATGACGTGATGGACCCGACGCTCAACAAATTCTTATGACTCCATCCCCCTCGCTTGGGCCTGGCTTGGTTGGGTTAGGCGCGATAGAGCAAATCCATGTAGCGCCGCAATATGTCGGCCACCATGCCGCGGAAAGGGATGGACGCGGCCATGCCATAAATGGGGGCCATGCCGCCGCTCGTCTCGGGTTGAGAACGCACTTCCTCCACCGACTCGGCCAGGTCCGATAGAAAACGCTCGGCCACGCCGGGTTGTGTATGACGCAATGTGACGGCCATGTGCACAGCGGGCGGAAATTGCAGCCCATTCAAGCTCCAGCCTCGATGCGCCATCGCGTCCATCACGCGATAAATGTCCACCTCGTCTGACGCAAAAGCGATAACCCACAACGGATCACCCAACACATAAAGACCGGGAATGCTTTCCACACCCTCGCGAATCTGTTCCCCCGTTTCCAAAATGCGGCGCGTCGCCTCAAGATAGCCCTCGCGACCAATCTTGAGCATGACGGCCCAAGCCACCGCGATAAGCGCCCCCGGCTTGCTGCCGGCCATGGTGGGCGAGGCGTATAATCCACCGGGCCAATCGGTGGCCGTAAAGTACTGATAGCGCCGCAACGCGGGAGTGCGATAAAGCGCCACCGAGGTTCCCTTGGCCGCATAGCCATATTTGTGCGTGTCCACCGAAATGGATGTAACGCCGGGCAGACGAAAATCAATGACAGGAACAGGATAACCCAATTTTTCGGCCCAGGGAATGATGAAGCCGCCCAGGCAAGCGTCGGTGTGAAAACCAACGCCCCGCTTCAACGCCAAGCCCGACATCTCGGGAATAGGGTCGATGACGCCATGGGGGAAGCCGGGCGCAGACCCCACCAGGGCGATGGTGTTCTTGTTGATGGCTTTTTCCATCGCCTTCACATCGGCCTGAAAGCGATGGTCCACAGGCGTGCGAATGAGCTGGATGCCAAAATACTGCGCGGCCTTGTCGAACGCGGGATGCGCGGATATGGGTAGGACCACATTCGGTTTCTTGATCCCTTTCTCCGCGCGCGCCCAATCTCGATAGGCTTTCATGGCCATGAGAATGCTTTCGGTTCCGCCCGATGTCACCGAACCGCACACCTCGGTCGCCGGATGAATGCGTTGGGCCTCACGAGCATTGAGCATGTCTGCGGTCATGGCCACGACCTCAGCTTCATATTTCACCGCGCTGGGCCACAAATCGGCGTGCAAAGGATTCATCTGCGAATGAATCGCGTAGACCCGATTCATAAAGGCGATATGTTCGGGATCGCCATGATAAACCGCGCCAGAAGCATAACCCGCCTGCCAACGTTCGGTCTCCTCCTCCTGAACCTGAGCCATCATCTGCAAAACCTCGTCGTCGGCAAGACCGCGATCGGGCATGGCCGAAAACGCGGCGAACCGCTCGCGATAAGGATGAAGGCTCTCCTCCATGTCGGCCAACATGTTCTGATATTCTTGCTCCATCAACTGTTGCACACCCGGCAGCTTGCGGACGCCCTTTTCCAACGGAGCATGCAAACGCTTGGGGAGCTTCGCTGTCAGGGAAAGCAGTTTATCGGTGTCCATGATGTGAGAAAATTCCTTTTAGTGGGGGTTGTTTAGCCGCTTGTAAAGTCCGCTGTTTCGTTTATAGATATCGAGAAACGCCTCGAATAGCTCATCGTAAATCGGGATCGCGTCGGCGCGAGGCTGGTAGGTGCGAACGATTTCCACATGCTCGGCAAAGTCTTGCAAGGTGGTTAGATTCAGGCTGAGCCCCGCCAGCACGGCCGCGCCGCGCAAACCGGCCGCTTGCGGGTCTTTCACCTGGTGAATCGGACGTTTGAGCACATCCGCGAATATCTGGCTCCAGATGTCAGAACGCGCGCCGCCGCCAATGAAGTTGACGGGGCCCAACTTGCGACCCGCCAGTTTTTCCACATAACCTTGCAACCACCGCGTATTGAGGGCCACGCCCTCCATCACGGCCCGCACTATGTCGGCTCGAGAGGTGGTGAGCGAAAGGTTGTAGAAACCCGCGCGCAGGGTCGATTCTTCGACCGGCGTGCGTTCGCCGTAGAGCCAGGGCGTGAAAATGAGCCCGCCGCTGCCGGGGCGCGCTTGCGCGGCCAAACGATCAAAACGCCGATAGGCGTCTTCAGGCGCAGGACAAGCGCCCAACTCGTCATCGCCATAGAAAATCGTATTGCGCAAAAAGGTGAGAGAAACGCCCGCGGTCTCTTGCTCGTTCACCACAAAATACCGCCCAGGAATCGACGCCGGCAGGGAAGCCATGTTGTGAAACACGTCCGTCTTTTTGAAAGGGACATGACAACTGAACCACGACGATGTGCCCACATAGACGTGCGGCTCATAATCATTGACCGCGCCCGAGCCCATCGCGGGCGCGTGCACATCGGGCGCGCCCATCGTCACCGGCAGCCCGGCGGGGACATCCAGCTCGGCCGCGGCCTCCGGCGTAAGAGGGCCCAACACATGAGTGGTGGGGAAAAGTTTGGGCAACTTGTCCCCATCGACGCCCGTCCATTTGAGCAAAAGGGGGTGATAGTCGATGCGGGTGATGTTTCGATTGTCGGTCAGCCAATAGAGCGTAATGGTGGCGTAATCGCTGGCGAATCGGCCTGTGAGTTTGAGATTAATATAATCCTTTGGCTCCAGAAGCTTATACGCGGCCCGATAACGCGCCGGCTCCCGATGTTTCAGGTAAAGAATGTGGGCGAGGCTGTCTTTGCCCCCGCGAGTGGGCATGCCGCCTGTAAGTCGCAACCAGGTGATGAGCTTGCGCAAACCATAGCCCTCGACCTTGGGAAAGCCGCCAGTGACCTGTTCCACATAGGGCGCGCCGCGGCTGTCCATCCAAATGATGGCGGCGCCCAAAGCGCGGCCCTCTTTATCCACCGCGACCGTGCCCGACCAATGGGTGCTTACGCCAATGCCGGCGACGCGGTCTTTGGGAATGCCGGTTTCTGCGAAAATGCGACGCACATTGCGCGTGATCACGGCCCACCAGTCCGAGGGGTCTTGCTCGGCCTTGCCGCCCGACCCAAAGTGAATGGGAGTGGCGTCGGCTTCGCTCACATAGGCCACCACATGCCCTTCGGGCGTGACCAACCCCACTTTGCAAGCCGTGGTGCCCAGATCGATGACAAGAATGAGAGGATCCATGGCAGGAAAAAGGGAGAGCGAGAGAGCGTGTCGGTGAACGTTGCGCGTTACGGCCCTTTGCCCTTGAATTGGCTCATATACAGGTCGTAATAGAAACCGCGACGGGCCATGAGTTCGTCGTGGGTTCCCTGTTCGATGATTTCGCCGGCATTGAGCACCAGAATCCTGTCCGAATCCTGAATGGTGCTCAGGCGATGGGCGATGACGAAGCTGGTGCGACCTTCCATGAGTCGGGCCAGGCCCTCGTTGATGAGTTTCTCGGTGCGGGTGTCCACATTGCTGGTGGCCTCGTCCAGGATCAGTATCTTGGGCTGGGCGACCATGGCGCGGGCGATGGTGATCATCTGGCGCTGGCCCTGGCTCAGGTTCGCGCCCCGCTCGGTGAGCATGGTGTCGTAGCCCTGGGGGAGGTTCATGATGAACTCGTGCGCGTTGGCTTGCTTGGCCGCGGCGATGCACTCCTCATCGGTCGCGCCCTTGCGCGCGTACTTCAAATTGTTCATGACCGTATCCGAGAAAAGATACGCCTCTTGCAGCACCACGCCCACCTGCTCGCGCAGGCTGCGCTGCGTCAGTTTTTCCAGGGGCTGACCGTCGATGACAATGCGACCGCTATCCACATCGTAATAACGTGTGAGAATGTTGATGATGGTGGATTTGCCCGCGCCCGTGGGGCCGCAGATGCCGATCTTCTGGCCCGGTTTGGCCTCGAAGGTGTTGTGACGCAAAATCTTGCGTCCGGGTGTATAGCTGAAATCGACATCTTCGAAAAGAATATGCCCGCCCTTGAATTCGTAATCTTTGGCGTCGGGCGCGTCCTTCACCGCGGGTTGTTCATCGATGATCGCAAACACGCGGCGGCCACCGGCAATCGCGTTGAGCACCGTGGAGGTGAGGTTGGCGATGATGGAGAGCGGCGAGGCCAGCAACCCGGCATACCCCATAAACGCGATCACCTCGCCCACGCTAAGTTGACCGTTGGCGACCAGCAGCCCGCCCACGGTCAACACCAAAATGATCATCATGGTGGCGCTGGCCATGGTCACAGGCGTTTGCAGCAAGCTGGAGAAGAACGCGTGGCTGCCGACGTCGAAGACCCGTTTCGCGTAGGCCTCGTTGGCGGCCGCGGCCCAGTCGTTGCGTCGATTGGCGATGATCACCTTGTGTCCGGCCAGGGTTTCCTCTTGAAAACCGCTCAATTCGCCCATCTCCTCTTGCATCTTGGCGAACGCGGGCGTGGCCACGCGCTCGATGATGGCGGAAAGCCCGAGCATCACAGGCACGATGAGCAGTGCGGCCAGGGTCATCTGCCAGTTCAAAAAGAACATGACCACGAGCAGCAAAAGAAGTTGCATCCCCGCCCGGATAAGCTGAGAGACCGCACTCTCATAGAAGATGGAGATGGCCTCGGAATCATTGCTCACGCGGCTCATAAGCTCGCCCACGGGCTGGCGGTCGAAAAAGCTGAGGGAGAGCGTCTGCAAATGGCCGAAGAGGTGCATTTGCAGACGATAGAGCGCGGTGGTCGCCAACTTCGAGAAGATGGTCTCGGCCCAGGCGCTGAGCGCGATGAAGATGGCCGTGGCTGCGAGCGCGGCCATAAGCCAGGCTTGCAGAGCGGCCATATCGCCCCCGGCGATCGCGTCCACCGCGTTGCCGGTCATGAAGGGAATGGCGATGAGCGCAGCCACAGCCACAAAACGCACGGCCATCCCCAAATAGAACTTGCCCGCGCCTTCGTCACGGGTCATATAATCTAGCAGGCGCTTGAAAATGGGGATGAAATCCTCCTTCCGTTCCGCTTTCTGCGCGGCGGTCTCGGGTTTGGTTTTCGTCGCAGTGGCCGCAGTCATGACGCCGCCTCCCGGCTCGAAGGCTTCAGCCCCGCGCCCAGTTGAGATTCGTAGATTTCGCGATACAATTGATTGCTCTCCATAAGCTCCTCGTGGGTTCCCTGCGCGATGATCTCGCCATTTTGCAGCAGAACGATTTTGTCCAGATCGATCACCGCGCTGATGCGTTGGGCCACATACAGGGTGGTCACGTTATCGGTGAAACGGGGGATGGCCTCCTGGACGCGAGACTCGGTGGCCACATCCAGGGCGCTGGTGCTATCATCCAGGATGAGGACGCGGGGTTGGGCCGTGAGGGTGCGGGCGATGGCCAATCGTTGACGTTGTCCGCCCGAAAAATTGTAGCCGCGGCGGGCCACATGCGCATCCCATTGTTGGGGGAGGGCCATAATGAAGTCGAAGGCGTCGGCGGCCTGCGCCGCGCCGATCATGACATCGTCGTGCACCTCGGGGTTGCCGAACTTGAGGTTGAAATGTACGGTTCCGCGGAACAACAGGGCCTCTTGTAGGGCGATGCCCACCATCTGGCGCAGGTTCTCCTGAGGGATGTCCCGCACATCGACCCCGTCGATGGTGATGCGGCCTTCGGTTACATCGTAGAAGCGGGGAATAAGATTGACCAACGCGCTTTTGCCCGCGCCGGTCGCGCCCAAAAAGCCCACTCGCTCCCCCGGCTCGATGGTCAGGTTGATGTTTTTCAGGGCGGGCGGGTCGAGTTTGCCATCGGGTCGGCGGAACGCAAAACTGACGTTCTCAAAAACAACGCGACCTTTCATCTCCTCGGGATTCAGCGTTCTGGCGTCGGGTTTGTCTTGCACGAAGGGCCTGGCGTCGATGATCTCGAAGATGCGAGCGGCCGAGGTGTCGCCCCGCAGGATAAAGGGAACGGCGATGGCCAGCATGGAGAGAGGCATGATGACCATGGCCAGGTATTGCATGACCATGACCACCTGTCCCAGCTCCAGGCCCATGTTTTCGATCACCTGGCGTCCGCCCACCCAAAGGGTCAGGGCGATGAAGAATTGCGTGATCATGATCAGCATGGGGTCCATGAGCGCCACCCGCACCGCTGCCCGATATGCGGGTTTGCGCATGGCCTCGGCCCGGTCGTGGAATTTCTCCACCTCCCTCTCTTCCTGCACAAAGGCTTTCACCACCCTCATGCCGGCCAGGTTTTCTTGCATGGTGTTGTTCAGGTCACTGAGCTTGTCCTGGCGTTCGTAGTAGGCCTTCACCAGGGATGGTAAGAGCAACGCCATGAAACCCAGCACCACCACGCTGGCCAGAATCAATAACCACAGCATCGAGGGGGCGAAGATCGCGGTGAGCGCGAGGGCCACCAGCACCATAAAGGGCGCGTAGAGCACCAACATGACCATGTAGAGAATGGCCAGCATCACGTAATTGACATCCGCGCTGAGGCGCACCAGCAGATTGCCTGTGCGCAGCACATCGAAGTTGGCAAAAGAGAAGGTCTGGATGTTGTCATACGCGTATTTGCGCAGCCCAAACGCGACGCCTTGCGCGAAAAACACCGCCAGCGCGGCCGTCGCGGCCATGCTCAATCCGCCCACCAGAGCCAACACCGCCATCCAAAGACCGATATCTATGATGACTTCGAGATTCTGGGCGATGATTCCATCATTGATCAGTCTTTGCGTGAGGGTGGCCACGCCGATGGTCGAAGAGGCGGAGACCAGAAGCAACACCTGGGAGAGAATCAACCGCCCCCGATACATCTTGAAAATGATAAATGTGCGAGAGAGAGATCGGATCATGAATGGTTCAACCTGTTTGATGAGTGGTTCGCGGCCTCGGACAGGACACCGTCATCTGAGATCAAGCCCGCGAAGTCATAAAGCATATTCGGTTCATTGTAGCCCTGATAGTGACGTTTGGACAATTCACGAGAGCAGGCTTTGATGGAAGCAATCGATTTCACAAAATTTTCGATTTTCTCCTCATCTTTTCTGGCGGATGAATTTGTATCCGACTTATTCGAACATGAATTGACGCAACTTTCAGTAAAAATTCGTCACATTATTAAGGAATAAACACGAGAAGGAAACAAAATGAACATCGGGTTTACGGAAATGGTGATGGGAGCGGGATTTCCACATGAAGCGTCAGTCCTTTTTCTCTTGATGATTCAATGTGCATGTTCCCGCCCAGCAGCGCCGCCCTTTCGCTGATGCCGATCAAGCCGAAATGCTTTTGCGCGGAGAGCTCGGCCAGATTTTTGGGAACCTTGAACCCCCAACCATCATCGGAAACGCGAATCAGCAAATCGTTTGCAGGCGTGCGCTGTAAAAGCAAGTATACATTTTGCGCATGGGCATGTTTGCTCACATTGTTGAGCGCTTCTTGAATGATCCGAAAGGCCGAAAGCTCGATCAATTCCGGCAATCGCCCCAAAGCGCTGTCAATTTCAAGGTGAACGACGATGCCGGTGCGCTCCTCCCATTCTCGCACAAAAGAAGGGATCGCGGAGGACAAACCGTGATTGTCGATGGTGGGCGGCCGCAAATCGCGACACACCTGGCGCAGATCGCCAACCACGTCTCGAATGCTGCGACGGATATCGCGTAGTTCGTGGCGATGTCCGGGAGGCGTTTTGTCGTTTCCCGCGCCTTCCAGGTCTTCCAAGCGATAGTTCACACTGAGCAAGTCCTGGATGACCGAGTCGTGCAGCTCACGCGCCAAAGCCTTGCGTTCTTCCTCGCGCTCCGTCAACAGTCGCCTTTGGGTGTCTTGAAGCGCCAGATTGAGGCGGTCCATGGCTTTCACTTGCTGGCTCAGCTTTTCCACCAATTGGCGGTTCAAGGTGTCGCTGACTTCCAATGATTCATGCAGCTCGGCCTGCAGACGAAAGAGCTCCTTCGTTTGCTGCTGAGCTTTGTGGTAATTTTCCAACGCCCAAATAACGGGCGTGACCCGTTCGCGGTTGTTTGTCCCCACCATCCGTTCCACCACATCCTTGGGCGTGCAATCCTCTGTGCGCCAGTCCGCAGACAATTGGCCATTATAAAGCACCAGAATGCGATCGGTGGTCTGAAACAGGTGCTTGATGTCTTCGCTGCAAATGATAACTCCCACCCCATCTTCGGCCTTTCGTCGAATGGTTTTGAGCAAGAGTTGCTGGCGGTGAAAGCTAAGGCTAGAAAGCATGTCATCGATGAGCAGCAGCTTTGACGGCTGAGAAAAGGCTCGCATCAAAGCAATTAGATGACGCTGTTCATCGGTCAGATTGCCGACCGACTCGCTCAAAAAATCGGGCGACAGATCAAAATCTTTGAGAAGCTCCAGCGCGATGGCGCACATCTTGCGCCAGTTGGGAAGCCCAATATGCCGAGGCCGGCAAATCTCGCGCCCCAGAAAGATATTTTGCAGCACATTGAGTTGTTCGACGATTTGGGGGCCTTGTGGAACGAGTTCGACGCCGTCGCGATGAGCCTGATCGGGCGTGGCGAAGCGAACCGCGCGCCCCTCCAGGCGGATGGCTCCGCCGGAAGGGCGGCTTACACCGCCCAACAAATGCAACAACGTCGTCTTTCCAGACCCTCGTCGCCCAACCAACCCCAAAATCTCGCCGCGTTGCAACGTAAAGGTGATATGGTCCAACACCTTCAGGTTATCATACGATTTGGAGAGGCCAAGAACCTGAAGCAACGGTTTCGACATGACGATCTAATTGTAATGCGTCATGATTCCAGTAACAAGGGAAACAGGCGGGACCCATGGCTCTATTTTCCGGTGTTTCTCGTGGTCACATCAAAAATGACCGCCGCGGCCAGCACGAGCGCCCTGACAATGTACTGATAGGATATGTCGATGCCCATGAGATTCATGCCGCTTGTCAACGAAGTCATGACCAATGCGCCGATGAGAGCGCCTGTCACTTTGCCAACCCCGCCCGCGGCCGAGACGCCGCCGACAAACGCGGCGGCAATAGCATCCAACTCGAACAGGGTTCCCGCAGTTGTGGTGGCCGACTGTAAGCGAGAGGCGAATAATATTCCCGATAAAGCGGAAAGCATGCCCATCGAACCAAAAACCACATAAGTTATCCGTTTGACGCTGATGCCGCTTAGCTCCGCGGCTTCCGGATTGCCGCCAACGGCATAGATATGCCGACCCAACACGGTTTTCGTGGTGATGAAATCATAAATGAGCACCACGGCAAGCACAACCACAGCCGTCCATGAAAGGCCCTGATAGCCCGCCAACACCCAGGCGATGGCGCCCAATAAGGCCGATATGAACACCAGTTTGAGGATGAACATCTCCCTGGGGAGCACTTCAAAATGATAACTTTGCATTTTCCTGCGATTGGAAACCTCGCTAATCACGAAGAGAACAATCCCCAACAGTCCAAGCAGCAACGTCAGTTTATGCATCTCCGGCAAAATATCAATCGGAATATCCGGGATAAAGCCGTTTCCAATCGCGTTGAATGCGTCATTGGGGATGATGATCGTCCCTGTGTTTCGGGTCACCAATTGCAACGCCCCGCGATAACCCAGCCATCCGGCCAGGGTCGCGACAAAGGAGGGGATGCCAAAATGCGCGACCAAAAAAGAGGTTAGCAATCCGGCCAGGACACCAAGCCCCAAAACGAACAAAATGGCCAGGTATACGGGCCAGTGCCAGAAGACCAGCGCAACGGCCGCAACGGCCCCCAGGAATCCGGCGAGAAAACCCACCGAAAGATCGATGTGCCGAATAACGATCACGAGGGTCATGCCAACCGCCAAAACCGCGATGTAGCCGGTCTGGTTCACCAAATTGACGATGTTTCGAGAGGAAATGAAGACGCCGTCGGTTGTGATGGTGAACACGCCCATAATGACGAACAGGGCGATAAACATCCCATATTCACGGATGTTTTCTCGCAGCAGTTTCCGGGTGAGTGCAATGAATGTCATTTTCTATGCCCTCGCTCTATCAAGCCAATGTTTCCTCACGAAAGTCGTCACGAGCCCCAACCATATAGGCCACGGCCCGCTCGCGAAACTCATGGATGTCGCCCTCTATCGGGCTATCATGAACCTTACGTCCATGCCGCAACACTATCATGCGGTCGCCCACATGATAGATGTCTTCAAGGCGGTGACTGATAATGATAATCGATGCTCCTCCCGCCTTGAGGGTTCGGATTAGGTCAAGCACCTTTTCAATGGCAGCCACGCTCAAGGCCGCGGTGGGCTCATCCATGATGATGACCTTGGCGTCGAAAGCCGTGGCGCGGGCAATGGCGACCGCCTGACGTTGCCCGCCGGAAAGGCGCTCCACCTTCAGGCGCACCGAAGCGATGTTGATCTTGAGACGTTTCAACAGATGCTTGGTCTCTTGCTCCATGTAATGATGATCCATAACCCCGATCGGCCCCAGTTTCAGCCTCACAGCCTCTCGGCCAAGAAAGACGTTCGCAGCCACATTGAGGTTATCGGCCAGGGCGTAATCCTGGTAGACCATTTCAATGCCCTCGCGGCGAGCATCCATGGGGCTGGAAAAACGCACCTCTCTACCCTCGATAAAGATTTTGCCATCATCCGGAATGTAGGCCCCGCTTAGAACTTTCATCAGCGTTGATTTCCCCGCGGCATTGTCGCCCACCAATCCCAACACCTCGTTATGATTTAGCATCAAGTCCACGCCTCGCAATGCCTGAACCGCACCGAAATTCTTCTTGATGCCGCGTAATTCCACGATAGGCGATCTGGTTCTTGTTGTGGATTCCATGGACATATCCCTTCATGAGAAGAAACGGACGCGCAAAGTTCAAAAGTTCATGGCCATTATAGCACGCCAGATGCGGAGGGGAGAGTCCCCCCTCCGCAGCGAGGGTCAGCTCGAAATGCAGCGCTTCCCTACGGTAGATTCTCCAGGCCGGTGAATTCGCTGGCGGGCCAGTAGCCAGAATCGATGATGGCCTCGATGAGATTGCTCTGGTCAACCGTGATCACCTCCGAAGGCTTGGCCGGAACCTCGATCGCGCCGTTGTTATAGGTGGTGGTCTGCGGCGGCGTCTTCCCTTCCAGGAATGTGACGGCCGCATTGATGGCGTCGGCCACCAGGGTGCGCACATCCTTCAACACAGTCATCGATTGCTTGCCATCAATGATGTACTGGATGGACGCCTTCTCCGCATCCTGACCGGTGATCACATAACTGCTCACATCCCTGTCCGCCGCAAAGGTGTCGGCTATCGCACGGGCTGTGCCGTCATTCGGGGCCAAAATGAACACATCGCCCTTGTCTTCGGCCGAAGCTGC
>JAADII010000169.1 GCA_013151415.1 Chloroflexota bacterium
CCCCGGCAAAAGAGGCCTGGTCGGGCGGTCATCACCCTTTATGGCGATGTTTCTTTCCGGCAAGCGACCGTATCCACCTCATGCCGGCCATTCAGCCGCTCGTTTGTACGATGACAGACTTCATGATAGGATAAGGCTAGATGAAATGACCATCTAATATCACCATATTCGTCCAGGTCGCACTATGACTGCCAAGGTTTCCATTGCAGAAGCCCACAGTCATCTTTCCCGATGGCTAAAAAAGGTCAAAACCACCCCTGTCACTATCACCAGCAGGGGAAAACCCGTGGGTGTCATTATTTCGCCCGATAGAATGAGCAGATGCGGCGCATCGAAGCCTATCTACGTATGCTGCAACTGGCCAAAACCTTTCGGGAAGAGAATATAGGCGTCACCGCCAAAGAGCTGCATGAAGCCTCGCGCGTAGAGTTGGAGCAACGGCATGATCATTGACGCCAGCGCGCTTCTCCCTGCCCATCCTATCTTGCTCTGGCCAACCAGCGAGGCGAGCCGCTCCTCACCGGAGATCGCAAAATGTACAATGCGGTCAAAGAACAATTGGACTGGGTTATCTGGCTCGGTGACTTCTTCGACTGATTTCCTTTCGTCCTATCGTCTCATGGTCCCATCGTCTACAAAACTTGAGGTGACCAATGAAACTCGGCATCCTTTCCTTTGCGCACCTTCACGCGGAATCTTACGCTCATCAACTGAAGACCTTGCCCGATGTCGAATTCATCGGCATTGCGGACGATGATCGCGCTCGCGGGGAGCGCTTCGCAAACGCATACGACGTCCCCTTCTTCGAAAGCTATGAGGCGTTGCTGGCCGAGAAACCGGACGGCGTCATCATCTGTTCTGAGAACGCGCGGCACAGGCCGCTGGTCGAGCTGGCGGCCGCGGCCGGGGTGCACGCGATGTGCGAAAAGCCCCTGGCCACCACCCTGGAAGACGGCCAGGCCATGCTCGAAGCCTGCCAACGCGCGGGCGTCATCCTCATGACCGCGTTCCCCATGCGCTTCTCCGCGCCCATCCTGGAAGTAAAATCCCTCATCGACCAGGGCGCGTTGGGCAAAATCCTGGCCGTGAACAGCGTCAACCAGGGTCAAATGCCCAAGCGCTATCGGGATTGGTTCGTAGACAAGGAACTGGCCGGTGGCGGCTCGGTCTTCGACCACACCGTGCACCTGGCCGATGTGCTGCGCTGGTATCTCGACGCCGAGGTGGTCGAGGTCTACGCGCAGACCAACCGCATCATGCACCGCGACGAGGTCGAAGTGGAAACGGGCGGGCTTTTGCTGGTCACCTTCGAGAACGGAACCTTCGCCAGCATCGATTGCAGTTGGAGCCGTCCCATGAACTATCCCACCTGGGGCGGCCTGGCCCTGGACCTCATCGGCGAAAAGGGCGTGGTCAATGTGGACGCGTTCAGCCAAAACCTGACCGCCTACCACCAGACCGACCCGCCCGCCTGGTTGCCCTGGCTCTCAGACCCCGACCGGGCCATGGTGAGCGAATTCATGGCCGCGATTCGCGAGGCGAGAACCCCGCGCGTGACCGGCTACGACGGCTACAAGGCTATGGAGGTGGCCCTGGCCGCGTATCGCTCCGCGGAGCTTGGACGCCCGGTGTCCTTGCCGCTCAATTGATATGAGGGCGTCAACAACCACCTACTTCGAGCTTCAAGACGCGCTAAGCGAACCGGGCTGTCCCATCTGTCGCATTGGGGAAGAGGCTGGTCGGCGCATGCTGGACGGGTTGCTCTATGAAAGCGTCAATGACCCGACCGCTCGGGAAAAGCTGAAAGATTCGCTGGGCTTTTGCCATGTGCACAGCCGCCAATTGCTCACCTTTTCGGGCGAGCGTCTGGGCGCCGCCATTATCGAGCGGGCCGTCTTGCAAGAAGCCATACGACGCTTGTCTCAGGTGGCCAAACCCTCGTCATCCTCGCGGCTGCGCAACTGGCTATCTGATAACGGTGGAGAGGAAAGCGCGTTGCCGCCAGGCGGGCCTTGTCCCATTTGCGACCATCAAGCCGCGGTGGAAAAACGCGCGGTCGAGGAGCTGATGCGCCATCTGATGGATGAATTCAAGGAGCCGCTGCGCGTCGCGGGCGGGCTGTGTTGGCCTCATCTGCAATTGGCCTTACGCGTCAAGCGAAAGGCGCGGGCAAAGAGTGTCTTGCTCGAGATTCAGGAGTCGGCCTGGAAGGAGTTATCAGGCCATCTGGACGAATTCATCCGCAAACGCGACTATCGCTTTCGCCATGAGGGGCTATCGGAGCAAGAAGCCGCATCCATTGAGCGCGCCATAGCCGCGCTCACAGGCGGCCGAGAGGGTGTCGAAACATGACTTTTTGGCAGCAAATCAATATGAAACTGAAAATGAAATAACCGACAAAACGACCTACGGTCAAACCCCTAACCCCTCTCTCGAGAAACGCGTGCATCACACAAGGAGATCAGACATGAAACCACAACATGTGCTGTTACTCTTGCTGGCCATCGCGGCAGAAGTCACCGCCACAACAGCGCTCAAATTCTCCGAAGGCTTCACCAAATGGGCGCCTATGCTCGTAGTGGCCGTTGGTTACAGTCTTTCCTTTTACCTGCTCTCCTTGCTTCTCAAATATGGCGTTCCCATCGGCATTGTCTACGCTATCTGGTCGGGATTGGGTACGGTGGGCGCGGTCGCGGCCGGCGTCATTCTGTGGCAAGAACGGCTCAACTTTTGGGCCATTATGGGCATTGTCTTCGTTATCGGAGGCGTGGTCATGATCAATCTAACGACAAATCCGAGCCATTGACCGAATAAGGGTTCAGCGCTGAAATGAGCTTAATGAACACCCTACCCATCACAACGCCCTGGCATAGGCCACGCCGTTCTCGAACAGCTTCAAGCCCATTTGGCCGCTCTGGCCGCGATGATGGTTGGGATGTTGATAGGGGAGAATATGGTTTTCGGGATGGGGCATAAGACCGAGAATATTGCCCGCAAGGTTGGTGACGCCGGCAATGTGCGCGTCCGAGCCGTTGGGATTGATGGGATAAGGGCCGGGCCGCCCCGCTTCATCGACATAGGTGAAAGCCACGAGCTGATGAGCCAAAATCGCCTCGAGCGCGTCCGCGTCGCGCGCCATAAAACGGCCTTCGCCATGCGCGACCGGGCAGAAGATGCGCTCGAGATCATGCAACCACGGCGAGGGGTTGGCGCGATTCGGCTCGAGATGCACCCACCGACATTCAAAATGCGCGGATTCGTTGCGGGTGAGGGTGACGAGTCGCCCGCCATCCTCACCCGCATCTAAATTGGGGATGGCTCCGGGAAGCAAGCCGGTCTTCACCAGCACCTGAAACCCATTGCAAATGCCTAGGATGGGCTTGCCCGCGTTCGCGAACGCGTGAAGCTGGTCGCCCAAATCGTGCAGCAGACGCACGGCCCACAACTTGCCCGCGCCCAGATCGTCGCCATAGGAAAAGCCGCCGGGAATGACGAGCATGGCGTAATCGCTCAGCCTTCGCTCGCCCGCCAACAACTGGTTGATGTGCACGATTTCCGGCGCGCCGCCCGCCCACTCGCAGGCGATGGCCGCGTCCATGTCGCGATTTGTGCCGGGAGCGTGGAGGATGGCGATGGGTGGAGAGAGCGCACTTTGCCGGAGTTGCGTCATGGCGAAACCTGCGGGAGAAACAGCGATAGGATCATTCAAGCGCGCCAAATGCGAACGCCAACGCTTTCACCGAGGCATCGATGCAAGGACGCCCTTCTGCGGTGCGCACAATCAGGCGTTTTTCTGCGGTCACGCGACCGATAGAGGCCAGAGGCTGGCCGGCCAGGGCCTTTTCGAACGCGATTGCATGCTTAGCCGGGACCTCGATGAGAAAACGGCCCAAAGATTCGGAAAACAGGGCTTGAGCCGGGGTGAGCGGTTCGGATGTGGGAATGGCGGCCAGCGATATTTCCGCGCCCAAATCGCCGCCAATGCACATCTCGGCCAGCGCCACGGCCAGCCCGCCCTCGCTCAGGTCGTGCACCGCGGCCGCCCAGCCCGCGACAATCGCGCGATGAAGGCCGCGCATCCTGTCAAGGGGCGCGTCGTAAGGTCGGGGAACGGAGGCGCCCAACTCGCCGAACAGGTCGTAATAGACCGAGCCGCCCAGTTCGGGCCGAGTCTCGCCCAGCAGGTAGAGCGCGTGTCCGGCCTCTTTCAGGTCGGTGGTGGTTGTGCGTCGCATGTCGGGCGCGACGCCCACGGCCGAGATAAGCAACGAACCCGGGATGGCGTGTTTGCGTCCGTCCGCGCCCGTGTATTCGTTGTTCAGGCTGTCCTTGCCGGAAATGAAAGGCGTTTGGTGGGCCAGGGCCGCGTCATAACAACCGCGCGCGGCCCTCACCAACGAGCCGAGACGATCGGGCAAATTGGGATTTCCCCAGCAGAAATTATCGAGAATGGCGATACGGTCCGGGTCCGCGCCCACGGCCACCGCGTTGCGCACGGCCTCATCCACACAGGCCCAGGCCATAAAATAGGGGTCGATGAGCCCATAGCGAGGATTGATCCCCACAGAAAGCGTCGCGGCGGGCAAGCTCTCATGCTGGAGGGCGTCTGGCTCGCGGCCAACGAGCGTGGCTTGCGGCAAGATGACGGCCGCGTCGCCAGGCCCGCGTTGGCCTGCTCCCACCAGCGGCTTGACCACCGTCCCGCCTTGGACTTCGTGGTCATAACGATGCAAAATCGCGGCGCGAGAGCGGACGTTGGCATGGGCCAGGGCCTGCAAGAGGAGGGGCGTCAGGTCGGAGGAAGGAGGGAGGTTGGGCTCACTCAGGCCAGGTCGGGTCCAGACCGCGCGCAATCGCCGACGAGGGACGCCATCGTGCAAAAAGGCCATCTCGAGGTCGGCAACCAGGGTCTCGCCATAATAAACGCGCAAACGCTTCGAGCCGTCGAACTCGCCCAAGATGCTAGCCTCCACATCATGGGCGCGACAAATGGCCTGGAATGCGTCCCAGTTTTGGGATGGAATGGCCAGCACCATGCGTTCTTGCGCTTCGGATAGCCAGATTTCCCAAGGGCGCAGGCCCGGATACTTGAGGGGCGCGCCCTTCAACTGCACGCGCGCGCCCACATGTTCGCCCATTTCCCCCACCGCCGAGCTAAATCCCCCCGCGCCGCAATCGGTGATGGCGTGGTAAAGCCCCGCGTCCCGCGCCCGCAGCACAACTTCCATGACCTGCTTTTCCACAATGGGATTGCCGATTTGTACGGCTGTTCCCGCGATCTCGGCCGTGGCGTGGTCCATCTCCATGCTGGAAAAGGTGGCCCCGCGCAGACCGTCGCGGCCGGTGCGACCGCCGATGGCCACAATAAGATCGCCCGCCTGCGCGTTGGTGAGGGGGCGATGACTGCCACGCGGAAGCGCGCCCAGGCAACCACAATAAACCAGCGGGTTCGCGGTGAAGTCGCGATGGTAATGCACCGCGCCGTTCACCGTGGGGATGCCCATCTTGTTGCCGTAGTCCTCGATGCCGTGGATGACGCCCTCGACCACGCGGCGCGGATGAAGCGAACCGGCCGGAACCTGCTCTGCCGGCAAATTCTCGGGGCCAAAGCAGAGGACGTCGGTGTTGGCGATGGGCCGGGCGCTCACGCCGAGGATGTCGCGAATGACGCCGCCCACGCCGGTGTTCGCGCCGCCGAAAGGCTCCAGAGCCGACGGGTGATTGTGCGTTTCCACCTTGAAGGCCAGGTCGAGGGTCTCGTCGAAGGCAATGACGCCGGCGTTGTCCACAAACGCGGAGTGCACCCAGGGCTTGGCGATGGCCTCGGTGGCCGCGCGAATATACGTGTCTAGCAAACCGTCGATGACCGCGTCCTCGCCGTCCGGCTCTTCGCGATAATGGATGATGGCCTTGAATGTCTTGTGCACGCAGTGTTCGGACCAGGTCTGGGCCAGGGTCTCCAGCTCCACGTCGGTGGGATCGCGGTTTTGTTGGCGATAATAGGCCTGGATGGCCAGCATTTCGTCGCGATCCAGGCTGAGACGACGCTCCCGACTGAGCGCGAGAAGATGGTCGGGAGTGAGGTCGCGTAAGGGAATGGTCTCGACCAGAGGCCGGTCGGACTCGAATTCGCGGCTTTCGACAAAAGGCGGCGCGATAGGGCGATTGATGGCGAAACGCTGCACGGTGTCGTTGGCCAGCAGGTCGCGCGCCAGCCTCGCCAGGATTTCTTCATCCAACGCTTCGAGAAAGCGATAGCGCCAGCCCGAGGCCGCGACCCGAACGTTTTTATAGCCCAAACTGCGGGCGACCGAAAGCAGCGATTCGGCCACGCTATCGGTGACGCCGGGCAGATAGGTGATCTCGATGGTCGATTCTCCGGCCCGAGGCCCGGCCGCGAGATCAAGAGGACGACAGTCCAGCGTATCCGCGACCGGGTCCAGCAATGCGGTTTGGGCCAGGGCTTGCGCTTGCTCGAGAGAGAGCTCTCCGCCTATGAAATATAGATTACTGACGATAATGGACCCTATCGTCAGGGGCAATGACTGGGCCGAACGACGGATGGCTTTGGCCCGACCATCCTCTGAACCCAAACGAGGCGTGATTTCGATGCGATAGATGTTTTGCGGCATGGCGGCTTCGAAAATAGCGTCCAATGTCCGAAGTCCGGGGCGGGGGGTTCAAGGTTTCTGGTTCAAAGTTCAAGGTTCAAGATTCAAGGTTTAAAGTTCAGGTTCGTGTGATGGCGCGCTTCCGCAAGCAACGATCCATCTCTTGAAGACAACGCGATATGAACCCTGAAAAAGCTCAACGCAGAGAGACACAGAGAGCGCAGAGGGAAAAATAGCGTGCTCGGCGGACAGGGTTGAGAATGTAAGCAAAATCCGGTAAAATAGTGGCAAGTCTTGACTCGGACGATCAAGGATAGTGGACTATGCGAACTTCATACAAATATGAAGAAAAGTTGGCTCAACATCAAAAAATACATTCTGGAAAGTCCATATCAAAGCGGGACGTGAACGAAGGCCAGATTGAGCGGATCGCTCGATCCTGTCAGCGCGTTCTGGCCAAGCATTACGGCCATCGCTTGAAAGGAGTTGTTTTATATGGCTCGGCCGCTCAAAACAAAATGGACGAAGAAAGCGACATCGACTTACTCGTTCTTCTTCGCAAACCATTTGATTATTTTGCGGAATTGCGACGGATTATCGACCTACTCTATCCGGTTCAACTAGAATCTGACCGTCTGATATCCGCCAAACCGGCGGCCATTGACGAATTCGAAGCCGGCGCCATTCAACTCTATCGCAATGCCAAAATGGATGGCCACGTAATATGAACCACCAGCATGAGCAGGAGATTCACGCGAGTTTGGAACGAGCGAATGCCTCGATTCAAGCAGCGAAAACACTCTTGGCCAACGCTTATCCCGATTTTGCGGCATCCAGAGCTTATTACGCCGCCTTTTACGCCGCGACTGCTCTGCTGCTCAGCGAGGGCCTCAAGTATCGCAGGCACAGTGGAGTAATCGCTGCCATTCATCGTGAATTCGTAAAGACGGGCGAACTGAGCCAGGAGCAGGGCAAGCATTTGAACTGGCTATTCGAATTGCGCAATGTTGGGGATTATGGGATGACCCTCCATGTAACATCAGAAACCGCGGAATCGGCCATTGCAGCCGCTCAAGACTTTCTCGACGCTGTTCAAACCTTATTGGAAAGTCGCCATTAGCCACTAATGACCGTCTGTCTCAATTCGCGCGGGCCTGATAGTTGGGCGCTTCTTTGGTGATGAATACGCCGTGGGGATGGCTTTCGATGAGTCCGGCGTTGGTGATGCGCACGAATCGGGCCTTGGTCCGTAGCTCGGCAAGGTTGGCCGCGCCCACATAGCCCATGCCGCTTCGCAAGCCGCCCATCAACTGAAAAACATAATCCTTCAAAAAGCCCTTGTAGGGCACTTGCCCTTCGATGCCTTCAGGCACGAGCTTGCCGCCAATATTGCCCGAAACGCTCCCGTTTCCGGCTTGCGTGCTCTGGTAGCGGTCGGCCGCGCGGCCTTTCATCGCGCCCAACGAGCCCATGCCGCGATACTCCTTGAAACGCCGCCCCTCGTAGATGACAATATCGCCGGGGGCTTCGTCCAACCCGGCCAGCAAACTGCCCAACATAACCGCATGGGCGCCCGCGGCCAGGGCCTTGACAATATCGCCCGAATATTTGATGCCGCCATCCGCGATGATGGGCTTGCCCAACTCGGCCGCGGCGCGGGCGCATGTCATGATGGCCGAAACTTGCGGCATGCCCGCGCCCGCGACAATGCGCGTGGTGCAGATGGAGCCCGCGCCCACGCCCACCTTCACCGCGTCCGCGCCGGCCTCGAACAGGGCCAGCGTCCCCTCGGCTGTGACCACATTTCCGGCCAGGATGACCAGATCCGGCCAGGTCGCGCGCAGCCGACGCACAGTCTCGAGCACGCCTTTGGTGTGACCATGCGCGGTGTCGATGGCCACCGCGTCCACCTCCTCGGCCACCAAGGCTTCGGTGCGTCGCATCGCGTCCTCGCCCACCCCAATCGCGGCCGCCACCAGCAAGCGCCCTTGCTCATCCTGGGCCGCATAAGGAAAATGGCTGCGCTTGAGAATGTCTTTATAGGTGATCAATCCTTTGAGAAAGCCATGAGCATCAACCAGAGGCAGCTTCTCGATGCGATGGCGATGCAAAATCTCTTGCGCCTCCTCCAGTGTGGTGCCGATGGGCGCAGTGACGAGGCGCTCGGAGGTCATATACTCGCGGACGGGGCGCCCATGGTCTTGGGCGAAGCGGATGTCGCGGTTGGTGAGAATGCCCACCAGCCGACCGCCATCATCGGTGATGGGCACGCCCGAAATGCGATAATGCGCCATGAGCGATTCGGCCTCGGCCAGAGTCGCGTCCGGCGGCAGGGTGATAGGCTCCACGATCATGCCCGATTGCGAACGCTTGACCTTGTCCACCTCGCGGGCCTGGTCTTCGATGCTAAAGTTGCGATGGATGACGCCCAGGCCGCCTTGCCGCGCCAGGGCGATGGCCAGCCGCGCTTCGGTGACCGTATCCATGGCCGCGGAGAGCACGGGGATGTTTAGCTTGAGGCGGGGGTGCAGTTCGACGCTCAGGTCCACTTCCGCGGGCAACACCTCGGCATAACCGGGCGTGAGCAGCACGTCATCGAACGTCAGAGCTTCAGGGATGGCGTCGCGTTTGCGACGGCCATCTTCAGAAATGCGTTGGGTGGGAATGGGATGATCCATGATTCAGTAGATGAGACGCTTGGGAATCGAGCGGGATGAAGCCATGGCCGAGCTCACGGAAGCAACGTCACTGGAATGCGGGTCTCGTCAATGCGACGGCCATCGCGAGGGCTTACGCCATAGACGCTGATAAGGGCCGGTGTGGGAGATGAGGGAGCGAACTCGAAATCGGCCGAAAACAAATCATACATGATCGCTCCGCCGATGCTTGTGGTTTGCTGCAACAAGGAGCCGTTGCGGTCTTGCAAGTCTATAACCACACCCCCTTCGAATGTCCAGGAATAGCCGCTCACCTTGCCTGTGGGTCGCCACTTCTGGCCGACCCGAGGCGTAAACACATCCAACATGCGTTGTCCAGGAATGAGAACAATGGGAATGATCACTTTGTTGATTTCAGCGCCGCTGCGAGCATCTATTTCGAATAATTCCAAGACGGCCGACGACTCGCCCTCTTGCAAAGTCTCGAAACGAATGTAAGTATGAAAGAAATCATACTTCACGCCACCGCCCGCGGCAATGCGCTCAGCCAGAACTTCGCCGGTCTCCGCATCCTTCAAGCGAATGTTCACCGCGCCTTCAAATGTGCGGGAAAAGCCGATGATTTCGATAGGGCTATGGTATACGCCCTCCGCCACCGGCGAAAACACCTCAATGGCCGCAGCCGGAGGGGGCCAAGGCTTGGGAGTGGGGGTTGGTTTGGGTCTGGCTTTTTTCTTTCCCGGAATGCAAAGACGCTGGCCTACGTATATGCGATTGACGTTGCGAATGCTGTTCGCTCGCGCCAACGAACGCACCGATACGCGAAAACGCGCCGCGATTTGCGACAATACGTCCCCTTGTCTGACCACATAAACGCGGCGGCACTGGGCCGCAACCGAAGGAGCCTGGCCCAAATCGGCCTGCACTGCAACGGCACCCCCCAATGAGAAAAGCGCCGCCAACACCAACGCCAACCAGCGCAGGCGCGAACGCCTGACACGCGTTTCAACGTCCCATCGTCTCATTGTCCTATCATCCCTCCTGATTTGAGCTGCACTCAAGTGAGGTGGAGAAAACCGCCCTTACGATTAATTTTGGGGCGTGGGCGTCGCGGCCGCGGTTTGGGACATGCCCGGAGGCAGTGCGCCCAGCCCTCGATGGGGCAGCTTTTCCAGGCGGGCCAGTTTACGGCGCGCCAATGGCAATGTCGTCCAATGATAGATCATGGCCGCGACCTGACGCAAGTGTCCTTTACGCCACCGCCTTGGGTGCAGCGCCACCCTGGCCAATCGCCGTGCATATTTCCGCGCCCGGTATTCTTTGTGCAGCGTCACATGCAACTGCCGATAAAACTCGGTTGCATATGGCCCATGGTACAACATGGCCAGGTCCTCAGAATCTTGCCAATTTTGCTTCACCCCGAGCTGATCCTTCACTCGTTCATAAAACTTCGTGCCCGGCAAAGGATAAGACACCGACATGCCAATGTCATCGGGTTGGCAATCGCGCACCATTTGCAGCGTCTTTTCGATATCCTCTCGCGTCTCGCCGGGATAACCGAACTGCAAGAAAAACCCCACCCTGACGCCATGCCTGTGCAGCAACTCGGTCGCCTGATAAATCTGCTCCACGCGCGTGCCCTTCTCCATCGCGTCCAAAATTTTTTGTGAGCCCGACTCAGCCCCCACCCAAACAATGTCGCAGCCGGCCCGCTTCATGGCTTCCACCTCGCCCTGGCGCAATAGCAAATCCACCCGGCTCAAACACTTGAAGGGAACCAACGCGTCCTCTTGCGCCACCAACTCGGCGAAGCGCGTCCACCAACCTGGCTTCAGACCCACAATATCATCTGCAAACCAAATGTGATCGGGATGATAGGTTTGCTTCAACCATTTCAATTCGGCCACCACGTTTTCGGGGCTGCGCGCATTATAACGCTGCCCCCAAATTGGCTTGGCGCACCAGTTGCAATGATAGGGACACCCTCGCGTGGTGACCATATTCATGGAATAATAGCCGTGCCGCTCCCGCCAAATGCCTCGATACCGCTCCACATCCACAAGATCCCAGGCCGGAAAAGGGAGGCTATCCACATCTTTGATGTCGGGACGGCGAGGCGTGATGATGAGGTCGGATGAAGAAGGCCGTTCGGGATGGCGCAAAAACGCCAGGCCCAGAATTTGGTCGAGGGGCATGTGAGAGCGGCCGGTGAGATGATCGAGCAGCTCGGCCAAAGTGCGCTCGCCTTCGCCAATAAGAACGAAATGCGCGCCGCTTGCCAGATAAAGGCGCGCGTGGTCAGAGGCGTCGGACCCCGCCACAATGACCGTGCACCCGCGAGCGCGGGCCATCTCGATCATGGTGAACGCGGCTTGCCTCATACGCAGCAGGCACATTTTAGAAAGATAGTTGAAGTTGTCTTCATAGATAACCGCATATTGAGGTTGCGTTTCATCCAAGGCGGCCGCCCATTCCTCCTCCGAGCTGGCCAACATGGCGTCGAAAAGAGCGACCTCATATCCACGCGCTCGCAAGAACGCGGCCGCATACATGGTCCCCAATGGCGGGTAGGGCTGCATCGCCTCCCAAAGCTTGGGATCGAAACGAAGATAGTAAGATTGGCCAAAGAGAATCTGCGCCATGTTTAGTCCTTGCTCCTTTTTTCTTCCACACCATCGATGCGGCGAGCGTAGACGTCCAATATGCGGTGCGCGTGACCGTCGAAATGACCTTTGCACCAATCGGGCGAGAACGCGGCCTCGTCTTGATGTGGAAACTGGTGACGGAACTTGTCGATCTTACGCGTCATTTCCCATTGTTCGGCCTTTGCGCCAAGCCGAGTGCCGAGAACCCTCTCGGCCGCGCCGCGCAAGGGACGCCAGGCGCGAAATCGGCCGTTGAGCCGAAAGCGTCCATTCATCATGGGCGGCGGCCCCACAGCATTGGGGAGAAAATCGAACAACCAATCATTGACTCGTCGCATGCGCGTATAAACATCCATGCCAAACAAGGGGCGCATCTGCGCCAGCTCGCGAGCCGTGAAAAGATTGTGCGGCTCAACGGTCAAAGCGCGCTCGGAGAGAAAAAAATTCGGGCACAAGACCACGCCGCGACGCTCGGCCATCTTCACCAAACCCACCACCATGGCCCGGCACAACCACAAACGGCCCGGAGAGGTGACGATGAGATAATCAATATCGCCATCTTCATCCACGTTGTTGACGGCCAGTGAGCCGGTTACAGCCACCATGCGCACAAAAGGCAGCGCCTCCATGAGCGCAGCATAATGCAGCGCCTGCGGCCACAAGCGCTGAGCGACCTGCTCGCGATGCTCTCGGATCGCCACAATGCCCTCGCGCCCCGCCAATAAGATATATCTTCCACGACGAACAAGACGCTCTCTCAGCCGCGGGCTTTGGGCGAGCGCCGCTCGCACCTCTGCAAGGGTGGCCGGCTTCCCCACCAGGTAGCGATGGATTTCGCTCTCGGTAAGCGGATAATCGAAAACATCTGCGTAGACTACGGTCTGCAAAATGGCGGATTCCAAAGCGGAGATCATAATGGACATGATGAGTTGCGTAGAGCAAAAATGACCTTATGAGCGAGGCGGCTTGACGCATCAAGCATGGAAACGAGTTTCTCCGATAGGGCCAAACGCATGGGAGAATGGACCCGTTCCTGGCTTGCAAGCTTTGCAAGCCCCTACGCCTCGCGACTCAGGCGCTGTCGTAGAAAAAACGTCCGGATAAGCGCGGGCGAAATCGCGTATGCATCTATTATTACGCCTGCACTGGTGGGATAGATGCCTGTCAAATGGGATGCACTATCGTATCGCGAAGCAAAGCTCAGGAGCAAACATGCGTTCGACAAGGCTTTCACCACCGACATTGACAAAAAGCCTCCATCCCCTTACGATAAATCAGCCAGAGAATTGCCTGCTCTCCCCGCGAGGACGCTCTCGGCCCCATCGAGAGACGCGCCTCCTATCCCCGCGTCGTCAAGGGGGCGGGAAATAAACATGAACGGGTCACAAGAATCGCTCTACGATATATTCATCTCTTATGCGCAGGCCGATCGCGCCTGGGTGGAAGGGTACTTGATCGACGCGTTGGAATCGGCCGGCGCGCGCGTGCTTTCGGAAGAGACGTTTCGCTTGGGCGCGCCGCGTATTCTTGAATTCGAGCGGGCCCTCCAGCAAAGCCATCGCGTGTTGCTTGTGCTATCACCCGCTTATTTCGCCGCGGATTTCCAACGCTTCTTTGATATTCTCGCCCAAAGCTATGGCGCAGAAACCGGCGCGTGGCCGGTCATTCCCCTCATTCTGCATCCGGTGGACTTGCCTCCGCGGCTGGCGCAGCTCGTGGCGTTGGACGCCAGCGAGCCGGAACGTTGGGAAGAGGTGGTGGCCGCTCTATTGCGCGACCTGAAACGCCCGCGGCCCGCGGCCCCAAAAATCCCGCCTTGCCCCTATCCTGGCATGGCTCCATTCACCGAAGCCGACAGCAAGCATTTTTTTGGCCGTGAGCGCGAAATCGAAGAATCGGTTCAGCGCCTACGCGTCCATCCTTTCCTGGCCATCATCGGCCCTTCGGGCTGTGGAAAATCCTCTCTGGTCTTTGCAGGGTTGTTGCCTGCGTTGCGCCAAAGCTCTCTATTTGGCAAGGGCGAGTGGCTGGTGCGCACCCTTCGCCCGGGGGAAACGCCTCACAGCGCGTTGCAAGCCCTGCTCGCCGACATCCCGTCGCCTGGCGAGCGCGGCCCTTTTCTGCTGGTGGTGGATCAGTTCGAGGAAACCTTCACCCTGGCCGGAGATGAGCGGACGGCATTTCAGAATGCGCTTCTCGCTCTCATCGGCCAACCCAACGCCTACCTGACGATCACCGTTCGGGCGGACTTCTATCCTGACCTGATGACTTCGCCGCTTTGGCGAGAGATTCAGGCCCATCGCCTGGAAGTGCCGCCTTTGGGCGAAGAGGGACTTCGAGAAGCCATTGTGCGGCCGGCCGAAAGCGTGGGCGTGTATGTCGAATCAGCCCTGGTGGAGCGGTTGGTGGCCGATGCGGCCGGCGAACCGGGCATCCTTCCCTTCGTTCAAGAGACGCTGGTCTTGCTATGGGACAAACTCGAGCGTCGATTTCTCCCCCTACGCGCGTATGAAGCTTTGGTTATGCCGCGTAAAGCTTATGGCCAGCCGCCTTTGATCGGTTTGCAAGCGGCCATGGCCCGCCGCGCTGAAGCGGCGTTCTCGACGCTCACGACCGAACAACAACGCATCGCGCGGCGCATGTTCCTACGCCTCATTCAGTTTGGCGAGGGTCGCTCGCATACGCGTCGTCGGCAGCCGGTCGCCGCGCTTCTGGCGGCAGAGGACGACCCACTCCAGGTGGAAGCCACCCTCGCTCATTTGACGCAAGCCCGTCTCATCACCTTGAGCGGCGAAAGGGAGGGGCGGATGCGCATGGCGGACCTGGCGCACGAGGCCCTGATCGAAGGCTGGCCCAGACTGGCTGCATGGGTGCAAGCGCACAAAATGGCCGAAATGGAGCGCCGACGACTGAGGGCCCTGGCCCAACGCTGGCTCGATCTCCATCGTCGGGGAGGATTGCTGGATGAGACCGAGCTTATCCTGGCCCAACGTTGGCTGACGAGTCAGGCCGCGAAAGATGTGGGCGTGGATGCGGCCATCCTCGAATTTGTCCGGGCCAGCGAAGCCGAGCTGAAACGACGAAAACGAATGCGTTGGCTGCGACCGCTCGCGGCGGTCATGGCGGTCATGCTATTGGCGGCGTCGGGCTTTCTGGCCTATCGGGGCTTTCTGAAGGCGCAAACTCTGCGCGCCAGCCCAATGGTGCAGTTCGATGCTGGTGAAGCTATCATCGGAACCGACGATCCCTTGGCCGAAGCGTGGGAGCGTCCCCAACGCAGCGTGCGTCTGGAGGGATTTGCTCTGGAGAAATATGAAGTCAGCAATCGTCTTTACCGCAATTGCGTGCGAGCCGGGGCGTGTGATGAACCCAAATCTGACCTGGAGCGTTACCAAAACGCTCAATATGCGCTTCACCCTGTTGTGGGCGTAACGCCGCGACAGGCCCAGCAATATTGCCAATGGTTGGGGCGGCGCTTGCCCACATCGGTGGAATGGGAGCGGGCCGCCAGGGGCGCCAACGGTCGCGCCTGGCCATGGGGCGATGAAGCGCCTCGGCCAAATCAAGTGCGCATGCCTGTTCCCATAGACGCGCCGCCTTTGCCCGGGCCCATCGCGGTCACATCGGGCGAGCAGTCGGGCGTTTCACGCGAAGGCCTGCATCACCTCGCGGGCAATGTATGGGAGTTTGTGGTCCTGGTGGATGAAAACTGTCAGGGCCTTGAATGCCATCAACCAAAGGCTTCGAACTGGCGGCCGGCCATCATGGGCGGAAGCTATGAATCCTCTATTATGCGCATCACCACTTTTTATACAATTGGCATCGAATCGAGCAGTCCGGAGTACGGTTTCCGCTGCGCTCAGCTCGAATGACTATTTGAGCTCGGTGAAAATCATTTTGCCCGCCTTTTTTACGCCATTTTTGCATACGAATTGAGTGGATTTGGCGCATGTCTCCCTTTTTCTGTGCGACAAATCGCCACCGCGACCTCTGTGGTCGAAGCCGGTGACGTTCTTTTACATTATGAAAAGAAGGAGGTGGAATCATGAAACGCCCTTTAGTTGTCGCGGTGATCATCGTGACGGCGCTCCTCGTGGCATTGTTTTTCTGCGGTCTTTTTTCATCGCGGCCGCCCACGAAACAGCCTTCAAAGGTTTCTCTATCTTCTCTCGACCAAAACGCGCCCCCGGACAAGCCTTCGCCCACGCCCTGCAACGAACCATTGCCTGAACTCTGCCCTGATTGGACGCCCGATCCCCAAGTGGCGGAAAGCATCGGCTCTTTTCCCGAAATCACGCACGAACTTTGTCCTCCGGACGCCGAGGCGACTCAAAAACCGATCTTTACAAACGAGGTGGTCTTTCGAGAAGGCAAATTCGTGCGACCGGGCAATTTCATCAACGAACAAGGAGAGCTTTTCAGCATTATCGTCAGTGGTGCAGATGAAATGAGCGTGCGTCAATACACCGACAACATGCTTATGTGCGCTGACGCATTTTTCGCAGACCAGGCGTCGCCAGCCAAACCAGACGAGTTGGACGAGTTCGCCGCGAATTCGTTGGATGCCTTGCTCGCCATGCCCGAATCGCTGCTTATCGAGATCGATTACATTGCGCAGAGCGGCGTGACAACGCCAGACGCGGAGAAGCTGCTCTATGCAATGGCCGCGCAAAATGTTTCCGTCCCTCCCTTGCCTTTGGCGGATTTCCAGAATCAACCCGACCCACTAATCGTGCAATTGGAGCTTACTCTAGCCGATGAGGTGTTCTTGGAATTCCAAACCGATCGAATCGTCGATTTCATCATCGATCCCGCTATCAACCGCGCCGTGTATCATAATTATCGCTCAAAATGCCAGATGAGGGCTCGGGTGACCGTGCGCATGGCCGAATCGCAGGGCGCGGGCAGTGTGTCGGCCCTTCTCTACCGAAATGGATTTCCCGTACAGAGTCGCATATTGAACAAAGACGAAGGGATCGTCAAGGCGACCTTGCGTCATTCCAGTGCGCCCCAGCACACCACCTACGATTTTGGCGTTTACGGGCGTCGAAACCAAAGCCGTTATCGCATTAGCGGATCGTGGGTCAAATCCTACAATGCCTCGGTGCCCTCGGGCGGCGGCTCGGTGTGCCCCTAGGCAAGAATGTGATTTTCTTTCCCCTTTGCGCTTTGGCGAGAGCTCTCTGTTTTTCGACACCGAAATCAATCTGTAAAACCCGTGGTCTATTCTTAAAAACAACGGCATGGTCATGAACGAATCGACAGCTTTACGAACCGAACTGAATGAGCAAAAAGCGTTCAAGCAAAAGCTGGAGCGCGAGAAGCTGACCGCGGGCGCGGTGGAACGCGCGCGCATCGAGATCGAGATCGAACGCGCCGACAAGCGCATTCGCGAGCTCGAGTGGGCTCTGGACGCGCTGGCCGAGGAACGAGAACGGATGCAGCAAAAGGACAAGGACAAAGAGAAAACCCCGGGCGGGGAAATCACGCGGAAGCGCGAAAAAGCTGCTCGAAGCAATGCTCATGTCTATGACGTTTATATCAGCTTCGCGGAAACCGAACCGGATGCGCGTTGGGTGTGGGAGACCCTCATTCCGCGGCTGGAAGCAGAAGGTTTGCAAGTGGCTGTGGCCGAGGACGTGGTGAGGCCGGGCGTGGCCAGGGTGACCGGGGTCGAACAGGGCGTGCGCGAGGCGCGGCGCACGCTCATTGTGCTGACGCGACATTATATCGACAATCGCTGGGCGCAGTTCGATAGTATCCTGGCCCAAACCCTTGGCTGGCAAGAAGGCGCGGCCCGCGTGATCCCCGTTCTGTTGGAAAGCATCGATCTCGACCATCCTCCAGCCTGGATCCCCCATCGCCTCGGCCCCAATTTCGTTCGCCCCATCGATCTGAGTCCGCAGGCAATCGCCAGGGGACGATCCAATCCTCGCCGCGACCCCTGGCGCCGTCTTGTGGAAACGCTGAAATCGCCTTTACAGCCGCTTTTCAAGCCTTGAATCATTCATTTATCATGGGCGCTCGATCTCTCAGGACATATGTGCTTTTGAAAAACGCCGCGAATGTGGGATTGTGTTTCGAGCATCCCCCTTGGTGGGATGTGAGTCGGTTGGTCGCGCCGCTTCCCCACCGTCGCGTAACGTTGTCGCCCGATGACCGAAGCGCATGGCTCCTTTCTTGGGCGCATCTTCTCACCTGGAGCAAACAACAAGGCCAGTGGGTTGAGAATGTCCCTTATATGAAAGCGCCATGCGAAGCGAGCTCGCAGGAGCGACGCGGCGTGCTGCGCGCCTTGCGGCAGGCCGAGTGGCTCGTCATCGATCAGGAGCGGGTCTGGGTTATCCCAAAGGAGCCGGGCGAGGCTTGCCGCATATTCGAAGGTCCGTCCTGGTGGAGCGCGCTCGCGGCCGAACACCTGGACCTACTCTCGCAGCGTCGCATCGATGTGAACAACCCGCTCTGGGTGGATTATGTGTATCTGTTCACGCCTGAAGAGGCCCTGACCATCGACGCCGCGGCCCGGGAGCGCTGGAAAGCTTATTGTCGCGAGGTCTATTCTCGGAAGCTGACCCGGCATGAGATCAGCGAAATGGCCCGATTCAAACAGGCGCTGCAACAGGCGGTCTGGGTGACGCTTTATGACTACGAATGGGAATCCGGGCTGGCGTGAACCTGTTGTTTGTGTGGCCAGCGCATGACGGAGATGAACGAAGCGACCATCGTCGAGTTAGAGGCAATCCCGCCCGAAACCAAGCAAAAGTCGGAGAGCACGCAACCATGACCACAGTACGCGAACAAGCGCTCACCTGTGCGGTGTGCGGACACACCGAGAAGCACACCGTGCTTGTTTCCTCGAGCGCATTTGGCGCGTCCGATCTGGACACGCGGCCGCCGCCATTGATGCGATTTACATTGCCCTTTCAGATTCAATGTTGCCCCGCATGCGGGTATTGTGCGCCCAATATATCCCATGCGCCGGATCGCGATATCGCGGCCTCGATTGTGCTGAGCAAGGACTACCAGGCTCAGCTAAGGGACGCGGAGCTTCCCTATCTGGCGAGCATGTTTCTATGCGCGAGCGACATCCAGAAAGCATTGGGAAACGATGCGGATGCAGGATGGTTCGCGCTTCGCGCCGCGTGGGTCTGCGATGATGAGGAGCGCGATCAGGGGGCGAGGCAATGCCGGCTGCGAGCCGTGGAGCGATTCACCCAAGCGCGCGAGCGCGGCCAGCCATTCGCGGACCAACCAGGCGCAGAAGAAGCTATTCTCACCGACCTGTTGCGTCGTAGCGGTCGTTTCGACGAAGCCACGGCCATGATCCGGCGCGGCCTGGCGCGAACGCCCGAGGACGTGATTCGCGAGGCGCTTCTGTTCCAACGCGCGTTGTGTGAACAAAGGGATGTGGCGCGCCATACTTTGGACGAAGTGTTGAAGGGTGATGCGTGACCATGTCATTCACCATTGAACGGATGATCCGCAAAGCCGCGGTCCGGCTGCGCGACGCGGGCGTGGATTCCCCGCGGCTGGATGCAGAGCTGCTCATGGCTCATGTGTTGGGCCGCGACCGGGCATACCTGCTGGCCCATCCCGAGGAGCCTCTCTCGCCCGAACAACTGGCCCGCTTCGAGGAGTTGCTCGCGCGACGCGCGGCCCGCGAACCCCTGGCCTACATCATCGGCAAACGCTGGTTTTATGGGCTCGAGTTCATGGTCGAACCGGGCGCGCTCATTCCCCGGCCCGAAACCGAGCTGTTGGTGGAGCTGGCGCTGGCATGGCTGGCGAAGCGTCGCGAGCGCGAAATCCTGCGAGTGGCCGATGTGGGAACCGGAAGCGGGGCCATCGCGGTGAGCCTGGCCGTGCACGCGGCCGCGCATGTGCAGATCGCGGCGCTGGACGCGTCGCCTGAGGCCTTGCGCCTGGCCCGCGTCAACGCGCAACGACATCGCGGCGGCGCGCATCCGTTTTGTGCAGAGCGATTTGCTGCAGGCCGTGGACGGGCGATTCGACCTCATCGCGGCCAATCTGCCTTACATCCCCACGGCCGACCTGGCCGGCCTGATGCCCGAGGTGCGGGACTATGAGCCGCGCGCGGCCTTGGACGGCGGGCCGGACGGGCTGCGCGTCATCGAGCGGCTTTTGGCCCAGGCGCCTGCGCACATGCAACCGGAAGCCGCGCTCTTGCTGGAAATCGGGCATGGTCAGGGCGAGGCCGCGGCCGCACTCGCGCGGCGCTATTTCCCCCGCGCGCATATCGCCATCCACCCCGACCTGGCCGGCCGCGAGCGGGTGCTGGGGATTATGTCCTAACGCGGTTTTAGGTCTCCAACTTCTGGCCCTCCCGGCCGTTGTTCTTGATCCGACCGGACGACGGGACGATGGACGATGGGACGATGGTTGGTCTTCTGTAACGATGGCCAGCTGGGATAATGACAGCGAATGGGAAATGACAACGAATTGAGGGGCGCCAGGCGTCAGGGGGGATGGAATGCATGTGGTGGCGAGGGTCTTGTTGGGGCAGGATTTGCGCGGGGTGGAAATGACAACGAATGAGAAATGACAGCGAATTGGGGCTCGCGGGGGGTGAGGTTTGGGGGGATGGAATGCGCGTGATGACGGTGGCCTGAATGAAGAATGGGAGATGAACCAATGGCTTGAGTTACTTTTTTGGCCCGCAATTCTGATGGTCTCGATTTGCACACGCGGGGCGTGAAAGTTGGCGATCATCCCCAATGGATCATCGAAAGATCCGGAGGAGCCTGTCTTGATGGTGAGATCGGTTCGTCCGTATGCTCACCGGCGTAGTTGGGAATGCGTTTGTATTTCAACCTCGATCCGCCAAAGTTGACCAAAATGCCCAATTTGCTGTCCTCCCTCCCGCTTGCCTCCTCCCCCATCACCCCTTACAATAACCGGACACCAACAACCAACGGTAAACGATGAATCGCAAGTGGCAAGTCGCAAGTTCTCTTCATCACCCCCCAACCTGCGACTGATTACCGAAAACTGCTCACTGACTACTAAATCTTGGTTGCGGCCAGGCCGCCATACGCCCTAACCACCTATGTTCATCCGACTCATTGCCTGTGATCTCGACGGAACGCTCGCAACCCGCGACGGGTTCATCCATCCCGAATCCATCGCCGCGTTGCAACAAGCGCGCGAACAAGGCATTCTCGTGGTGCTGGCCACGGGTCGCCTTCCCCTAACGCTAGGCCATTATCTCGATCAGCTTGGCGTCACCAACGAACCCATCATCGCCGCGCAAGGCGCGCTCATCGCCTATCGCGACGGTCGCGTATTGCGCCGTCTGACCTTGCCGGCCGAGGTCGCGCGCGAGGCCGCGCGGCTGGCCAAACCGCTGGGCGCGGGCATGGCCTATTTCACCGAAAACCACATCCTGGTGGATAGCTACGTATTCTCGCCCGACCAATATACGCTCTGGTTTGGCGCCTGGGCCGAACTGCAACCCAACGCGCTCACGCAGCTCAACGACCGTCTCATCAAATTCATGGCCATCCATGCGGATGAAACCGCCGTTCCCCGACTTTTGGAAACGCTTCGGGAGGGGCTTCGCGACCGCGCTCACGTCACGCGCTCGTGGCATCACTTTGTCGAAGGCGCCGCGCCGGGCGCGGACAAAGGCTCGGCCCTCGCCTGGCTATGCGAACAACTGAACATCCGCCGCGAAGAGGTGCTGGCCATTGGCGACGGCGGCAACGATGTGACCATGCTGCAATGGGCCGGATTCAGCGCCGCGCCGGCCGATGGCGACCCTTCGGCCCTGGCTGTGGCGCAATGGATCGCGCCGCCCATCGACAAGCGCCCCCTGGCCAAAGCCCTGGCCCATTTTCTGCATTGGGAATCGTGAACATGAAAATCGTCCTGCACGAACGCGGCCGCGGTCGCATCGCGGCCGTCGTTTTGCTAACCATAGCCACACTTCTTGGCCTAAGCGCCCTCCAGACGCGGCCGCGCGCACAGGCCCAACCGCAAGCGTCAGACACAACCTGGCCCACGCTAGAAACCGCACTTTTCGCCCCGAACTTCGACCGGCCCGTTCACCTCACCCATGCCAATGACGGCAGTGGGCGGGTGTTCATCGTCGAACAAAGAGGCCAAATTCGTATAGTCGAGAATGGCGTTACTCTCTCCACACCCTTTCTAGATATCACCGATCGCGTCGATTGTTGCAGCGAGCGCGGTCTATTGAGCGTCGCTTTTCCGCCTGACTACGCGCAAAAACAGTATTTTTATGTCTACTACATCGACCTGAACAAAGACACCGTGGTCGCCCGTTTTCACACTTCGCCCCAAGACTCTGATCAAGCCGACCCCAGCAGTGAAGAGATCATTCTCACGGTGGATCAGCCCTTCATCAACCATAACGGCGGCCAACTGGCCTTTGGGCCGGACGGTTATCTTTACATTGGTCTGGGCGACGGTGGATCGAGCGGTGATCCCTATAACAACGGCCAGAAGACAAACACTTTGCTGGGCAAAATCCTGCGCATCGACGTGGAATCGGGCCAAACGCCTTACGCCATCCCGGATGACAATCCTTATGTCAACACACCCGGCTATCGCGGCGAGATATGGGCCTTGGGCCTGCGCAATCCCTGGCGCTTTTCCTTCGATCGCGACACCGGCGACCTCTATATCGCCGACGTGGGCCAAGACTTATATGAGGAGGTGAACTATCAACCCGGCCAAAGCGCGGGCGGCGAAAACTACGGTTGGCGCATCATGGAGGGCTTTCACTGTTTCGAGTCGCCCAACTGCGACACGAGCGGACTGGTCTTGCCGGTGGTGGAATATGATCATGATCTGGGATGCTCCATCACAGGCGGATTCGTCTATCGCGGGCCGTCCTATCCCGATATGGAAGGCGTCTATCTCTATGGGGACTATTGCAGCGGCCGCATATGGGGCTTGCGCAAAAACGCGGAGGGCTGGGAAAACGAATTATTGCTCGACACCTCGTTCTTCATCACCTCCTTCGGTGAAGACGAAGCCGGCGAGATCTATGTGTTGGACCTCAAGAACGGAGGCGTTCATCGTCTCCTCTCGGCTTCTCCGTTCCGTACATTCGCGCCGCTAATTCGGAAATAACCAGCCTCCATGCCCCATCTCTATCTCAGTCCTCATTTCGATGACGCCGCGCTTTCCTGCGGCGGGCTCATCGCCAAACAAGCGGCCGCGGGCGAACAGGTGATCATCGCCACCATTTACGCGGCCGCGCCCAATTTTACAGAGATTTCCGAATTCGCGGCCAAACAACATCGGCGCTGGCTCGCGCGACATCCTGGCCTCCATCCCATCGCGTTGCGCCGCCGCGAAGACGAAGCCGCCGCGGCGCAGTTGCGGGCCAGCGTGCGCCATCTCAATCAATTGGACGCCATCTACCGCCGCGGGCCTGCCGGTCAGTGGCTATATGATTCAGAAGAAGCCATTTTCGGGGCGGTGCATCGAGCGGATGATGACGCATGGCTCCGCGCAGAGATGGAACAATTGCTGCGCGATGTTCGTCCTACAACCATCTACGCGCCCCTGGCCGCTGGCGGGCATGTGGACCATCGCCGCGTGCGAGCCATCGCCGAAACCTGGGTTGCCCAAGAGCGTCCGGTTCTCTTTTACGAGGATTACCCTTATATTGAGGACCCTCGTCACCTGTGGCTGGCCCTGAATGCGCCCATAACCGGCGCTTGGGAGCGTTTACCGCAATTCTTGACAAAAGAGCATGCCCATGCCAAAATCAGGGCCGTGAAATGCTACGAAAGCCAACTCGACGTTCTTTTCGACAACGATATCGAGGAGCGCATCCTTGCCCAGTTGCATCTAAGTGGGGCGCCGGGGCTGGCTGAAGTGCTGTGGCGTTTACGAAGATAGCTAACACTTCGGCGTTATCCAGATTTCAACCTTACACACGCGCGCGTTTGAAGTAGGCGTCGGACGATGGGCCGTGGGGCGATGGAGTAACGGAGACGCATTGTCTCCTTTTCCACTCGCCTGGGCTCCCACAACACCCAACCGGTCCTTCCGATGCAAAACGCGCACGCAAATCTCTCAATCAAGGAGTCACCAATGAAGTTTCGCAACATGTTCATCCTCTTTTCCGCACTCGCGCTGGTGGTCGCGCTTGCCGCGTGCGGGGGGAAACAGGAGGAGCCGACGGTCGCGCCGGCGGCAAGCTCGCAGAAAGAAGACGCAAGCCAAGCTCAACCAGGGGCCACCAACACTCCCATCGCGCCCCAACCCACCAATACGCCCCTCCCCCAACCCACCAACACCCCAGCGCCCACGCCCACCAAGGCCTCTGTCGCCAGCGAGACCGCCGAAGCGAGCGATGAGGCAGGCTTTGTCTCCATGAGCAAATTGGAGGATATCCTCGATTCTTATCGTTCGCGAGGCATGATGCGCTTGACCATCACCTTCCCCGACGATAGAACCGAAGAACAGGAAGTGCTCATCGAAAGCGCCTGGACCAAGGCCGATCATGAATATGGATTCGACATGAGCATGACCATGAGCAGCTCAGGCATGGACGAGGAAGGCCCGCAAGAGATCAGCATTTACATGGTCGGCGACACCACGTCCATCAACTTTGGCGGTGAATGGTTGACGCAAAGTCGTCAAGGCGAGGGGCTATTCGACATGCCCACCTTTTTACTCGACCCCGACGCTTTCTTCGCCGATATCGAAAACATGAAAGAAGTGGGCCAGGAAACCGTCAACGGCGTCAAGACCATTCACTATGCTTTCGACGACATCGGTGATTTGACCGACATATTCGGAGCAGCCGCGGCCGAGCAAAGTCAGCTCAAGAGCCTGCAAGGCGATGTGTGGGTGGCCAAAGACGGCTCATATGTGGTCAAATCGAACTTCGAGGCCACGGTCGAAAACGCGGCCATGCCAGGTGAAACAGGCGAAGTCTTGACCGAGCAAACCATGCTCTGGCAACTCGAAGTGTATGAGGTGAACGGCGACATCACCATCGAAGCGCCCGAAGGCGCGGCCAAGGCGGGTGAAATCAGTGCGCCCGGCTTCGATGCTGGCGAGTTCCCGCTTCCTCCCGAAACCACGGTTCTCGTGAGCATGGGTGATATCACCATGCTCGAATCCACCCTTGGCGAGGCCGAACTCACCGCGTTCTTCGAAGAGGCGCTGACCAACCTCGGTTGGAGCAAACAGGGCGATGGGCCCTTTGCTTCCTGGTCAAAGGATGGCTACACCCTGAGCGTTATTATCACGCCTGGCGACAAGGAAGGCGTGACCAATATCATGATTCAGGGGGCCGCGGACGGTTCATAAGCCCTCGCCTTGGCGTCGATGCATCAACCATATGGCATCGACGCTTGAACGTTCGCCCTGACGCGGACTAAACCGAGACTCGGATAGAGAACGCGCGGACTTCTTCAGCAGGCTCCCATCCGCGCACCTTCTATCCGAGTCTTTTTCCTTTCGTCAACCGGCTGAAACCGACTCCCGCACCCCACCCCGGCAACCGCATTGGCGGCAGTTATCGATTGCTCCGCACATCATGCTTACAAAGGTTGTCGTCCGGCAAAACCCCCATCCAATTCGTGCCAATACTGCACCCGCTCCTCTCCATATCGCCAACAAAGATACACCACCCGACCATCGCGAATGGCTGGAAAATCGATCAAACCGTAATCCATATCCTTGATCTCACACCCCAGCTGATTAATGGCGAGAAAAGCCTCCTCCATTTGTCGAAAATAAGGCAACAAATCACCCGCCTTTTGGCTGCCGCCGTTGCCGATGGCCGCCTCGAGAACAGGCAATAAATCCGCGCGGGCCGCGATGATGGCCTTGCGCGCGGCTCGCAGCTGATCGATGAGCGCGCGCAAGCGCGGCAGCAGCGCGTTCGCTTCCTCGACCGTGAAATAGCGACGCTGAGACACAGGCGGTCGCAGTTCATAAAACGATAGGACGACGAGACCATAGGACAGCGACGTCCTATCGTCTCATCGTCCCGCCGTCCTTCCCCTCATGGAGATATTCGACGTCGGGATGAGGTCGAAAAGCTCCATGAAGAAGAAAATCAATGACAACTTTCGGGCATGGGCTGGCCAGTGTGGCTCTTAGCCGTGCGGAAAGAGCTTCCGCAACCGCAACTGCTAACCGCATTGGGGTTCTCGATATTGAAACCGCCGCCCATCAGGCTGTCCACCCAATCGATGCGGCAGCCGTTGATGTAGAAAAGGCTCACCGGGTCTACAAACACTTTCAAGCCATGTTGTTCATAGACCTCGTCTTCCGCGCGAGGGCTGTTGTCGAAGGTCATGCCATATTGCATGCCCCCGCATCCCCCTCCCTGAACAAAGACGCGCAGGCCGTAATCTTCACTCAGGCCTTTCTGATTCATAATATCGCGCAATTTGTTAGCCGCGGCCGGAGTGAGATTGACGCCGGTCTGGGTTTCGGTCATGGTGCTCATTCAGTCATACCTCCGAATGGTGTGGATAGGATGGACAAAGGAAGAATAGTGGCAAGAATTTGACATGATTCAACGGATGGAAAAATCGATCGGAATATGATAATAAGACGCTCTATGGGCAAATCAACCGCGTTCAAGAGCGCGAATCATCCGCCAATTTGCGACATAAGACGAAGCCGGGGAACCTCGCCTTCAGGCAGGCCGTGCCCCCAAGGTTTGGCGTAAACCGCGTTCAAGATGCGTGCACGAAGCTCTTCTTCATTCGCGCCTCGACGCAAAGGCGTCAGCACATCGAGCTCGCCATCTCGCAACAGACAAAGCCGCAATGTGCCATCCGCGGTGAGACGCAAACGGTTGCATCCGGCGCAAAAAGGCTCAGAGACGGTGCTAATGAAACCAATAGAGCCACGCGCGCCGGCCAGCCGATAAGGCCGCGCCGGATCGTTGGGAGAATGACCAGGAATTTCATACAACGGCCCAAGCGCCTCTTCAATGCGCCGTCGCGTCTCTTGCGAAGTCACAACCACGCTCTGCGCGAAATCGGCTTCGCTGCCAAAGGGCATCACTTCAATAAAGCGGACTTCCCACTCTCGTTCGAGGGTCAGGCGAGCTAAGTCCACGACTTCGTCCTCATTGAAACCGCGAGTGACCACGGCATTGATTTTGATGGGCCGCAGCCCCGCCGCCTCGGCGGCTTCGATGCCGGCCCAAACCGCGTGAAGATCGCCCCAACGCGTGATGCGCCGGAATTTTTCCGGATCCAACGTGTCGAGCGAAATATTCACCCGATTCAGGCCCGCTCGGGCCAGCGGTTCGGCAATTTGGGGCAAAAGAAGACCATTGGTCGTGATGGCCAAATCGCGCAGACCAGGGAAACGAGCTATGGTGCGCACAATGCCCACCAGATTTGGCCTCACGGTCGGCTCGCCGCCGGTCAGACGAATCTTTTCCACCCCCAACGAGACCATCATACGGGTGATGAAGAACAACTCGTCGTCGTTCATCAACTCGCGCCGCGGGCGAAATTGCATCTTTTCGGGCATGCAGTAGACGCATCGCAAATTGCACACATCGGTGAGCGAAATGCGCAAATAGTTCAATCGGCGTCCAAAACGGTCATACAAGCCCGAGCGCGTTGATGATGGACGTTCGAGAGGCTCACCCGAGCGGGAATCAGGCATGAACCAGATCTCCTTGAGTCTCGAAAGAGGCGTCATGAGCATCGGCCGAGATGCTGTTCAAGGGGATGAGATAGGAGCAACGGATGTCGCCCTCGGCAATATGAGCAATGCGCTGAGGCTCCAATCCGGTGAGCAAACTCACCAGGATAAGATCCATATGGCAAAGTTCAGGGTGGGGCTGCGTGAGATGATTGTACGGACAATGACATGTGTGTAAAATGGCTTCACGCTCACCCAATTCGCATCCGGCCATATAGCCTTGCTCGGTGAGAAAATCGGCCACAACCCGAACGCGTTCTCTGGGCGGCAAATCCTGAAGGTCTTGAGGCGCTTTGGCCGCAACTTCAGCCGCCATCTGCGCCATTACAGCCAGAAACTGATCGTCCGACAAGGCGTTTTTGAGGGCGTCCAGGCTATGATGGGCCAATTCGCGATAATTATTGGGAAAATAAGCGTTGGCTTCTGGAGTCAGGGCATAAACCTGCTGGGGCCGCCCAGCGCCCGAGCGTCGACGCACTCGAGGAGTATAAACGAGACCATCGCCGATGAGAAGATCAAGGTGATGGCGCACAGAGACCGGCGCCATTTCCAGGCGGTTGGCCAATTCGCCGACTGTGGCGTGGCCTTCTCGCTTCAATATTTCAAGGATAACCTTCCGAACAGGATGCACGCTAATAGGTCTCGAGAGTGAATGGAGCGCAGAAATGATGGCCGCGGCCGCGAATACAGCGCACCGTATTCTATCACGCTTCAGAGACGCTGTCAATTTTTATCAATTTCTTCATAGAAATTCAGGGACAGATCACGGTTCTATTGCTCTTCCAGGGCGCGGGCGATGCGCGCCGCGATGCGAGCGTTGTTTTCCAGCAGAGCCAGGTTTGCGCGCAGCGCGGCCTCGCCCGTGCTTTGTGCAATGTGAGCCAGCAAGAAGGGCGTGAGTTCCTTGCCGCGAACCCCCCGCGCGGCGGCCTCGTTCAATGCGGCGTCGATGGCTTCGCGCGCGACGGCCTCGTCCAGTGCTGCGCCTTCGGGCGGGGGCGCGGTCACCAACATGCCCGTGGAAAGGCCCAACGCGCGGTGGGCGCGCCAAATGGCGGCCACTTCTTCGGCCGTATCGCAACGCGCATCCACGGGCAAGCCGGATGTACGGGTGTAAAACGCGGGCATTTCATCGCAACCATAACCAATGACCGGCACGCCTAACGTTTCGAGTCGCTCGCGGGTGCGGGGCAAGTCAAGGATCGCTTTGGCCCCTGCGCACACCACCAAAACAGGAATCGTGGCCAGGGCCGTGAGATCGGCCGATTCATCGTAATCTTGCCCGCGATGCACGCCGCCCAAACCGCCGGTCGCGAACACCTGGATGCCGGCTCGATGCGCCACCCACATGGTCGTGGCCACGGTGGTGGCCGCATCCAAACGCCGGGCGTGCACGATGGCCAGATCGCGCAACGAAGCCTTGATCACATCCTGACCGCGTGCAAAATATTTGATCTGTTCGGGAGCAAGCCCCGCCACCGGTTGGCCGCGCACAAAACCGCATGTGCGCGGCTCAGCGCCCTGGTCGCGGACAATAGCCTCCAATCGCAAGGCGGTGCGGTAGTTTTGCGGATAAGGCAATCCGTGTGCAATGACGGTGCTTTCAAGCGCGACTTGAGTCATGAGAGGGGTTTATGCGTCTTCTGCATGGTGCGACGGATTACAAGACCACGTCTGTAGGATCATTGCCCGCGTCGAGCATGGCCTTACGGACGTTGACGGGAATGAGCAAGATCAGACCCAGCACAAAGAACAGGATGACGGAAAGGATGGCCACGCGGGTGCCGCCGGTGATCTGCACGGCCGCGGCAAAGACCAGCGGACCGATCCAGGAAGTGCCGCGCTCGCTGATCTCGTAAAAACCGAAATACTCCGATTCGCTTTCCCGCGGGATCATCTGTGAAAAGAGTGAGCGACTCAGGGCCTGCGAACCGCCCAACACCAACGCCAGCAACACGCCCATCAAAAACAGTTGCCAAATTTCATACATGAACGCGTAAGCGTAGACCACAATGACAATCCAGATGATGAGACTAACGATGATGGATTTCTTTGCTCCGATGCGACCGGCCAAAAAGCCAAAAAGCAATGCGCCGCCGAAAGCGACAAACTGAATAAGCAACACGAGAATGATAAGAATATCGGCCGATGCGCCCAGTTCGGAAGCCGCGAAAAGGGTCGAGACCACGATCACGGTCTGAATGCCATCATTATAGATGAGGTAAGCAATGAGATAACGAAGCGTCTCGGGGTGCTTGCGATAGATGCTCTTGAGCGTGCGGATGATTTGCTTGACGCCCTGCGAAAGATATGTCTCGCCAGGGGGCAACTGCTTTAGAGCAGGGCGTTGGCGCAATATGCGAGCCGGAAACAAATAGGTGAACCCAAGCCACCACAGGCCCGCGCTGGCCAAACTCAGCCGCACGGCCAAACCCGTATCCTCCATCAGCGTAATCATGGCCAGGTTGATGGCCAACAGCAACCCGCCGCCCAGATAACCCAAAGCCCAACCCAAAGAACTCACCCGATCGCGTTCTTTGGGCGGCGCAATGTCGGGCAAAAATGCATTATAAAGCACAATGGCTGCACCAAACGAGAGATTGGCGATGATAAAAAGGAACCCGCCCAAAAGCACCGCGCCGTTGGTTCCCACCAGCGGCAAATCCGGTTGCACGAAGAAAAGGAGAATGGTGGCCGATGCGCCTATCGTGGCGAATGTCAGGAGCAAACGTTTTTTCAGCGTCGAGTAGTCGGTGACCGCGCCCAACAAAGGCAAAAATAAAACCTGTAGAATCACCGAAATCGAAACACAGGTGGGAAAAAAGGCGTCTGGCTCGAAGGAAAACCCCAAAAACTGAACCCTTCCCGCGGTCTCTGCCAAACTGGAAAGATAAGGGCCCAACAACGTTGTAACGACCGTCGTGCTGAAGGCGGAGTTGGCCCAATCGTACATGCTCCAGCCCAGCACCTCGCGACGATCCAATTCCGCCGGCGGTGCGTGTGTGATAGCTTCTGCCATGATGTCAGCTCCAAATGAAAAAAATGATGAGGAAGGATCGGACAGGAAATCACGGTGAAAAAGCTGAGACCTATGGTAAAGGCATTGCCGGGAAGACACAAATATGACGCTCTGGCATATGACCTGGTCATCTGGCCAGGTCATATACCACCCGTATTGTGAGGCGACAATCTAACCCCGCGCCCGTTGTTTGCATGCGAATGATCGGTCATACTGAAATATACGGTCCATGTCCCGTTGAGGCGTAACTTTCAGGCTGTAAATCCGTCAGGACAGCTAGAATTAAGCGTCTCCTAACCTGCCAAAACGGCGGTGAACGCCCCACATATTGCCATCTCATGTTCCACCTGGCCGCGTCTATATAGCCCATATAGACGACCGGAGTGCGTAACATGAGTGGTTGCATTTCTTACCCATCTCGTCTCACATAAACGAGGTGACTCTTCGCAAGGAGTGATTTAATTATGATAGGTGCCCGAGGACGATATATTTCGTTGATGGTGTTGGTGATGGGCGTATTGTTCATGTTGTTGGCGCCGGCCCTTGCCACGCCGGCCTACGCCCAAGGCGGTCCTCCGGTGGTGTTCACCGGTAATGTCCCTATGGATTTTCCCGCGGGTTCGGCCTTTCTATACGATCCGGGCCTCTCGCCTCCCGCCAATCCTCCCGAATGGGATGTTTCCATGCCCAACACCTGGCCTCTGGAGCAACAAGTGAGCGGTTGGGACATGGAGTATCTCGCCTTCTTTTATGATGGCCCTTCTGATGTCATGTATGTGGGAATTCAGTACTTCGATGCAGGCACGGTGTTCGAGTTTTTGGGCGGCGCGGTGACTCATACATTGATTTCCGATGTCATCGCCGGCGATGCAGACCATGATGGGGATCCGGGAGGCGCAAGCACCTATTTGCAGGCGTCGGGCGGCGTGGATATGCCGGATATTGGCAATGGGGAAGCCATTGTGTTGATCATCGACACCAACCTGGACGGCGCGGGCGACGCGATTGTAGGCGTGCCTCAGACGGGTGACGTCACCAACTTCCATATCGCGCAATTCAGCCCGCCTGATCCTGCGAATCCACTGGCCGATCCGGCCAATTCGTTTGGCGCGCCCCTCACCGGCTCGACGGCCACGCTGTATGCCAACCCCACCATCACCCAACCCGATCTGGAATTCAGCATCAGCAATTTTTCCAATCTGCCCAATCTCAATTTCGACCCCGCGGTGGATTGCGTTTTCGAGGCCAACTTTCTTGCTTTTAGCGGCAGCATTGTGGATGTAGCGCCGGGCGAAGACTATCTCCCCGTGCCCGAACAGCTTGCCAACTTCAGCTTCGACGTGGTGCGACCCGAGGCCGAGGTGACGAAAAGCCTGGTCAACACGACGCCTATCGAGAACGGCGATACGGTTACTTATGAAATCGTCATCAACAATCCGGGCTGCTCCACCATGAGCGCGATTCCGCTCACCGACACCTTCGATGCAAACATTTTGCAATACGCAAACGCGACCGTCGCCCCCGATCTTGTAGACAACCTGAACGGATTGCTGGTCTGGAACGATGTCACCACGACATTGGGCGATGTGCTCACAGGGAACGCAATCACCATCACCGTCGAATTCACGGCCACACAAGCCACGCCCGTGGGCTCGCCTACGGTCAACCAGGCCAGCGTGGCCGGCGCCACCGACACCAACGGTTATGAAGCGCCCGCCTCTTCCTCGAGCACAGGTGTGGATGTATATGAGGCCGGCCTGAGTCTGGTGAAGACGGCCGGGACAGTGGGCGATGGGGAAATCTGGTATGTGGACGCCAGCACCGCGCCCACTAATGTGACTTTCACCTATGTTCTAACCAACACCGGCAACACCTATCTCACCGATCTCACCATCACCGATGACCACGGCACGCCGAGCAATTCGGGCGATGATGTCACCATAACCTCAGTCGAGTGCCCCGCCCTGGCCGGGCCCCTTGCACCGAATGGGTCGGTCACCTGTACGGCCGACATTTCTGTCAGCGGACCATTCCCGGTGACCAACACGGCCACGGTTACAGGAACGCCAAGCAACGAGGTCGGCTCGCCTCTCGCCGGCATCACCCCGCCCAGCGCGGGCGACGATGCCGTGGTGGACGCATTCACGCCCAATCTCGCATTCACCAAGCTGGCCGGTAATGCGCCCGATGGCGGCGTTTACGAGATCACCAGCCCCGAGATCGTCACTTACACCTACATCATCACCAACACCGGCGATAGCTACCTGAGCAGCATGGTCATCACCGATGACCTGGGCACGCCGACCGACCCTGTCGATGACCTGGTCATTGATTCAGGCTCATGCGCCGGTTTGGCTGGGCCGCTCGCGCCCTTGGGCTCCGTAATCTGTACGGCTTTCATCTCGGTGAACGCCGACGTCACCAATGTGGCCGCGATCTCGGCCAACCCCACCGATAACTTGGGCGCGGACCTGCCCGGCCTGGACGATCAAACCGCGCAGGACGACGCCATTGTCAACCTCATCGCGCCGGATTTGAGCTTGCAAAAGACGGTCTATCTCGGCGACGACAACGGCGTTTCTTGCCCGGGCGGCGAACTTGTCTTCGCTCCTTCCGGCTACGTGGTCACTTATTGCTTCGAAGTCAGCAACATTGGCGACACTTATCTGGATAGCATTGTCATCACCGATACTGCGCTCAGCATCCCCACCTCGACCACACCCATCCTGCTTTCCGGGACAACCCCGCTCGCGCCCGGCAACACAGCTGTTTATTACATCACCGACACCATCGCCAGCGACCTGATAAACACGGCCCTGGTGAGCGCCAATCCCACCGATAACCTCGGCGCCGACCTGCCCCAATATCCCGACAATCCCACCGACTCGGACACAGCCGAGGTGCAGGTCGCGCCCGATCCCACCGTTTCTGTGAGCAAAACCCTCCTCCCTCCCCTGGTGACGCCCATCGCCGTAACCGACACCATCACCTTCGAGGTGGTCATCACCAACACTGGCCAAACCACCCTGACCACCTGGTCGGTGGTGGATGACGGCTTCACCACCGGCATGAGCCTGGTCGCGGCCACTCCCACACCCGATAGCGCGGGCCCGCCCATTGCATGGAATGCATCATTGCCCGCGCTCGCGGCCGGAGATTCCTTCACCATCACAGTGCAGTTTTTGGTTACGGCTTCGGGAACGCATACAAACACGGTCACGGTGAACGGCCAAGACGAATTCGGTCGATCCATAACCGAGACCGTCGCCTCTTCAACGGTGGACTTTGTCGATCTCGATTACGGCGATGCGCCCGATCCCACCTATCCCACCCTTTTGGTCAACGACGGCGCCGCGCATGCGTTGGTGAGCAACGGGCCTTTCATGGGCGCGTGCATCGATCCTGAAACCAACGGCCAGCCCTCCGCCAACGCGGACGGCGACGATGTGAACGACACCGCCATAGGGTGCGCCGATGACGAAAATGGCGTCACGCTGCCCACGCAGCTGCTCCCCGGCGACAACCAGGCGCAGGTGACGGTCGATCTGAGCAATTCACCGCAGGCGTGTTTGCTCAACGCCTGGGTCGATTTCAACGGCGACGGCGTTTGGAGCGCGGGAGAGCAAATCTTCACCGACGAACCACTCTCGTTGGGCGTGAACAATCTCACCTTTGCGGTTCCCGGCGACGCGGCGAGCGGAACCACCTACGCCCGCTTCCGATGCAGCACTCAAAGCGCGCTGGGCGTCACCGGTCGGGCGAATGATGGCGAGGTGGAAGATTACGCGGTGGAGATAGCCGCCGGCGTAGACTATGGCGACGCTCCCGATCAACCGCCCGTGCTCAATTATCCCACTCAGCTCAGCAGCAATGGCGCCGGTCACACCCAGGTCGCGAACGGGCCCTTCATGGGCGCGTGCGTCGACGCGGAGCCGGATGGCCAGGCGGGATTGAACGCGGATGGCGACGATGCCAACAACACCATCCCCGGTTGCTCCAATGATGAAGATGGCGTCACGCTGCCCACGCAGCTGCTCCCCGGCGACAACCAGGCGCAGGTGACGGTCGATCTGAGCAATTCGCCGCAGGCGTGTTTGCTCAACGCCTGGATCGATTTCGACGGCAGCGGCTCGTGGGAGAACGACGAACAGATATTCGTTGATCAGACCCTTTCCGTGGGCGTCAATAATCTCACCTTTGCGGTTCCCGGCGATGCGGCGAGCGGAACCACCTACGCCCGCTTCCGATGCAGCACTCAGAGCGGCTTGGCCGTGGACGGCATCGCGCCCGATGGCGAGGTGGAGGATTATGTGGTGGAGATCGCCCAACCCGTGGACTATGGCGACGCGCCGTCGAGCTATCCCACCCTTCTCGCCAATAACGGCGCGCGGCATACGCAGACGGCGAACAGCCCCTTCATGGGCGCGTGCGTCGACGCGGAGCCGGACGGTCAACCGAACGCTCTCGCGGATGGCGACAACGCCAATGACACCATCGTCGGCTGCACCAACGATGAAGATGGCGTCACGCTGCCCACGCAGCTGCTCCCCGGCGACAACCAGACGCAGGTGACGGTCGATCTGAGCAATTCGCCACAGACGTGTTTGCTCAACGCCTGGGTCGATTTCAACAGCGATGGCGTTTGGGGCGCGGGAGAGCAAATCTTCACCGACGAACCGCTTTCGGTGGGCGTGAACAATCTCACCTTTGCGGTTCCCGGCGACGCGGTGGGCGGCGCCACCTACGCCCGCTTCCGATGCAGCACCCAAAGCGCTCTTGGCCCAGATGGGCCGGCTTCGGATGGCGAGGTCGAGGACTATCTTGTGGAAATCGCCACGCCCGTAGACTATGGCGACGCGCCGGATACAGGACAGGGATACAACTATGCCACGTTGCTCAGCAACGGCGGCGCCGCCCATTTGCTGGTGAACAACAACCCCTTCATGGGCGCATGCGTGGATGCCGAGCCGGACGGTCAGCCCAGTGTTGGCGCCACCGATGATGACAATGCGAACACGATTTCCGGTTGCACCGACGATGAAGACGGCGTCACGTTGCCCTCATCGCTCATCCCCGGCCAATTATTGACTCCGGTCACGATTGATTTGAGCAATTCGCCGCAGACATGTTTGCTCAACGCCTGGATCGATTTCAACCGCAACACGCGCTGGGATGCAGACGAACAGATATTCAGCGACCAGGCGCTCAGCGTGGGCGTGAACAACCTCACCTTCGCCGTGCCCGCTGACGCGGCAGCCGGAACGACCTACGCCCGCTTCCGGTGCAGCACGTCGGGCGGCATTGGCCCTGATTCTCTGGCCGCGGATGGCGAAGTGGAAGATTACGCCGTCGTGATCGAGCCGACGGGAAGCATTGGCGACTATGTCTGGTACGACGCCAATAGCAATGGCGTGCAAGATGTGAGCGAATCCGGCATCGCCAATGTGAGAGTGCGGCTCTATGCTGATGATGGAGATGGGAATTTCGAGCCGGGCGGAGATGACGCTTTGCTCGATGAAACCTACACCGACGCGGATGGCGGTTACCTTTTCCGCTATCTCGTTGCCGGCGATTACTTCGTGCATGTGGATGAGACTTCGCCTGCGCTGAGCGGCCTCTCCTTTGTTTCGGGACCGCAAAGCCCAGGCAACCCGCACCCGCTCATTTCCTTGGGCTCGGGGCAAGACTATCGCGACGCCGACTTTGGTTATGTTGCGGAGCCCCTGCCGGGCAATGCAATGGTCGGCGACACCGTTTTCTATGATGGGAATGGCAACGGTCTGCAAGACGCGGGCGAGCCGGGCATTGCGGGCGTCACGGTCGTTGTGCAAGATAGCGGCGCCAACCCCATCGGCTCGGCGGTCACCGATGACAACGGCCATTATCTCATCGAGGTTCCGGCCGGATCGGGATATTCGGTCGCGCCCGTGAATCCATCGGGGTTGACCCCCACCACGCCCCAGCCGATCTTATTGCCCACCTTAAACGACGGCGACCAATATCTCGATGCGGATTTCGGCTTCGATAGCCCCGACCTGGGCCAAATCGATGGCGTGGTGTTCGACGACAAAGACAACGACGGCGTCTATAGCCCCATCACCGACACGATCATTCCCGGCGTCAGCGTGCAACTGATTCGCGATGACGACGGCGATGGCGTGTGGGATGCCGGAGAACCGGTCCTTGCCTCTGTATTAACGAATGGCTCGGTCGATGGAAACAACAACACCTACAGTTTCAGCGGTCTGCCGGCCGATGACTATCTGGTGCGCGTTTCGGATACGCACAATGTATTGAGCAGTTATGTCGTGGGCGTGTTGGGCGCGCCCGACACCGACCATAACAGCCAGGCCCAACCCTATTCCGTGGCTCTACCTGTGGCCGGCATCGCGCTTACAGCGGATTTCGGATACTTCCAGGCGGGCGGAGGCGTTGCCGGCGATGCAACGGGCGTCATCGGCAATCAGGTGTGGCATGATGTGAACGGCAACGGTCTCTACGAGCCGGGCAACGGCGAAAGCGGCATTGCCGGCGTCACAGTCGAGTTGCGCGTGGGCGCGTCGGTGGTCGCGACGACCACGACCGGCGCCTCGGGCGGGTACGTATTTACGAACCTGGCGGCCAATACATACAACGTGCGCGTGACCGATGACGCGGGCGTGCTGACGGGCTATCTGGTTTCGCTACTCGGCCCCAACCCCGGCCAGGATAACAACAACCAAAGCCAGCCTTACACCATCACTTTGGCGTCTGGGGCGTTCAACTTCACGGCCGATTTCGCCTACGCGCGACCGGTCACCATCACCGGCTTCACCTACTTCGATGTCAACGGAGATGGCGCCCGCCAGGGCGGCGAACCGGGCGTCAGCGGCATTCCCATTACACTGACCAATGTTTCCACCGGTCAGGTCGTGAGCACCACGCTTTCATACAATGGGCCTTACACATTCGCGAACCAACCTCCCGGAACCTATCGTCTTGACGCGCCTTCCACAGCGCCGGGCCTGTTGCGCACATCGTTATCGCCATTGCAGATCACGGTCCTAAGCGGCGGGATCAGCCCAGACAACGACTTCGGATACATTGCGCCCACCAATGTCACATTGGTCGATTTTACAGCCTTGGCCGGAACAGAGGGCAATGTATTGCGCTGGCAGACCTCCTACGAGAACGAGGTGCAAGGCTTTGTGGTCTTCCGTTCACCCACGCCCAATGATGGTTTTCAGGCCATATCCGAGCTCATTTCTGCAAGTGGAAATCCGGCTGGTTCCACATATGAATGGGTGGATACGACCGCGAAGCCCGGCGTAAACTATTGGTATAAGCTGCAAAGTTGGCCCGACGGCGAGTTCTTCGGTCCTGTGCCTTTGCGCGACGACCCCGGCGAAGCCGCTCCCCAGTTATACCTGCCCTTTGTCACGCGGTAGCCGCGCAGCACCCCCTGACCATGCGACGAGAGGACGATGCATTCTTCATCGTCCTCTCGTCTTTCATGGCCTTAATCGCGACAGAGCAGCGAACGTAGAATCCATAGGAAGGCCAAAACAACCGCGGCCACGACCCCCGCGCGAACATAGGGATCGTATTCTTCGGGAACATACTCGCGATACATGTCGCGGGCCACGCCTAGGGCCAGGTCCATTTCGGTGGGGGGGGTGAAATCGGGCGGGGCGGGCGCTTCGCTCTCGGCCGCCTCGACCGGATGCAAACGATGTTGTATGAGTTTATCGAGACTTTCAAGGCTTTGCCGAGTGAGCGAACGGGCCGTTGTATCGAGCATGCGCTGTCCCACGCCGGCAATGCGGCCGCCCACCTGCGCCTCGCCACTGTAGGTGAGCACGGTCGCGCCATCCTTTTCTTCCAGACGAGCTTCGCCCTGACCGCGCACAAAGCCCGCCGCGCCGCGACCATCCAACACCATGTGAAAACTCTCCGGCTCGTTCAATTCAGACAACGTAACTTTGCCCATGAACCGGCCCTGCACCGGCCCAACGCGCACATTGAGCGCGCCCTTAAACTCATTTTCGGCCACCCTCTCCAAACTTTCGCAGCCTGGCAGTATCTGGGAAAGCGCATCGGGGTCCATGATCGCGTCCCACACAGCCTGTCGTGGCGCCTGAAAAGTGTAGGTTCCGGAAATTTCCATGAATCCGCCTCCTTGGGGATATTGGGGGGATGGATGACGAAACTTGAACAAATGTAAGTCTGGATTCAATTCTTGATCTTGGTCAGCAGTGCATCGGTTAGCCAGGGAGCAAAGCGGTTAAGTCGCCATGCCAAACGACCAAAGGGACTAAGCACCACCAAACGAGGCCGCTCGTAGGCGGCTCGTAAAATCGCTTCGGCCACTTGCTCGGTGGTTTGCGTTCCGGGCGCGCGCTGGCGACGACGCGAACGATGTAAGCCACCCTCGCGCAATATGCCCTTTTCGGCCAGTTTGGCGCCACTGGTGAAATAAGGGCAAACCGTAACCACGCCAATGCCATATGGCTTCAATTCCACATACAATGTCTGACCCAGGCTAATGAGAGCGGCTTTGGATGCGCTGTACGCGCCGCTGGTGGGAAGGCCAAAAAAACCCGCCACTGAAGCGATATTTACGATCGCGCCTCGACTTTGCTTGAGATGCGGCAGCGCGGCCCGCGTGCAATAGACCACGCCAAAATAGTTGACCGCGAACTGCCGCTCCATATCTCCGGGTTGCAAGTGCTCAAACTTGCCCGAAACCAACATGCCCGCGTTGTTGATCAACACATCCAAACTCCCAAATTCTGCGATCGTTTGCTCAACCATACGCTGGCATTGTTGGGGATCGCTCACATCCACGGTGAGGGGCGACGCCGCCTTCGGGCCGCCCAAGCGCCTGGCCAATGTCTCCAGCGCCTCGGTGGAGCGGGCCGCCAAAGCCACGCGCGCGCCGGCCTCGCGAAAAGCTATGGCAGTGGCCCTGCCAATGCCTGTGGAAGCCCCTGTGATAAGAACGACTTTATCTGTGAAATCAGGCCTTTGTCGTCCGGCCGCCCGAAAGCGAATCATGATTGCGGTCTGTGGGCCAGCGAGCCGACAACACGCGGCGCGGGCTCATGAGTCCTTATCCGCGTCAATGAATGAGAGAGGGATCAAACCCCATCACAGGACGATCGGGCAAATCAGGACGTTGCGTCTTGATTTCGCCAAAACGCTTTTCATATTTTGCCAGGTTCTGACCCAACGCCTGCAGCAGCAACTTGGCATGATAAGGCGTGAGCACCAATCTCGTATGGACGCGCGTTTTGGGCGCGCCGGGCGCAACGTGAGCGAAATCGATGAGGATTTCATTGTAGCCGTGATTGACAATGGCAAAATTGGTGTAGGCTGGCGTCAGATCGGCGGGAATTTCTATCTGAAGTTGGTTGGGCTTCTGAGGTTTGGATGTCATGAGGGGGCTCCTGAGAACGTCGTTGGATGCCCTCCATTGTGCCTTGACGCGGCGCGGATGTCAAGCGCTCAGCAAGCCTTGGGCCGGTGGGGCGCGTTGCGCGAAACGCCCATATATGCTAAGATGAAGCTGCCAGACGCCATCATTGTCTTTCATTTCACACATTATCTCTTTCATTTTTTATTGTTCCCGAAAGCGTGCAAGCGTAACGCATCCTGTCGCCCCTCCACCACTCACGTTTCATTGGTTTTTTCGCTTATGCTCTTCAATTATTAATCTTCATCCTGCTTGAGACGCTTTCATTTTCATCTCTTTATTTCTTTATCTTTCATTCCTTCGTCATTTGGGCTCTCTCTATCTTTGGGTCTGGCATCATCGAGAGGGCTTGACAAGTGAATAGTCATTCACATAGGAGGTTGCTTCCTCTCGTGAACATTGATCGGATTTTTCGCATTCTAGGACTCATTCTTTTTGCAATCATCGGGTGGCAGGCGGGCGTTATCTTCACCCAAACCAGCGAACCCTTCACCGATCTCGAAGCGCTCAAATATATCATCCCACTAACTCTGCTTGGCGGCGCGCTGGGGTGGGTCATCGCTCCCTGGATTTCGACGCGACCGGCCAAACTGGCGGTTCGCAGCTTTCGCAACATCCCCATTGAAGACATCATCGCCGGAGCCATTGGCTTGGCCCTGGGCTTGGTGGTGGCCGCGCTTCTGGCAATACCGCTTTCGCAGTTGCCCTCGCCTTTTGGCTCCATCTTACCTTTCGTGGCCAGCATTGTGTTTGGTTATATGGGCGCCATGGTGACGGTTTTACGCCGCGAAGACCTGACCCGTTTGCTATCTCGCACCAGACGCACCCCCGAACCGAGCATCGAAAAAACCATCACTGGCCCTCGACCCGTCTTGCTGGACACCAGCGTGATCATCGATGGCCGCATCGCCGACGTGGCTCGCACCGGTTTCCTGGCCGGGCCGCTACTGGTCCCGCGCTTTGTGTTGGCCGAACTGCAATACATAGCAGATTCGGCCGACCCTTTGCGCCGCGCGCGCGGGCGCCGCGGCCTGGAGGTGTTGGACGAACTCCAGAACATGGATGAGCCAAAGCTGGAAATCACCGACCTCGACGCGCCCGGCGTACGCGAAGTGGACGAAAAATTGATGACTTTGGCCCGACAATATGATCTGGCCATTGTAACCAATGATTACAATCTCAATCGCGTGGCCATGCTTCAGGGCATCACGGTGCTCAATCTCAACGATCTGGCCAACGCAATGAAAGCCATCTATCTGCCTGGCGAGCGTCTTCGTCTCAGGGTCATCCAGGAGGGCAAGGAATATGGCCAGGGCGTGGGTTATCTCGATGATGGCACCATGGTGGTGGTGGAAAACGGCAACCGTTATATTGGCCAGGAAATCGACCTGGTGGTGACCAAAGTGCTGCAAACCAGTGCTGGCCGCATGATCTTCGCCGCGCCGGCAAAGTAAAGGGAGATATTATGTCTTTACGAGTTTACAACACCCTCAGCCGAAAGAAAGAAGAATTCAAAACGCTGGAGCCGGGCGTGGTGCGCATGTATGTGTGCGGTCCCACGGTGTACGATGACGCGCACATCGGCCACGCCATGTCGGCCATTGTGTTCGATGTGATCCGACGCTATCTAGAATACAAGGGGTATGAAGTCATCCATGTCATGAATTTTACAGACGTGGATGACAAAATCATCAACCGGGCGCGTGAAACAGGCCAAGAACCATTGAAGTTGGCGCAATATTACATCGATCGCTTCATGGAGCACATGGCCCAATTGCACATCAAGCCGCCCACAATCATGCCGCGCGTGTCCACCACCATCGATGAAATCATCGACATGGTGCAGACGCTGATCGAGCGCGGCTATGCGTATGAGTCGGAGGGCGACGTCTATTTTCGGGTGCGGATGGACGATGATTACGGCAAGCTCAGTCGCCGTAAACTGGAGCACGCGGTGAGCAGCGAACGCCAACGCTTTGGCGACGAACTGAAAGAGGACCCGGCCGATTTCGCCTTGTGGAAGGCGCAAAAAAGCCCAGACGAACCGGCCTGGCCTAGCCCCTGGGGCATGGGCCGTCCGGGCTGGCATATCGAGTGCTCGGCCATGGCGCGGCGCTATCTGGGCCCCACCATCGATATTCATGGCGGCGGGACAGACCTCATCTTTCCCCACCACGAAAATGAGATCGCGCAAAGTGAAAGCTGCAACGCCGCGCCCCTGGCCACTTATTGGCTGCACAACGGCATGTTGCAACTACGCGGGGAAAAGATGTCCAAGTCGCTGGGCAACATCATCTCCATCGATGAATTGCTTTCACAATATGAAGCCGATGTCTTCCGCATCCTGGTGCTGGGCTCGCATTATCGCAAGCCTTTGGCTTATGACGACGAGGTGATGGAGCAGGCGCGTCGAGGATTGGAGCGGCTACGCGGTGCGTTGCGCCCTCCAACCGGCGAGAAAACCGAAGGGCCGGAAGTTGAGGCGTTGCAAGAGGCTGTACAGCTGGCTCGCGAACGTTTCGAGGCCGCGATGGACGATGATTTCAACACGGCCGGCGCGCTGGGCCATCTCTATGACCTGGTGAAAGCCATCAACACCGCGCGCGCCGCGGGCATAGGCGGCGAACCTTTCGAGAAAGCGCAGAGCGAGCTCAAGACCCTGGCCAGCGTGCTTGGCTTGCAATTGGAAACGCAAGCTCGAGCCGCGTCGGACGCCGCGCCATTCATCGAATTGTTGCTCGAGGTGCGTTCGACACTGCGCAAACAAAAGCAATGGGACCTGGCCGATTATATTCGCGATGGCCTGGCCAAGCTCGGCGTGCAGGTGGAGGATACTCGCGATGGCTCCACCTGGCGTTGGGAAAAGCGCGAGTAAAAGAAACCGCGAGCAAGGATGCAGATGGAAAGAACGCGGGCAGGAAAGAAAGATGAGTCGAAAGCGGCGACAAACCAGAAACGCATCCCATTCTTGGGACGACGGCCGCGGTCGAAAGCTGCTTTATGGTCGTCAGGCTGTGCGCGAAGCGCTACGCGCGGGACGCCGTTCGTTGCATGCGCTTTACCTGGCCCAAGGGATCAAGTCCAGCCCCGTGCTAGACGACATCCACCGGCTGGCCGAAGCGCGCGGGGTTCTGGTCGAGCAGGTGGAGCGCCGGGTCCTGGATGAATGGTTGGGCCATACGCATCATCAGGGCGTCGCTTTGGCCGCGGGGCCTTATCCTTACGCCACCCCATTTCAGGCCCTGACCCTGGCCCGCGAGCGCGGCGAAGACCCTTTCTTACTTCTATTGGATCGCGTGCAAGATCCTCAAAATCTTGGCTCTTTATTGCGCACAGCCGAGGCATGCGGAGTGCATGGCGTCATTTTTCCACGCCATCGAGCGGCCGAAGTCACGCCGGCTGTGGTCAATGCTTCGTCTGGCGCCGTCGAGCATTTATTGGTGTGCCAAGAGACAAATCTTGTGCGCACCATGAACGAGTTGAAGAAAGAAGGCTTGTGGTTGGCTGGGTTGGAGCGCCGCGACGACGCCATCCCTTTTGACAAAGCTGACTTGAGCGGTCCGTTGGGGGTGGTGGTTGGGTCCGAAGGATTCGGCTTAAGCCGCCTGGTGGCCGAGACCTGTGATTGGTTGCTCGCCCTGCCCATGAAGGGCCGCATCAACTCACTCAACGCCGCGGTGGCCGGATCGATTCTGATTTTTCATGTTATGCAACAAAGACTGAACAGATGACGAAACCATAACGCCCTCTCGCCATGACTTTTCTCGCCCTCGCCTTTTCCCTGGGACTCAGCGCCGGCCTCGCGCCCGGCCCGCTATTCGCGTTGGTCATTCAACGCAGTTTGCAATTTGGGCTGAAAAGCGGCATACGGGTGGCTTTGGCGCCCCTGCTTTCCGATTTGCCCATCGTTGTCATCTCACTTTGGCTGGTGGGTCGCTTGCCCCAACGCGCGCTCGACGCCATGCTTGTGATCGGAGGATTGTTCGTCATCTGGCTAGGCGTGGATAGCCTGCGTCATGGCGTGAATGCAGCCGAGACCGAAGCGCACGCCAGCGTGAGCAAAGACCTGTGGCAAGCCGTGCTGGCCAATGTGCTCAATCCGCACCCCTATCTTTTTTGGGCTTTGGTGGGCGCGCCCATCGTCATTCGCGCCTGGCGCGTCTCGCCTGCCCATGCGGCCATTTTTATCATCGTATTTTATACTTTGTTGGTGGGCAGCAAGATCGCCCTGGCCTTTTTCTTTAGCCGGGCGCGAGGGTTGCCCGAGCGCCACCAACGCTGGCTTATCCATGCTTCCTCCTGGCTTCTTCTGGGTGTGGGCGCGTATATGCTTTATTCCGCTGCAATCAATTTTGGGCTGTTTTGAACGCCTTTTCATCGTGAATTGCGCCCACCGGTTTTGTCTATGATCATGATCTCTCCCTTGCATTATCGCGAACTGTCCGCTGTGGTCGCGTTGGTCGACGAGGCGAACGCGGCCTTGCCTTATCACTGGCCGCTCACGCCCAACGGCTTTCGCGAGATGGTTTTGTTGCACGATGGCGCGCCCCACGCGATTCTTGAGATCAACCCCGATGGATGGTTGGTGGCCTCGGAAAAGGGACGGGTGGTGGGTTTCATACACTGTGCGGTGGGACGGTTGCGCGACGATGAACCCGACAAACGCCGGGGATTTGTACGCCATCTCGCCATACATCAAGACGCGCCGGATGAAACAGCCGCCGCCCTGTTGCAAGAGGCCGAACGCTTCTTCCGCGCGCGGGGGGTGTCGCATATCGATGTCCATCACATGCGCACGGGATATCCCTGTCGATTGGCTGGCCGGGGAGCGCTCACCACGCATGACTTTCGCCTGATGGTGGCGTTGGGCGAGGCCGGCTACGACATTCGCGATCGTTGGCTGATGTATGAGCGTCGCTTCCACGAACACCTCATCGAATTTCCACCGCCCATCGAACGTCTTAGATTGCAAATCGAGGATCAGGTGGATGCCGGCTTTTCGTTTTATGCGGCGCAGCACACCGATCCCATCGCTCATCTGCGTATTGGTTATTTGCCAGAACTTTCGGTTCATGGCCAAACGCCTACGGCATCGTTGGAGCATCTCTATGTCGAGCAAGGCTTTCGTCGTCGGGGCGTAGGTCGCTGGCTGCTGCAACGCGCGGGAAACGAACTCCTCGCGCGCGGATATCCTCGATTGGTGGCCGACATCAACCATCGCGACGAAGCCGCTCAGGCATTGCTCATCCATATGGGTTTCGACGAGCTTCCGCTAAGCGGCTATTCTTATGGAAAACATTTGGTATGAACTACTGCTTTGAAAATAGACGATAAGACCATAAGACGATAGGACGATGGGGTTAGGTTCGGCCATGGTCTCATCGTCCTATGGCCCCATCGTCTACCTTGGTCTACGTTGGTCGGCGCAAGCGATTTTCATCCGTATCGGAGCGGGCAAGCCCGCGGTTCGATTGCATCGGAACCAGGAGTTGCGCTTTGCATAACACATCTCGAACCTATAAACCCACCCCCACCTATGCCATAGGCGCGCTCATTCTCACCGCGGCCGCGGTGTGGCTGGGCGTGCAGTTTTGGCGCGAGCCGGAAATCTTGCTGGGCATCTTCTTCGCGGGCGTGGCCATCGTGGCCTTGAGCATGCTCACCGGCCTTTTCGCGCGCGTCGAGTTTGATGGCCAAACCCTAACCTATCGTTCCATCCTAAGGTCAGGACACCGGATCGACCTGACGCAAATCGATTCGGTGAGCCTGGAAGGCCGACGCACACGCGCGCTGGTGATCATGTATCATCCGCTCGATAAGGAGAAGCGTATCGATGTTGAGCGCCTAAAGTTTATCAATATGCCGCCTTTGCAAAATCAGGAAGATCTGTACGAACGCCTAATGGAGGCGCTGGGGCATGACGACGCGCGCGCCTGAAGCCCTGGTGTGGGGCGTGCGGCGCTATTTGGCCGCGCGAGGGGCTGAAATTCGGGCCGTGCATCGCCAACCGTTTCAGGGGGGATTATCGGGCAGCGCGCTGGAATACTGGCATTTGAGCTTGCGTCGAGCAGGCATGCAGACCAACATGACGGTGGTTTACAAACGGGGAAAAACGGTGGAGGGCGCGTTCATGCGCGGCGCGGCCCGTCGCGAGGTCATGGCCTATGCGCATCTGCCCGAGCGCATCCCTCTGGGCATGCCCACGGTCGTGGCCTTCGATGCGGTCACGGGCGACCTGTGGCTGTTGCCTTTTCCCCCGGTCAAGCACACAAATCACTGGCTGGCCGACTGGGATGAGGCTGATGTGCGACGCACCCTGGACGATCTGGCCAAATTGCACGCCGCGTTTTGGGATGCGCGCGACGCGCTGGCCCAATGGCCCTGGTTGCGCGATCCCCTGGGCCGCGAGGCGGAAGCGCTGCTTGCGGAGGGACGCGCGAGTCTCGAATGCATTCAGACGGCCAAAGCCTTTGACCAACATCTCACCCCCGACCGGGTGGCGCGACTGATGGCCCTGGCCAAACAACCCAACCCCCTTTTTCAGGCCCTGACCGCCTTGCCCCCCACCTTGCTCCACGGGGACGCAGGTTTTCAGAACGTGGCCATCACGCAAGATGGCCGACGTCGGCTGTGGTACGATTGGCAACTGGTGGGCTTTGGCCCCGCCACCCTCGACCTGGTCACCTATCTCCACCCTTGGGCCTATCCCGACGCGAACCCACCCCTTTCTCTGGAAACGATGACCGAAGTCTACCTCGAGCGGCTCGCTCAACGGGGACATGTCGTCCGCCGCGACGCCTTTACCCGAGCGCTCGATGCGGCCTTGCTCTGGCGATGGCTGGTGCAGTGGGCGCCCTTATTGGGGCAATATCGCGAGCGCCTGCGACCAACCGTGCTCGAACGCCTTTACGCCGCGTTCGAGCGTCTCCACTGGCCCGCGCTGATCCGCGGCGTCTGAATGAGCGGGAAATGACAACGAATTCCGGGATGAAACGAATGGCGCTCGCCGGAACGATTGGCTCGGGCGGGGATGATGGGGAGGGTGGGTGAGTTGCACCTCGCAGGTGCGACTCACCTGTGCCCGCGAGGCCGCCGGGGGCTGGAAACCGCCCCGCTACCAAATGGAAGCCCTGCGGGCTGTTCGCCCGCACCGCGCGCGAGGGCCGAAAGGCCCTTCCACCCAACTAGCCTGCGGCGTTCCAGGCCTGGGCGGGAAATGACAACGAATTCCAGGATGAAACGCAATGATGGCCGTCCGTTATTTTACCTCGATGCCATAGTCCTTCTCCACGACTTCAATGATGCTCTCGAGCATGGCTTTATCCAGACTCAGTTCGGCCACCAGCTTCTTCTTCAGCCGCTCGTTCTCCGCCTCCAAGGCCTTCAGATCCTCAATTTGGTCTCGGGAGTGTAAACTTATATCAGGATGGGTCAGTTTTGTTTTGAGCAACGCAGCCCTCGCGAAGGGAATCCAATCTTATGGTTCCCCCTATTTTGTAGTAAACTATCCTATCGCCCATCGTTTGTCGCCCCATCGTCCGGCCTTTTCCGGCCCTTATAAAAGGGAAACGATGACATCTCAAATCACCATTACCTTGTACAAGCAATCCTTCTCCAAATGGAGCAAACATCATGTCACTCAAAGAAGACGCCCTGAGGTATCATACCCAGGGCAAACCCGGGAAAATCGAAGTCACCCCCACCAAGCCCTTGCTCACCCAGCGAGACCTCAGCCTGGCCTACACGCCCGGCGTGGCCGTGCCGGTTCTCGAGATCGCGGAGGACCCGAGCAAGGCTTTTGATTATACGGCCAAGGGTAATCTGGTGGCCGTGCTCACCAACGGCAGCGCCATCTTGGGCTTGGGCAATCGCGGCGCGTTGGCCTCGAAACCGGTGATGGAGGGGAAAGGCGTGCTCTTCAAGCGCTTCGCGGATGTGGATGTGTTCGACATCGAGGTGGATACGCAAGATCCGGACGAAATCATCCGCGTGGGTCAGCTCATCGCGCCCACCTTCGGCGGCATCAACCTCGAGGACATCAAAGCGCCCGAATGCTTCTACATCGAGGAGGAGCTGGAGCGCACCACCGACATCCCCGTATTCCACGACGACCAGCACGGCACAGCCATTATTTCGGGCGCGGCCCTGCTCAACGCGCTGGAGCTGGTGGGCAAGCGCATCGAGGACATCAAAGTGGTCATCAACGGCGCGGGCGCGGCCGGCATCGCCTGCGGCGAATTCTATGCGGCTCTGGGCGTCAAGCGCGAAAACATCATCATGTGCGATAGCCGCGGGGTCATCTACAAAGGCCGCAAAGAGGGCATGAATCCCTATAAGGAGCGCTTCGCGGTGGAGACGGACAAGCGCACTCTGGCCGAGGCCATGGAGGGCGCGGACGCGTTTTTCGGCGTGTCCGTGGCCAATGTGGTGAGCAAGGATATGGTGCGCAGCATGGCCGACAACCCCATCATCATGGCTATGGCCAATCCCGACCCCGAAATCACCTATGAAGACGCGCTGGACGCGCGGCCCGATGTGATCATGGCCACGGGCCGCAGCGATTACCCCAACCAGGTGAACAATGTGCTGGGCTTTCCTTTCATCTTCCGCGGCGCGTTGGATGTGCGCGCCACCAATGTCAATATGGAGATGAAGATCGCCGCGGCCAAGGCCCTGGCCGCGCTTGCTCATGAGGATGTGCCCGATAGTGTGCTCAAGGCTTATGGTCTGGATAGCCTGCACTTTGGCCGCGAGTACATCATCCCCAAACCGCTAGACCCGCGCGTGTTGCTGTGGGTGGCGCCGGCCGTGGCCAAAGCGGCCATGGATACGGGCGTGGCGCGACGTCACATCGATCTGGAACAATACGTGGACGAGCTGGCCGCGCGACAGGGGCTGGGCATGTCCATCATGCGTCAGGTCATTCACAAGGCGCAGCGCGACCCCAAACGCATTGTCCTGGCCGAAGGACACGATCCGCGCATCATTCGCGCGGCTTACGCCATCGAGCAGCAAGGCATCGCCCATCCCATCCTCCTGGGCCAACCGGAGACGATTCAGAAGACCATCGAAGAGCTGCAACTGACTTACAAGCCCACGGTTGTGTTCCCCACCGAGGACTCGAAACGGGAATTGTACGCTCAAAAACTGCACGAACGCCGCGCGCGCAAAGGCGTGACCAAAGCCTATGCTTACCAATTGGTGCGCCAGCACAACTATTTCGGCCCCATGATGGTGCTTCTGGGCGACGCGGACGCGTTCCTCTCTGGCTTGAACTACAATTACCCGGATGTGCTGCGCCCCGCCTTGCAAGTGGTGGGCACGCGACCCGATGTGAGCGTGATCAGCGGCGTCTACATGATGATCGTGCGCGATCGCATCTATTTCTTCAGCGACGCCACCGTCAATCCCGATCCCACAGCCGAGCAACTGGCCGAAATCGCGATCAGCGCGGCCGAAGTGGCCAAAACGTTCAATGTGGAGCCGCGCATCGCCATGATCTCGTTTTCCAATTTCGGCAGCACGCGCTTCCCCCAGAGCGAAAAGGTGCGCCGGGCCACCGAGTTGGTGCGCGAGATGCGTCCTGACTTGCCCGTCGATGGCGAAATGCAGGCCGACACTGCGGTGACGCCGGAGTTGATGGAAGAGCACTTCCCCTTCAGCCGCGTGAAGGACGCCAATGTGCTCATCTTCCCCAACCTCGACGCCACCAACGCGGCTTATAAACTGCTGGCGCGGTTGGGCGGCGCGGAGGCGGTCGGCCCCATTCTTGTGGGCATGGCCAAGCCCATTCATGTGATCCCCACGGGCGCAGAGGTGCGCGACATCGTCAATATCGCCGCGCTGGCCGTGGTGGACGCGCAAAGTGCGATGATGAACGGCTGATTCCAAACATCGTGCCGTCAATCCTTTGGGACGATGGGTTTTTCAACCCATCGTCCCTTCGTCTTATCGCCTGTGCGGTCTCGCGCGGCTCTTGGCGTCAAAAGCGGTTTTGGTTTAGGATTTTCTTCATGCGCATCGAACGGATCAGTCTTTACAAAATCGCGCTCCCGTTGCTCTTCCCTCTCGAGGTCAGTTTTGGCCGCTGGACGCATCGCCATTCGGTGTTGGTGCGGGTGGAGGGAGAGGGGCTTGAGGGTTGGGGCGAGTGCCCGGCCGGCGCGTTTCCCGATTACAATGCCGAAACCTGGGTCACCGTCCTCTATGTTCTGAAAACGTTTCTCATCCCGCCGCTATTCGATCTGGATGTTCGCGGCCTGGCCGATGTGACCCAAAGCATGAGTAGGGTGCGAGGTCACGCTTTCGCCAAGACGGGGTTGGAATGGGCCGTGCTCGATTGGCTGGCGCGGGCCGAAGGGATCAGCCTGGCGCAGAAGTTGGGCGGGACGAGGTCGCGCGCGCCTGTGGGCGTCAGTTTGGGCATCGAGCCGGATATCGAAGAGCTGATGGCGCGGGTCGAGGAGTTTTTGGCGCGGGGTTACGCGCGCATCAAATTGAAAATCAAGCCGGGTTGGGACATCCATGTGGTGGAGACTTTTCGCAGCCGCCACCCCAACGTCTCTCTCATGGTGGACGCAAACAACGCCTACCGGTTGCACCATCTTCCTGTTTTTCAGGCTCTGGATGAGATGGAGTTGCTCATGATCGAGCAGCCCCTTGAGCATGATGACATCTATTTTCACAGCCTTTTGCAAAAGGAGCTTCGCACGCCCATCACTCTGGATGAATCCATCCAAAGCCCATTGCACGCCCGCGCGGCCATTGCTTTGCAAGCGTGCCGCGCCATCAACATCAAGCCGGCTCGCATGAGCGGGCCTTCGGCAGCCGTTGCCGTACATGATATTTGCCAAAATGCAGGAATGCCGGTTTGGCATGGCGGCATGTTGGAGACGGGCGTGGGTCGCGTGGCCAACATTGCCATGGCCGCGCTGCCGAATTTTCGTTTTCCGGCCGACATCTCGGCCTCGGACCGCTATTTCGCCGAAGACATCATCGACCCGCCCGTGGTTCTCAATTCCGACAGCACAGTCAGCGTTCCTCGCGGGCCGGGCCTGGGCGTGGATGTGAAGCTCGATCTCGTCGAGAGCCTGGCGCAAATCAAAGAAGTGATAGAGCGCAAATGATGTACTGGACAGTGGCGTTTTTTGATCTTGCGCGAATGAACGCGCATTTTACGAATAAAGCAAGGAAAAAATTCGTCAAACACGCAATTCAAACCCATGCTCCCCAATAGTCATATCGCCTACACCCTGGCCGCGTATCAAGTGGCCAAAGACAAGCTAAAAAACGTTCCCGATGTCGATTTGCGCGTTCTGGCCCTGGCCGCGATGGGGCCAGACCTCATCGACAAGCCCTTGGCCGCGGTCTATTTTTATCGTCGTTTCAAATCGGCGGTGCTTTTCGCGCACACGCTCATCGTTCACCTGGCGCTTCTTTTCGTCACCGCGCGCAGGCTCCCGCGACTGTGGCCCTACACCCTGGCTTTTCTGGGCCATGCGATTCTCGATCGGCTGTGGTTCTTCCCCGACACTTTCTACTGGCCCCTTCGCGGCTGGCGTTTCCATGTCTGGACAAAGCAGGGCAGCGAACAAAGCGACATCAAGCTGGCCTATTTATATGCATTCACCCGTCGGCCCGAATTGTGGGGTTGGGAGCTGGGCGGCCTGCTGGCGGGGATATGGTTCATCTATCGCAACCAGCTTTATCGCCCCTCGCAATTATGGCGTTTGCTCCGCACGGGGCGGATACAAAGCTATGATAACTATGGCGGCTAAATCCCTCCTCGGCTCGTCCTTGGGAAGAAGTGAAAGCTGAACTTATAAACGAAGGGTGGTTATCATCTAGTCCCTCATCAGAGCCTCAAAGCCAGCCTGAACAAAGTGGTGATCGAACGTAAGCGCACGACGAATCCCCGCATCGCGCATGACTACAAAGGATACACAGTCTATCAATCCCCAGGTTTTGTCCTCATACCGTCGATAGAGCGCGTAGGCTTGCGCAAAGATATCGGGTGTGAGCCTTACGATGTCCACTTCGTCAGAAGACAGGAAGCTGTCAATGACTTCGACAGCCTGCTGTTTGAAATTGCGCGCCAGAGCATTTCCAATTTCTAACAACACAGCATCTGTGGTAAGAAACCCAGCCCTCTCATACTTATCTGCCGCCTCAAGGGCCCTCTCATGGTAGGCATCGCGCTGATTGATCAACGCGATTACAAATAAAGTGTCGATGAAAATCCTATTCGACATGCTTTTCTCCACTTAAGTAGAGATGGAGGTTGGCGGCAAAGTCTGGCGGCGCGTCGATTTTGACGCGTTTCAGCCGAGTCATCAATGAAGGCGTGGGAGTGGCATATTTCTGGGCTTCCAAGTCTTTGATGATTCGGTATAGTTTATCCAGATCGTCCTCTTCCAAGACATCCAATTCTTCGATGATCATTTGCTTCGTGATCATTTGCACCTCCTTGGGACATCGGTTGGCATCCGACGCGAGTCAATTATAATGTTTTGTTCCTGAAAAAACCAATTCGATCATTATCATGAAAACAGGAAGATAAGACTACCGAAGATTAAGGCGTCGGCCACCGCAGCCAGCAGAACTTGGGAAGACGAGCGCGCATCCACCAACACTGGCGTCAGTCCCCGCCATTCAAGGCGCAGCACCGGCCCTGCAAACCAGGCGAACACAAGCCCGCCCAGCAGTCCGCCCATGTGGCCCCAATTGTCGATGCCGGGCGAGAGGCCAATGAGAAAATTGATCCCGGCCACAACCGCGATATTGATGATGGCGCGCTGAGTTCGCTCTCCACCGAAAAAATCGCGATTATGATAGAGCAGCGCGCCCTGCGCGGCGAGAAGGCCAAAAACGGCCGTGGACGCGCCAAGCGATGGTTGAGGAGTGAAGATCATGGAAAAGACATTGCCCGCGAACCCGCCCAACAGGTACAACAGCAAAAAACGCCAGGGCCCATAGAAGCGCTCTAAACCCGGGCCCAGAATGTATAGCGCGTACATGTTGAAGCCAATGTGCATGAGCGAACCGTGCAGCAGGATGGGCGTGATGAGCCGCCAATATTGACCCGCGGCAATAAGTTCGTTGGATTTGATCCCCAATCCGGCGGGAAGGTCGAACCCATAGACGTTTTCGCTCAGCCATTGCAACAGATAAACCACAACCGTGACGCCCATGATCGCATAGGTCATCCTGGGCGAACGGCCAGATGCGCCCAGCGTCATATGAATGGGAGATTCCGCGGCGACGGACTCGTCGGGCGGTTCAGGAGGCGTTGTTTGATACATGAGAAAAAGGGGAGAAGGAGCGGCGCATAAAGCCGACGTCAGGGAAAAGAATGATTGAACGCATGCCAATAGACTCTGCGCCATTGTACCAGGAAAGCCCGCTTGCGCCCAACAAGCGTTGAATCAATGGCAAAACTTCCCCGCGAGCGACAAATTGCTTATACTTGCAGAGTCACTCTCAAACAACAGAGAGTCATCCATCGTTGACAATGATTTTTCAATGCGCATTGCCGGCCCCTGATCAATGAATCGCGCCGGCCAATGGAGGCCTTATGCGGGCGGTAGATATCATCCAACGAAAACGAGACGGCGAGGAACTCAGCGCCGATGAGATCGATTTCTTCATTCAGGGTTATACGCGCGGCGATATCCCCGATTATCAGGCCGCGGCCTGGTGCATGGCGGTCTATTTTCAGGGTATGACCCATCGCGAGACCACCGACCTCACCCTGAGCATGGCGCGTTCGGGTCGTCAATTGGACCTGAGCGATGTGGCCGACGTGGTGGCCGACAAGCATTCAACCGGCGGCGTGGGAGATAAAGTGACGCTGATATTAGGGCCGATGGTGGCCGCGGCTGGGCAACCGGTGGGCAAAATGTCGGGACGAGGATTGGGCTTTTCGGGCGGCACTCTTGATAAGCTTGAATCCATTCCCGGTTGGTCGCCCGAGCTAAGCACCCAGGCGTTCAAAGAGCAGCTTCGACGTGTTGGGCTGGTGGTCGCGGGCCAAACCGAAGACCTGGCCCCGGCCGATAAGAAGCTTTACGCTCTACGCGACGTGACGGCCACGGTCCCCAGCCTGCCCCTCATCGCCTCATCCGTCATGTCGAAAAAGCTTGCGGCCGGCGCTCATGTGATATTGCTAGATGTCAAAGTGGGCGAAGGCGCATTTATGCGCACCCTTGAGCGGGCGGTCGAATTGGCCGAAATCATGGTGGCCATTGGCAAACTCGCCGGACGAAAAGTGGCCGCGCGGGTCACCGATATGAACCAGCCCTTGGGCAGGGCCGTGGGCAACGCGTTGGAAGTGAAAGAAGCGATAGCCACGCTGCGCGGCCAAGGCCCCGACGACCTAACCAGGCTGCTGGTGGCCGAGGCGGGGCATCTTCTACATATGTGCGGCAAAGTCGCGAGCGAGGAGGAGGGTGAGGCCAGAGCCCGCCGCACACTGGAAGATGGGCGCGCTCTGGCCAAATTTCGCGCGTTCGTCGAAGCTCAGGGCGGCGACCCAACCGTGGTGGAGAAGCCCGACCGCCTGCTGCCCAAAGCGGATGTCGTCCGTCCTCTCCTTTCCCCGCGCGACGGATGGCTGAGTCGGGTCAACGCGCGCACGTTTGGCGAGGTGACCGTGCACCTGGGCGGAGGACGCGAACGCAAGGGAGACCCCATTGACCACTCGGTTGGCATTGTGCTTGCGGCCAAAATTGGCGACCGCATCGAACAGGGCCAACCGCTCTGCTATATTCACGCCCGCACCGAAACCGAAGCGCAAACGGCCGCCGAAGCCCTGCTTGAAGCTTACGATTGGTCCGAAACGCCTGTCGCGCCGCCGCGGCTGATTAAGCGCACAATCCGATGAAACGCTCATATCGCGCACCGGCTTCGCGCGCATGGACGAAAAAAACTTCACGCTTCTTAAAACAACTCAAACAAACACCTATCAGCCGTCTCAAGACTCAAAAAAGAGGAGAGTTCTCCATGATGGAGACACACAGTGCAGTCATCATTTCTGGCGCTCGAACGCCCATCGGCAAATTCAACGGCAGCTTCAAGGATGTTCCAGCCCCTGTATTGGGGGGCTACGCGATTCGGGCGGCCATCGAACGCGCCGGCATCGACGCCAATGAGATCGACGAGATATTCATGGGGCACGTCATCCAAGCGGGAGCGGGCATGGCCCCGGCGCGACAAGCGGCGCTCCATGCAGGCGCGCCAACCAGCGTGGGGGCGGTCACCATTAACAAAGTGTGCGGCTCGGGACTGCGCGCGGTGATGATGGCCGCCAGCGCAATTCGCGGAGGTGAAGGTCGACTCTATGTGGCCGGCGGCATGGAGAATATGAACCTGGGGCCTTATTTGATCCCCCGCGCGCGATTTGGCTATCGTCTCGGCAACGCGGAAATCATCGACGCCACCGTATACGACGGACTGACCGATCCCATTCATCACCATCATATGGGCGCGTCGGCCGAATGGCTGGCCGAAACTTTTGGGGTGAGTCGACAGGCGCAAGACCAGTTCGCCTTACAAAGTCATCGACGCGCGGCCGCAGCCATCGATGCTGGTCGTCTGTCCGCGGAAATTACGCCAGTGGTCGTGCCCAGCGGCAAAGGGGAGACATATGTTCGCGAGGATGAACCTGTGCGTCGCGACACCAGTCTGGAAAAGCTGGCGCGGTTGCGGCCCGTGTTCAAGGAAAATGGCACAGTCACTGCGGGCAACGCGCCGCCCATCACCGACGGAGCGGCCGCTCTGGTAATCATGGAAGAAATCGCGGCTCGCGCCGAAGGGCTGAATCCAATGGCTCGCATCGTCGCCTATGGTTATCACGCCGTCGAGCCCTTGAAGCTTTTCACCGCGCCGCCATACGCGGTGCGCAAAGTGTTGGAAAAGGCGGGATGGCGCATCGAAGATGTGGATCTGTTCGAGATCAATGAAGCCTTCGCCGCGCAAATGGTGCACAACATTCGCGACTTGGGCGTGGATCCGGCCAAAGTCAATGTAAATGGAGGAGCCATTGCTTTAGGACATCCACTGGGCGCAAGCGGCGCGCGCGTGTTGGTCACATTGCTCTACGCATTGCAAGACCGAGGACTTCGTCGCGGCGTGGCTGCGCTTTGCCTGGGCGGCGGCGAGGCCGTCGCCATGGCCATTGAAATGATCTGACGAACCGTGCATCACGACCTATCCGGCCAACTTCACACGCTATCTGCAAAAGCCGCGTATGCATGAAACATTGCCCATCGCCATCGTCTTGCCCCATGCCGGCCAACGCATCCCGCAAGAGGTCGAAAACCGACTGGCATTGAGCGAAGTCGATATTTTCAATGAAGCCGACATTTACACCGAGATGCTGTTCGATTTTCGAGAGCGCGTGCGTCATTGGCTATACTTTCCTTATGCGCGGGCCGTCATCGATGTAAACCGACCCGACAACAAGGCCCTAACGCGACCGGGCGATGGCATTGTCAAGCGCATCACCAGTTATAGAAAGCCGGTCTACCGTTGCGGCAAGGAGCCCGACGCCGAATTGGAAAAGGCGCTGATCGAACGCTACTGGCGACCCTGGCATCAACGGTTGGCCGAGCTGGCGCGCGACTCGAATATCAAGTTGGTGCTCGATTGCCACAGCATGGCCGCAGTTGGTCCCAAACACTATGATGACCCGAACGCATTGCGGCCGCGCGCCTGCGTAAGCAACCTGGGAGACGCCAACGGCGAAATGGAGGAACAACGGGCCCGGTTATCGTCGCGGCCCGATGCCGCGCGCACCCTGGCGGCAGCACTGGCCGCGGTTCTGGCCGACGCGCCCGCGCTCGCCCGCACCGGCGAACCGGTTCGCATCAATTCCCCTTTTCGGGGCGGTTGGGATATCTGGGCGCATGGCGGCCGACATCAGGCCTGGTTCATGTTGGAGATCAGCCGAGCGCTATATGTGGGCGAGCAAAACGCCCACACCCCGGTGCGGCCGCCAAACCTGGAGCGCCTTGCCGACCTGCGCGAGCGAATTTGGAAAGCCATTGTAACCGCATACGAGCGCTTGTAAAGCTCTCCCGTCCATTCCTGATGCCTCACCTCACCCTCACCACACACAGCGTCTATTTTGAAAGCCGGGGCGAAGGCCCGCCCGTTGTCTTGCTCCATCATGCCACGGCGTCTTCGAGCAATTGGCGCAAACAAATTCCGGCGCTGGTGCAAGCCGGTTTCCGGGCCATTGTCTACGACCGCCGCGGTTTTGGACGATCCGACCCGTGGCCGCGCTGGCCGCTGGATTATCATCAACACGGCGTGAAGGAGTTGGTCGCGCTGATGGACGCACTGGCCATTGATCGCGCGCATCTGGTGGGGCACAGCGACGGCGCCACCATCAGCCTGATGACGGCCGCGCAGCATGCCCATCGCGTGGCCGCGGTTGTGGCCGAAGCCCCGCATATGTGGATCGAACCAGACTGGCTGGATAGCGGATTCGAGACCTTCCGACAAACCGTGGGCCGTTCAGAACGCTTTTGGGCTGCATTGCGCCGCGACCACGGCGATCGGGCGGAAGAAGTGGTCGAACGTTGGCGCGGCCGTTGGCTAGACCCGGCCTTCCGCTCGTGGGATGTAAGCGAGTATCTGCCGCGCATCGCTTGCCCGGTGCTGGTGATTCATGGCGCGCAAGATGTTTTTTTCCCCATATCTCATAGCCAAACCATCGCCGAAGCCATCCCCCAAAGCGAATTTTGGCTCTTGGAGGACGCCGGACACACGCCGCATCTCGAAAAGACCGAATTATTCACTCAACGGCTAATCGCCTTCTTGCGCCATGTTTCATAGCGGTTTTGGCCGCGCATGCGTTTCGAGACCGAAACAACATGCCACAGAGCCTGATCGATAGCGCACAGGTTGCGCGCGTGTTTGCTGAAACATAACCATGCCTTTTATTGATACAACACGAGGACGGTTTTTCTACCGGCTCGCTACGGGAACGGACCCAACGCTCATTTTCCTACACGGAAACCTGGGAAACTCGCTTTGGTGGCGGCCTGTGCTTGATTTGCTGCCCGAGGGTTGGCGCGGCATTGCTTACGACGCCATCGGTTTCGGACATTCCGAACGCACAAACCTCTGGGATCGCTATACGATTCCGGCCCTGGCGGCGGATTTGGCGGCCCTGCTCGAAGCGCTGGTCGCGACGCGCGTGCATTTGGTGGCGCACAGCACATCCGCGCCCGTGGCTTTGGAATTCGCGTGGACTCATCCCACGCGCGTGGCCACCCTAACGCTGGTGGGGCCTCCGCCCGCAAGCGGGAGCCAAACTCCGGCTGAAGCTTTTCCCTTGCTCGAACGCCTGCCTCGCGATGCTCAAATGCTCAAACGAGCGTTGGCTGCATCTGCGCCCAGTCTCGATCCCGAATCCCCTCGATTCGCCCAATTGATGGAGGAGGCCGCGAAGATCGACGGCATGGCTCTGGTGGCCATTGCTCGCGGGCTCGACGCCTGGGAGCCGGGCGAGCGTCTGCGCGAGCTAACCCTGCCCGTGTTGCTGGTGCGCGGGGAAAAGGATATTATGCTCGACGAGGAGGAGGCTCACCACACCCTGCTTAGCATTCCCGGAGCCAATCATTTGGAAGTCTTTCGCTCGGTGGGCCATAGCCCAATGCTCGAGACTCCAAACGCGTTCACCGAGGCCTTGGTTGCGTTCATCGCCGAAGATTGGGAATATTACGAGGCTGCGAAATCCGCGCTCTGAGCGATTGCCACCCGTTTCTATTCACGACGCGCCTCACACCTGGGGAGAAGAGGGGAAGATAAAAAGGCCCCTTACTACATATTCACACCGAACCGAGAGCAACGCGCGTCGCGGGCCGCTATCCATAACGCGCAAAGTCGAGCAATTCGTTTAGATCGCAAGTGGCCAGACCAATGACATGATCGCCGCCCCCATAAAATACGTAAACCCGACCATCGACCACGGGATTGGCGCAAGAGAAGACAACATTGGGCACATCGCCGCGCAATTCCCACAATTCTTCCGGTTCGAAAATGGGCTCGCGCGGTCGATTGATAACCTGTGTGGGGTCCTCTAAATCGACCAGACAGACGCCAAATTTATAGATTCGGTCTTCGTTGTATCCATGATTGATGAGCAGCCACCCATGTTCGGTTTCGATGGGGACGCCATTGCCACCCACGCTCTTGCTGTCCCAAGCCATTGGATCGTCGGAGCGAGGTCCGTAGACCATGGCCATGTCCTCCTCGCGCCAGGTCAACAGATCATCCGAATAGGCGATCCAGACATTGGGCCAGCGACGATGCAATGCGGCGAAACGTCCATTGATCTTACGAGGGAAGAGCGCGTGATCTTTGTTGTTTTCTCCGCGCACAATGGGGCCGATGGGCTCCCAAACAATAAGATTGCGACTACGCGCGATCATGGGCAGAATGCCGCCGCCTAGATGCGTGGGTTCGCCCTTGCCGGTGAAAGTGCGGCCATAGGCCGTGTAACACATATAAAAAACGCCGTCGATTTCCGTCACGCGCGGGTCCTCAATCCCGCGCGAGTCGGTCCCGTCATCGTCAAAAGGCGCCAACACCGGCTCGCGCATGCGATTCCAACGCACCCCATCCTCGCTCACCGCGTAGCCTATTCGGCTGATCCAATCCAAGCCTTGGGCGCGATAGTGCATATGAAAGAGACCGTTATGATAAATGACCGCAGGGTTGAAGACGTTGTAGCATTCCCAATCAGAGGTGGGATCGGGGAGAAAGATAGGTTGGGAGGAATAGCGTTTCAGTTTCATGACCGGGAACAATGCGATAGGAAAGCTGGGGCGCGAGCGTCCGACTTGATTCGTCTTATCGGGCAGCACAAAAGAAAAGCGTTCTCGTGCATCTCGAAGCGTCGCTTCTCAAGATGCATGACGCGCTTAGAAAAACGGGCCGAAGAAACGGTATGTCACCAAACTAAAGGCTGCGAGATAGGCAACAGGGTAGAGCCAAATGGTGTAGTTATCGACAGTTTGAACAAAACCGGTTTTTTCGGCCTGCTCCAAACGCTTGAGCGCCACATTGAATAGCACCACAAAAACGCTGATGGCGAAGGTTGTCGTGAGCAGCGTGTCCAGGTAGGTGAGATAGCCAAGCCGCGGGAGATCATCAGAAATGGTGAAATTGAAGGCGATAAATAGCAGGAGATTGGCGCTGGTCACATCCACCCGCTTGTTGTAATCCTTGAGAAAGAAAGTGATCCATGACACAAGAATAATCAATAAAAGAGGAATGAAAATGCGAAAAATATAGAAATTCAAGTGGCGTCGCATGTTGAAATCGAAGGAGTAGCGCGAGCTCAACGCCTGAGTGGTGGCAATGGTGGTGGTCACGCTGGCGCTGCTTTCAACAATATACCACTCTTCCTCTCCAAGCTGATCGCCAATCTGGGTGAATTCTGCATCATTTTCAAAGACATAGAATTCGGCTGGAAATAAGGAGTCGACGCGAATGAAGAAATGTTGAATATCAAAGGGAAATTGCTTGAAGTTGAAATCAGGAGCCTGGAAAGTGGTGGTGAAACGCTCGATGTAAATCGCCCGACCTGTTGGATAAACCACCACGGCTCGATTTTGCACCCAACGATTGCCCTGCTGATTGAACAACGTGAATTCCGGCCACTTTCCCTCGGCCTCTTGAATGAATTGATTGAACGAGTTGGCGGTGAAAAGCTTGAACTGACAATCGCATGTATCGGGGCTGAAGGCGAGCGCGGGATCGATCCATTCCATGCGTAAAGTGGCGACGGCGTCGAAATTTTCGGCCTTCTGGTCTACATTGGTGATCTGCTGTAAACGAATGCCGATTTTGACGGGAATGGGCGTGTTGAGCACAGGTGAACCCTGGGTTTGAGCCTGGCCATTCAGCACATCAGGCGCGTTCACCCCCACCAACAACCGATATTCTACGGGCGCATCGTCGCTCTCGCGACAGCAGGCTGTCACGGTCAACTGATAGCCCCGTCCACCCTCATCGAAGACGTATTCCAAAACGGCCGTCTGGGTCGCTCCGCCAAAATTGCCGCTGGCCACTGGTTTGCCGCCAAAATCGGAGAGCACCAAAGTGGGCCGAAAATCGCCGGAAAGCGGCTCCGCAAAAACATAGAGCGCGTCGCCGGCTTCGAGAGGGCGCACATCAAAAAAGGTGGAGAAGGAAGGCGGCGAAAGCCTTCCTCGCAGTTCTTGCACGCGCGAGCGGCCGGATGCGTCCGCCAATTGAAGCGCAATGATTTCATCGCCGGTCGCTTGCGCCTCTCCCGTGAGAACGGCGGGCTCATTGATCCCCACCGTCAGCCGGAAACGGCCAAAGCTTTCATGGAAAGGCGATCCTGTGACGAGCAGCCAATAGTCACCAGATTCAGAAAAAGTATGGCTTAACGACGCCGCGTATCCCGGCCCACCGTCATCGTCCCAGGCGATAAAATTGTCGGAGGCGAAAGAATCGAGCATGGCGATGGGGTCTTGACCCTCGGCCAGGGCCCGCCTCACCAATTGCTCGAACTCTTCGCCCAGTTGTCCTTGCAAATTGCGCTCGACCAAGCCAACAAAGGGATCAAAATTGCCATCGAGGGTCTCCACCCTCACATACAAAGTCTCGCCCGCTTGAATATCGGACAACCGATACCACGCGGCTTCATGCGCGGCCAGCTCATGGGTGATGATCTGCACACGCGGCGCGGACTGAGCCCCGGCCCGCAGGGAAAAGCCAAGGCCCGCTATCAGAGCGAAGACGAGGGAAAGCAGCAAAGAAGAACGGCGCGAAATCACTTGCGATTTCGCCTGGGACAAGCATGAAACGACGTACACGAGAGCCTCCTGCTGAGGGATGAAGGGGAGCCTGATTGTACTATGAGTGCGGATTTTTTGCGATCTTAATAGCACATAAGGATTGAAGCGTATGGACAACGCACCATCTCTTATTCTTCACCCACGGTTCTCTTACATTATGCAAACTTTTCTATGGTAGGGTGGTAGTGTTAAAGTAAACGAGAATAGGCAAACAAGCATAACGATCATCCCCCCACTTCTGAGGAAATCATGAATGGATACTTCGATCCTTTGGGCCGACCAACGCGGCCGCCCACCATCGGCGAATTCAACCAGCTGCTACGCGCTTATCGAAAACTGAAGGAACAAAACGAAAAGCTGGTCGCGCTTATCAAGGAATATGAGAAAGAGCTGCCTAAAATGCGCGCCGAGGTGGATCAGGCCAAGGCCGAAACCGATAAACTCCGGTCGCAACTTCGCCAGACCAACGCCGACCTGGCCGAAGCGCGACGCGAGATGACGGAATGGCGTAGACAATTGGAAGAATACAAACGAGAATTAGAGCAGTATAAAACGCAACTCCGCGAGGCTGCGCCGCCTGAAAACGAGACCGACTGGCGCGAAGGTTATCTGCGACTGCGCGCGGACATGGAAAACTACCGACGCCGACAAGCGCAGCGTTTTGAACAGGTTGCACAAGAACACCAGCAACGCATATTGCTCGACATGCTGCCCCTGGCCGATCATTTGGAAATGGGTTTGCAACATTTGCAAGAGGATGAGGCCGACGACGCCGCAACGCTTCTAAACAATTATCAGGCCAATATTCAAGCCACTTTGCAAGCATTTTTGGATGCCCTAAAGCGCTACGGCGTTGAACCCATTGCGGCCCAAGGCGAACCCTTTGATCCAGAATTTCATGAGGCCGTGGGGCAAATTTCCAGCGACGACATTCCCGAAGGCCATGTCGCCCAAGTGCTTCAAACAGGCTACACCATGAATGGGCGGCTCTTGCGGCCTGCGCGGGTGTTGGTCAGTCGCGGGAAAGAGTGAGGAGGCCAATGGAATACAAGGATTACTATAAAATTCTAGGCGTACCCAAAAACGCGGACGAAAAAACCATCAAACAAGCATATCGTAAACTCGCTCGCACCCTTCATCCCGACGTGAACCCCGGCGACCCGGAGGCCGAACGCAAGTTCAAAGAGGTCAATGAAGCCTACACCGTGCTCTCGGATCCGGAAAAACGCAAGATGTACGATCGTTTCGGCGCGCAATGGGAGCAGTATCAGCGCGCGGGCATGAGCCCGGATGCTGCGGGCGCAGGCGCAGGGCCTTCGGGCGCGTACACGCGCACCATTACGCCGGAAGAGTTCGAAGAAATCTTTGGCCGAGGCTTCGGCGGATTTTACACCTCGCCCGATATGGGCGGCGTCGGCGGTGATTTCTCCGAGTTTTTCGATGCGCTCTTCGGCGGCGGCTTTGGCGCGCGCAGAGCCCAACGCGCGCGGCAACCGCGACGCGGTCGCAATATCGAGGCCAATGTCGAGATATCGCTGGAAGAGGCTTTTCGCGGCGCGACGCGTCTTTTCCAAAAGGACGATGGTCAACGCATCGAGGTGAAAATCCCGCGCGGCGCCGACACCGGCTCACGCGTGCGCGTCAGCGGCCAGGGCGCGCCCGGCGTCAACGGCGGCCCGCCCGGCGACTTATACCTAAACATTACAGTGCGCCCACACCCCATCTTTCGTCGCGAGGGCGACAACTTGCGCGTGAAGATTCCGGTGGACCTCTACACGGCCATCCTCGGCGGCGAGGTGCAGGTTCCCACGCTCGAACGACCCGTCATGCTCAAAATTCCCGCGGGCACGCAAAACGGCCGCGTGTTCCGGTTGCGCGGGCTGGGCATGCCCAACTTGCGCAATCCCGATAAACGCGGGGATCTCTTGGCCGAAGTGGAGGTGAAGTTGCCCACAAAACTCACGCCTGAACAACGCCGACTATTCGAACAATTACGCGACATGGCCGCCGGATGATGAAACCATTTTTAAGGAGTCATGGAGATGGATAAAATGGTCAGCTCACTGCGAGACCACGTGATCCAAGCGCCCCCCAATGAGCCCATCTATCATCCCTCGGTCGCGGCTACATTGGCGGGATTGAGCCTCGAAGAGTTGGAGCGAGCCTGCGAAGAGGGCTTGATCACGCCCAAAGTGCGCGCGGACGGTTCGGTGGGATATACGCGTAAGGATATTTACCAGCTCACCCGCATTCGGCGCCTGCGCGAAGATTTAGGGCTAGATTGGGATGCACTGGCCACGGTGTTGCATTTGCGCGCGCAGGTGCTGCGAATGCGACGCGAGATTTATTTGTTGCAACGCCTCCTCGCGCTCCAGGAAGAGGAGTTCTTGAAAGCGCTGCAAACATGGATATGAAGCATGGGGAGAGGAAAACGGGAAGTTGACAGGGGGAGGGGCTCACTTTACAATTATGCCGCTGGGCCGATGGCCTCAGCGGCCGCGCCTGGTCTATAAGAACTTTGCCAAGTTGCTTGACAAATCGTCGCGTATGACGTATTGCGCCCTCTGTGTCGCGCATGCATGAGGGCTTTCTTCCGCCGCAATTTGATCCAGTGCGCATTACGTCATGTGAATTCGTTGCAGAGAGCCGATTGGTATTTGTCAAGATAATCCATGCACAATGAACCATGCCCAACCCAATACAAAGGAGATTAAGGACATGAACAACGAAAGTAGATGCCCGGTAACGGCGGACGCTTACAAGCACACCACCCTGGGTGGAAACATGATCCGGGACTGGTGGCCCAACCAACTGAATCTTCGCATCCTCCACCAAAACCCGCCGGCCCTGAAGCCGACAGACGAGGATTTTAACTATGCCGAGGCCTTCGCCGAGCTGGACTACGAGGCGCTGAAAGAGGACCTGCGGCAACTAATGACCGATTCGCAAGATTGGTGGCCGGCCGACTATGGGCATTACGGCCCGCTCTTCATCCGCATGGCCTGGCACAGCGCGGGCACCTATCGGGTGTCGGACGGACGCGGCGGCGGAGGCACCGGCAACCAACGCTTCGCGCCGGTGAATAGCTGGCCCGACAATGTGAGCCTCGATAAGGCGCGACGCCTGCTCTGGCCCATCAAGAAAAAGTACGGCAACAAGATCTCCTGGGCCGACCTCATGATTCTGGCAGGCAATGTCGCGCTCGAGTCCATGGGCTTCAAGACATTCGGCTTCGGCGGCGGCCGCGTGGACATCTGGGAGCCTGAGGAGGACATCTACTGGGGGCCTGAGTCTGAATGGCTGGGCGACGAGCGTCACCCGAGCGGCGAGCTGCTAGAGCCTTTGGCCGCGGATCACATGGGCCTGATCTACGTGAACCCTGAAGGCCCCGGCGGAGAGCCCAATGTGCTCAAGGCGGCGGAGCATATCCGCGAGAGTTTCAAGCGCATGGGCATGAACGATGAAGAAACGGTCGCGCTCATTGTCGGCGGGCACACCTTTGGCAAGACCCACGGCGCGGCCGATCCCAGCAAGTATTTGGGACCCGAACCTGAGGCCGCGCCCCTGGAAGAGCAAGGTCTGGGTTGGAAAAACAGCTTCGGAACCGGCAAAGGGCCGGACACCATCACCAGCGGACTCGAAGGCGCCTGGACCCCAACGCCCACCAAGTGGGACAACACCTTCCTCGAACTCCTTTTCCGCTATGAATGGAACCTGGAAAAAAGTCCGGCCGGAGCCTGGCAGTGGGTCGCGGTCGATCCCGACCCATCCGATCTCGCGCCCGACGCCCATGACCCCAGCAAGCGGCACAAACCCATCATGCTGACCACCGACCTCGCGCTCAGGATGGACCCGATTTACAAGCCCATCGCGCTCCGTTTCCTGAAAGACCCCGAGGCCTTGGCCGATGCTTTCGCGCGCGCCTGGTTCAAGCTGACCCATCGCGACATGGGTCCCAAAGCGCGCTATCTTGGGCCGGAGGTGCCGGAAGAAGACCTGATCTGGCAGGACCCGATTCCTTCCGTAGACCATGAGCTCATTGACGAAGAAGATGTGGCCGAGCTGAAAAAGCGCATCCTCGCCTCAGGGCTTAGCGTCGCGGAGCTTGTCTACACGGCCTGGTCGTCGGCCGCGACCTTCCGCGGCTCCGACAAACGCGGCGGCGCCAACGGCGCGCGCATCCGCCTCGCGCCCCAAAAGGATTGGGAAGTCAACCAGCCCCAGCAACTGGCCAGGGTGCTCGAAGTGCTCGAGGGCATTCAAGCCGAGTTCAACGCGGCGCAGAGCGGAAACAAACGCGTCTCGCTGGCCGACCTGATCGTGCTCGGAGGCGTGGCCGCGGTCGAGCAGGCCGCAAAACAGGCCGGCTTCGATGTCGAGGTTCCTTTTGCGCCCGGTCGCGCCGACGCCACCCAGGAGCAGACCGACGTGGAGTCGTTTGGTTACCTCGAACCCATCGCGGACGGGTTCCGCAATTACTTGAGGCCCGACTGCGACCTGCCCGCGGAGCATCTGCTCATCGACCGCGCCCAGCTTCTCACCCTCACCGTTCCTGAAATGACCGTTCTCGTGGGCGGCATGCGCGTGCTGGGAGCCAACTTTGGCGGCAGTTCGCACGGCGCGTTCACCGATTCCCCGGGCGTCCTCAGCAACGACTTCTTCGTCAATTTGCTGGATATGGGCGTCGAGTGGAAACCGAGCGCGGACGATTCGCAGGTCTACGAAGGATACGACCGCGCCACCGGAAAACTCAAGTGGACGGCCACCCGCGTGGATCTGGTTTTCGGGGCCAACTCGCAGCTCCGGGCGCAAGCCGAGTTTTACGCGCAGGACGACAACAAAGAGAAGTTCGTGCGCGACTTTGTGGCCGCCTGGAACAAAGTGATGAACCTCGACCGTTTCGACCTGGCCTGGTCGTAACATCAAGGTTTTCGCCACGACTGAAATGGCTGCGCGTCTCTGCGCAGCCATTTTTTTGTCTATCTCACAACCCGCGGGGCATACAGGCGATATTTCAGCGATGGGGGAAGCGCGGTGTCCAACCGCACCAACAACATATCGGTTCCGGCCGGCCATTGCATGCCCACTGTTTTCCCACAAACGATGACCCCACCCCCCTCAATGGACTGCACGGCATAGGCCGCGTCGTAATCGCCGCCGCCTACGGCCTCCCACCATTGGGTGTATCCCGCGCTCGCGGCCTTCACCACCAGCGCGTCGTAGTCACCCTCTCCCACCGAATTCGTGCGGCCCGCGGCCAGGAAACCGCCGTCCTCGGTCAGGGTCATGGCGGAATACACATCGTACCCCGTCCCCAGGTCAGACGCGCGCATCCATAATCGGTCGCCATCTCCATCCAGCTTCAGCGTAAAAGGAAATCCCGGATCGCTTCCCGCGGCGAACCAGCCCGCGACCAGATAACCGCCGTCGGCCGTTTGTCGGATGGCCCGGCCCTCCTGGGTCCCATCATCCTCTGCGCCGTTGGCGTCGTACACCTGCAACCATTGTTGATCGCCGTTGCTCAACGTTTTTTGGATGAAAGTCCGGGTTTCATAGGCAAATGAATTGGTGCTCCCCACAAATGCGTATCCGCCGTCTGAAGTCTGGATCACGTCGTAGGCGTATTCCAGACCATCGCCGCCATACACCCGGCTCCATTGCAACTGACCGTTCGCCTCCACCTTGACCAGCCAGGCGTCGGTCCAACCGCGTTCGGCCAGGGCTTCGGTGGCTCCGGCCATGATATAGCCGCCGTCGCTCGTCTTTGCAATAGCCTCGAACCCGTCGTCTTCGTCGCCGCCGCCCATGTTGACATTGCCGTAAATATAATGCCATTGCAAGCGACCGGCGGCGTCGATTTTCACCAGATAGCCCTCATCGCCGTAATCGGGACTTTCCACCCAACCCGCAGCCACAAACCCGCCATCATCGGCCGCGACCACGTCCAGCAGGCGGGAATGGCTCTTGAAATTGGGGTAGGGGTCGATTTCGGACTGCCATTTCACCTTGCCATCATCATCGGTCCTGACGAAAAACGCGTTGGATTTCGCTCCCGCCGCGTCGGGGCTGCGTCGACCGGCCAGGATGAACCCGCGGTTGGGAACGATGTCCACGCCGTAACACACTTCCAGATAGCCCTGTTCGCCGATGGCCTTCATCCAACGAACATGCTGCGCGGTCCACTCGGCCCGGGCCGGAATGGGGAGTAATGTCAAGATCGCTATCGCGATGTAGATGAGCTTGTGCATGGTTTTCTCGATCCTTATCGTCTTATCGTCCCTTCGTCTAGGGTCAACGGCAAAAAGACCGCGTGATCGAAATCGGGGGTGGGTGCGCCCTCGCGCAGGTTATCGCCGGTGACCACCAGCGCAAAGGGTTGGGGGCCTTGAGGGATGTTGTAGGCGTGCACGATCACGCGATAGGTTCCGTAGGCGGCCGCGGGGATGATGACGCCCTCGACATTGTTGCAGGCGTCCCATTTCCCCTCGCGCAGGCACGGGCCGCCTTGATAGACGCCCTGATTGCCGTAATAGCGCGTTCCGTTGGGCGCGATGACCTCCAAATCCAGATCGTTGACCAGGGCCTTGCCCGCGGTCGGCGAACCGGGATAGTCGGTCCAGGCCAGGGTCAGGCGCAGGGGGCCGCCGGTGGGGCCGGGCGTGGGCGTGGGCGTGGGGGTGGGCGTCGGATCACCGCCCGATGTGCTCACCTCGAACGCGGCGTCATCCACCCACACCGTGCTGGGCAACGAGCCGTCGGTGTCGATGAAAAACCCGAACAGCACCCGCTCGCCCAACACCCGAATCAGCTCCAAATAGCGCAGCGAATACGTTTCCTGCACCCAGCCCTGGCTTCCGGTCGCGCCCAAGTCGGCGCAGCGCAGCACATACGCGGTCTGGCCCGATTCGTTCCAGATGCCGTAGCAGAAGCGGTCGCTGCGGCGATAAGTCTCTTGCGTTTGGATGCGATACCAGAAGCGCACGGTGATCGCGCCGCTTTGGGAGGGGACATCGACCTCTTGCCAGACCTGGTCCATGGCGTTGTTCGTTCCGCCCAAATGCACGGCCCACGAGCCGCTATGCGGGGATTGGGTGGTCAGTTGGGGATTGCCGTACGTCTGCCAGGGATGCCAGGCTCCGCTTTCCCAGCCGGGGTTTTGCAAAAGCTGCACGAGACCCTGGGGCGAGGTTTGGGCGGGGCCGACAAAGGGTTGGGCCGGGGATGCGTTGGGGTTGAGGGGCGCGGGTCGAGATGGCGCGCTCGCGGCCGAAGTCGCGGCCCGCCCCACCGTGAACGCGTACTCAACCTGTTCTCCCGTGCTCAAACCCTCGGTATTATCGACGAACCAAAGCTTTTGCCCCGCGGTTGGCTCCAGGCTGGCGGCCAGGTCTACGCGGCCCCAGCCTGTGACGTTGTTGGGTCGCACATCGGGCACTTCCTGCGCGGTGCCGGCGCCGTATTGGCCGGGCGCCATGTCGGCCGCGCCGTTGATGAGCAGGGCCTTGATGAGCGCGGCGCTGGGGTTGGTCGCTCCCTTGAGTTTGATCAGCCATTCTCGCACCAGCGCGGCCGCGCCGGCCGTGAGCGGCGTGGCCATGCTGGTTCCGCCCTCGTAAATATAATCCTGGTTGTATTCGCCCCAGCCGGTTCCGGCCTGCGGATCATGAGATCGGGCCGAGATGATGGCCGTGCCCGGGGCCACCAGGTCGGGCTTGATGCGGCCGTCGTCCGTGGGCCCGCGACTGGAGAACGCGGCCATGCCGTCGGCGTTGTCGGCCAGTTTGTCCTGGCGGATGGGCGAAGAGGGGTAGCTGTCGGGCCAGCCCTGCCCCCAGGTGAAGTTGATGTTGGGTCGCACGCTTTCGGACGCGCCCACGGTGATCACGTTTTTGGCCGTGCCGGGGCTGCCGATGGCGTCGAGATCGACCACGCCATCGCGGTCCGCGTCTTCGCCCGAGTTGCCGGCCGCGTAGAGCAAGAGCATGTCTTTATATTGCCACATCATGGCGTCGGCCTGCTGCGCGTTGGCATTGTAGCCGCCGTATTCGGGCCGCCGCGGGGTGCCGCCCGTAGGCCCGCCCCACGAGTTGGTGTGGATGCGCGCGCCCTTTTGATATGCGGGCTTGAAGAGATAGTTGATCAGGTCGGGGGGCACGCATTCCAGCCCTCCGCCGGGTTCGTGGTCGATGGACTGAAACACCAGTTGCGCTTCAGGCGCGACCCCCGCGAACGAGTCGGCGTAGTCGTGCGCGGCCGGGTTGCTGCCCGAAAGAACGCCGTTGCCCAGCACGCTGCCCGCCACATGCGTGCCATGCCCGTTGAAATCGTTCCAGGAGGTGCGCCCGCCCTCGAAATAGGCGCAGATGGCCTGCCCCTCCACGATGCGACCCTCGAAGTCATCGCTCATGGCCGCGGTGGTCACACCCACATCCAGGCCGGTGTCGGCCACGCCCACGATTTGTCCCGCGCCGTACAATCCCAGATCCGCGCGCACCTGATTCGCGTGCATGATCTGCCCCCCGCCCACGTCGTTGTACAATTCCGGCGTGAAGTAGGGTTCGATCCAGACTACGTTCGGGGTCGAGGCCAGGGCCGCGATCCGGTCGCGAGGCAAAAGCAGCCGCGCATATTGGGCCAGACCCGCGTTCCCGCTCAGCAACACCCGCCCTCCCAAGGCGATGACCCGCTCCTCCAGCGCGGCCATGTTTGCATCGGGCAAGAGTTGCACGGTGAGGGTCAGAGGGGCGGACGCGTCCATGTCCTCGGTCGAGGGAGCGGAAAGTTCGGGCGCGAGACGGTAGGCCGGGAGGAACGGCCCCACCCAGCGCACGAACGGCATGGCGCGGATCGCGTCCGGGGTCGCGTCGTCCAGCCGGGCGATGAACGCGTTTTCGGGGATGTAGTCGTAGAATCGCGCGCCTTGGGCCTGGACCGCGGCTTTCCACTCGGGCCGAACCGGGCCGACGAATTGCACCAGATAGAGCGCGTCGCGTGTGCGCTGCGCGCTGGCCTCGCTCGCAAGCGTCAGGGGATCGAACGCGGTCGAGCGCAGACGAATGGGCGCGGAGGGCGCGTTCGCGAGCGCGTACACTCGCTCCAGGCTCAAGACCAGGGCGATGAGTAGCATCAGCAGCAGGAGCAAGTATCGTGGTCGATTCATGACGCGAAGTCTCCTGATAGATGGGCTATGGGCTTTCGTTAGGATCGATTGGGGACGATGGGACGATGGGACGATGGACGATAGGACGATGGTCGGTTGGCGCGTGGGCTGTTTGGGATGGCGCGCGCGGGATGGGTCGTGGGATTTAGCTCATCTCTCATCCGCATGGCGAAAGCCGGGGACCATAAAGTGCGTGTTGCGCACGCTGAACCGAATTTCCGGGCTGTCGGGCGATTCGCGTTGCA
>JAADII010000133.1:0-4819 GCA_013151415.1 Chloroflexota bacterium
TATCCTATAAATCGCACCAGTTGCGTTATAATAAGCGCGTCCGATACGCTAAAATGGGATATTGGTTATTGGATACTGGATATTAGATATTGGATATAGATATTGGATATTGGAATGGTGTTTTTCATTCACAACCAAGACCTCAATACCCAATATCCCAATACCCCAACACCCAATACCCCCCATCTCTTTAACGAAAGGTTAGATCCATGCCCGACACTCTTGACATCACCACCGCGATTGCCACGCTTCAAAACAGCGACGCCACCGAATCGGAATTGATCGACGCGGTGCACGCGCTGGGCCGGCAAAACACCGCTGAATCGACCGAAGCGCTGATCGCCGCGCTCTCGCATAACGCTTATGGCGTGCGTTGGGCCGCGGCCGAGGCCTTGCTGAATCATGGCGAACCGGCCATCATGCGATTGCTACAAGCCTTGGAGACGAGTTCGGATCCGTTGTTGTTTGAGAGCGCCCACCATGTGCTCAAACGCATCCCTGGCCCCATGCTGAAAAAGGCTGTGGAGCCTGTTATCGAAGCGTTGGAAGGCCCCTCGCCCGCCACCTATGCGCCGGTGGAGGCGCGCAAGGTTTTAGAGTCCTTGCGCGGGGCGGTTTAGGGTCTCGAACCAAGGTGGACGCCAGAGCGTCCGCATCAATAAACTGGGGCAACAAGAAACGCTGACCCAAAAGTCAGCGTTTCTTTCCTATCCCGAAAACGATTTCATTGACATAATATCGGAATTTTACCGGGTTTAAGCGCTAAATTGCCTCGAAACCGGTATGTTTTGGGGTTGTCATTCGGCTTTTAAAAACGTTTTCGGCCAAACCTGGGCATGGCTGAAGCGGTTTGTTGCGAAGTCAATTCACCCGCGCCGCGCCGCGTCGCTCAGCCTCGGCGTTTAGGGCCTTTACGGCCTCGGCCAATGCGTTTTTGGGGATGCGTTCGCTTCGTAGTTGATTGCGCAGATATTGTTTTAATTGTTTGGGGAGCAAAACGGGCGTCAAAGGGTCCTTGACATCGAGCTTCACCCTCTCATCGACGAACACCACCAACGGTTTCACAGCCAACGCGTTATCTTCGCCAAGTTGCTTTGTCAGCCATTCTTGAAGCGATTGAGCCAGGGATTGAGCTTCTTGCATGGGCCGGCCAACGCTTTCCTGGCTAAAACTAAACAACACGCGCGTAATGCTGAAAGGTTGAGAGGCCTTATCGCCCTCGATGCGAATTTCGCCCGGTGTGCTGCGCGTGACAAAGGCATATAACCCGGACGGCCCCGCGAAGACCAGTTCGCCTGGCGTGGCCCAGGCATAGAAATGATTGCGGTCGTCGAATCCCTTCAGCGCTTTGGTCAATATTTCATCCGGTCGCGGCGATTTGACAAAACGACGCATGTAGGCGTTGCCCACCTGCCCTAACAGGAAGCCAACCAGCAAGGCGAACATCGACACAATGGCCCACCCGCCATTGAAGAGCCATTGCGCCCAGGGCTGCTGAGCTGTGGGATTGCCGCTTTGGATCCAGCCGCCGATGACGCCGGGTGAAAACGAAGCCAACATGCCTACGCCGAGCACCGCCAAACCCAGCAGGCTGAGCCGTCGCCCGGTTTTCGCTCGTTTTTCAATGTACTTTTCGTTGATGTAAATGCGCATGATTTTTTGAACCAACCTGATTATTATTGAGTGCCGGAAGAGTGACATGTTTGCTGGAGGCAAGACGACAGATTCATCGCCATGAGGCGTCCTGTCCACTCATCGTCTGAGGCTTCTGGCGTCTGCAGATCCAGGTTCGAGGAGATCATGTTTAGGCCGAGTGCGACCTGGCTTTAGTTTCGAAATTTGCCGATCACAAGACACGCGTTCTGCCCGCCCAGGCCAAACGAGTTGGAAAGCGCCACATTCACCTCCGTCTCTCTCGCGCCTTCGGGCACATAGTCCAGATCGCATTCGGGATCGGGGTGCTCCAGATTGATGGTGGGATGCAGTCGGTCCTCTTGCACGCTCTTGGTGACCGCGATGGCCTCGATGGCGCCCGCGCCGCCAAACGCATGACCGATCATCGATTTGGTGGAATTGACGGCAAGCTCATAGGCGTGCTCGCCGAACACCTGTTTGATGGCGTAAGTTTCGGTTTTATCGTTGAGCGGCGTGCTGGTTCCGTGGGCATTGATATAGTCCACCTCATCCGGCTCCACGCCCGCATCCAACAAAGCCCAACGCATGGCGCGTTGCGCGCCGCGACCTTCGGGTTCGGGCGCGGCCACATGAAAGGCGTCGGCCGAGGCCGAGTGACCCAACACCTCCGCATAGATCCTGGCCCCGCGCGCCAGAGCGTGCTCTAACTCTTCCAAGACAAACACGGCCGCGCCTTCGCCAATGACAAAACCATCGCGTGTGCGGTCAAAGGGACGACTCGCCTTCTGGGGCGGATCATTGCTGGTGCTAATGGCCTTCATCGAGGTGAATCCGGCGAAAAACATGTGGCCGATGAGCGCTTCCACCCCACCCGCGAGCACAATATCGGCCGCGCCTGAACGGATCAATTCGACCCCTTCGCCAATGGCCTGGGTGCCGGCCGCGCAGGCCGTCACCACGGTGTTTAGCGGCCCTTGCGCGCCGAAGCGTTGGCTGATGTGAAAAGCGGGCATATTGGGCAGGCCGCCCACGGCGGCCATGGGGCGCACCCGGAACGCGCCTCGTTTGAAGGATTCCATCAATGTGTCTTGATATATCTCAAAACCGCCCAAACCCGTGCCGATGACCACGGCCGCTCGTTCGCCTAGATCCTCGCCTGTGGGCAGACCCGCGTCGTCCAACGCCTGATGTGCAGCGCCCAAGGCCATTTGAGAGCACCGGGCCATGCGTCGCGCTTCTTTACGCGGAAGATAGCGCGTGGGATCCCAATCCTTCACTTCCGCGGCGATGCGGGTGGGATAGGGGCTGGCGTCGAAAAGCGTGACATAATCGATGCCCGATTGACCGGCCAAAAGATGCTCCCATGATTCCTCCACGTCGTGGCCTACAGGCGTGATCGCGCCCATGCCAGTGATGACCACGCGGCGTCGCGGCGCGTCGCGGTCGGTGCAAAGGGCGTCCAACGCTCGCTCGAACGCTTCGGACGAAAGGTTGCGCATGCCGCTCAATACGGCTTCGGTGGCCGTTCCGGCCAGGTCTTCACCATGTCGAAGCGCGTCCAGCGTCTGAAACAGCAGCTCGCGCGTGGTTTCTGGCATGCGCATCAAGCGTTCGCTGAGCATGGTGATTCGAGTTCGTGTGAGTGCATCGACTGTCATAAATTCCTTACCTCTCGATTGGATGAGTGAGCTCCGCCGCTTTTAGCGTTTCACTGTGCGAACCACTTCGGCTCGCACCTGCTCCAAAATATTGGCTTCGACCAACTGGGCCGTGTTTCTCAGGGCGAAGTAAACGCGGTCGCGTTTGGAGCGACCGTGTCCGACCGTAACCAAGCCATTGAGGCCCAGCAAAAGGCCGGCGCCGTATTCGCGATCATCCAGCCGGGCCGCGGCCGCGCGAAACGCCGGGCGCGCCAGCGCTGCGCCCACCATGGCCAATTTTCGGGCCGTGATTTCTTCGCGGATGATCTGAAGCAAATAAGTGGCCACGGCTTCGGTTAATTTGATGGCCACGTTGCCGGTGAAGCCATCGGTGACTACGACGTTGGCTTCGCCGGCGATCATTTCCTTTGGCTCGACAACGCCCATATAGGCCGCGCCCAGCGCCTCGCGCATCAGCGATTCGGTCGCTCGCGTAAGCTGGGTGCCTTTGCCCTCTTCCTCGCCGTTGGAAAGCAAGGCCACGCGAGGTTGCGAGACGCCGAGTCGGGCTTGCGCATAGATGGCCATCATCTGGCCCCATTGCGCCAACCATTCGGGCTTGCAATCCGTATTGGCGCCCACATCGCCAAAGATGAAAAAGCCCTTGGGGCTTGGAAAAGGCGTCGTCAGCACGGCTCGATGCACCCCGGGAATGCGACGGAAGACCATATGTCCCGCGGTGAGCGCGCCGCCCGTGTGGCCCATGGTGCAGAATGCGTCGGCCTGGCCATCGCGTACGAGCCTCATGCCCACAGCCATCGAGTTGTTTTTCTTGCGACGGGCCGCGAGCGCGGGCTGCTCGTCCATATCGATGGTCTCGGGTGCATGCACCACAAACAGGTTGAGCCGCGATGCGTCATGTTGGGCCAGCTCTGCATTCACCGCATCTTCCTGGCCCACCAGAATGACGGTGTGACCGGTTTTTCGGGCGTAATCCACGGCGCCGGCCACGATCTCATGGGGAGCATGATCTCCCCCCATAGCGTCGAGAACCAGTTTCATACGCGGCTGGCCTCCCGCTCAGGCCTTAGGGCGGGATAGGCGCGAGGCGCCGCTTTGCCGAAGTTGCAGGCGTCGAACGCCGGCCAGATGATGGAGGTCCGGCAAGGCGAAGACGCCCGCGCGCCAACAAAGCGCATCTTCTGAGTGTTAAATAGAGGTGGAAGGCTCATTGATGGTGGGTGAAACATGCTTGAGCAAGATGAGGATGTAAAGAAAAACACCGCAACTGCGCCGCAGTCGCGGGGAAAACATGTTTCTACGCCTGGGGCGCAGTCGATTGAGGGTTGTTCGGGCAAAGTCTCATTGTAATGCATTCGCGGACGGGTTACAAGGTTGACAGGAGAGAAAAGATTCCATATAATTTTATACGAGTCGTGCCCCCGTGGCGGAATTGGCATACGCGGCAGGTTGAGGGCCTGTGCCCTTTATGGGCGTCTCCGTTCGAGTCGGAGCGGGGGCACCTGAGAAAAGCGCCGACGCAT
>JAADII010000133.1:4831-76029 GCA_013151415.1 Chloroflexota bacterium
GCTTTTTTGGTTGCGAACTTCGTCGCGCCAGCTCATCGTCGCGTCAGCGCCCGTGCGGCTCCCAGGCTGGGTCCCATTCGGCCGCGCGATTCGAGGTGAGCTGGCGAAAGCCGGAGCCGTCGCGTCGTATCACGGCCAACTCGCGGTCGCCATCCATCATGATGAACGCCAGGTGTTGGCCGTCGTTCGACCAAACCGCAGGCGCTTCTGAAAAAACAGGGCCGAACAATCGAAATCGCTCGCCTCCATCCGCATTTATGAGATAAAGCCCCCAAACGTCGCCTTCTTCACCACGAATATGCGCAATGAACTGGGCGTCGGGCGACCAAGATGGGGCCTGGCTCCACACATCCAACGGCGTCATGCGCAGGGGGGTGGGCGCGTCGAGGCTGCCGCGATAAATGCCCGCGTTGCCATCCAGGGTCGAGGCGAAGGCGAAGCGTCGAGAATCAGGCGCCCAGGTGGGGTTCCAACTGCTATAAGAGGCGTCGGTTAAAGGTCGGGGGGTGGTTTCATCGACGCCGATAAGGTAAAGCGCGGGCGCAGGTTCGATGCTCTCGAACAAAATGCGCTGGCTGTCCGGCGACCACACGTAGGCCGTTTGATTGCCGGGTAGTGAAACCCAGGGCCGGCTATCCAGGAAGATGTCGAATTGTTCGTCTTGGAGGCGCGCAAATGCCACATGCTGTCCGTTGGGGCTCAGGCTATAGGCGATGGCGCCATCAGCACTGAGCAATTCGGTTTGTTCGCTGCCGTCGGGACGCATAGACCATAAAGCCAGCCGGCCACTGCGATCGCTGGTGAAAAAGATCAAACTGCCGTCGGCCGCCCAAAATGGATGTTCGTTCCGCCCTTCGAAAGTGAGCTGAATATCGTTGTCGCCATCGCTTTGGATGAGGAATATTTGCGGGTCGCCGGTGCGGTCGGAGACGTAGGCGATGCGCGGCGGCCGGTTCGGGGTTGCTGTGGGCGTGGCCGAAGGGGCGATGAGCGGGGTGGGCGCGTTTTCTGGGGTGGGCGAGGCCGTGGGCGTGTCTGTGGCCCGAACGACGACCGGCGCCGCGGTTGGCGGCCCTCCTATAACGACCGGGCTGGGCGCTTGGGGGGGCGCTGAAGGGGGCGGAGCCTGCCCTGCGCTCTGAAGAATGAAATATCCCGTAAGCGAGAGCGCGGCCAATAAAAGAAAGAAAAGAATGCCCGCATATAGCCAGGGGCTGGGCCCCGCGAGAGCCGGTTTCTCGATGGGAACGGGAGACGTTTTGGACGGCGCGGCCATCGCGCCCGTGGCCGCGCTCAGCGCTTGCACAAAGGCTGAGGCCGTTGGATAACGTTGATATGGCTCTTTGGCCGTGACCACGGCCAGCACGGGCGCGATGGCTTGCGGCAGCTCTGGGTTGATGAGCAACGGATCCGGCAGAGGCTGATGCACATGCGCGTAGAGAATGGCTTGTGCGTTTTCCCCTCGAAACGGCGGACGACCTGTGAGCATATGAAAGGCGACCACGCCCAAGCTGTAGACATCGCTGCGGCCATCCACAACGCGGCCGGTGGCTTGCTCGGGCGACATGTATTCGGGCGTTCCCACAATGGTTCCGGTCTGCGTTTGGTCCGAATGGCTGGCCGCGCGCGCGATGCCAAAATCGGTTAATAGCGCGTGTCCGTTGTCGCGCACCAAAATGTTGCTGGGCTTGATGTCGCGGTGCACAATGCCTCGAGCGTGCGCATAATCCAGCGCCGCCGCCACCTGTTTCAGTACGCTGAGCGAAAAATCCAATGGCAAGGGCCCAGCCACCCGCTGCAATATCTCGGCCAGAGACTCGCCCTCCACAAATTCCATGGCAATGTAATCCACCCCATCAATGTGTCCTGCATCATGCACGCGAACGATGTTGAAATGATCCAATCGCGCCGCGGCCCGCGCCTCGAAAAGAAAACGCTCGACAAAAGCTTCGTTGCTTTGCAAATGCGCGTGCAACACCTTAAGCGCGACGGGACGATCGAGGCGCTGGTGGGTGGCCAGATAAACCACGGCCATGCCCCCGCGTCCGATTTCGCGTTCGATTCGATAGGGGCCGAGAAGATCGCCGGGCTGGAGCATACGCATCAGGTGATTTTGTGTCCCGCCAACCAATCGTAGCCAATGGCGGGATCGTCGTGCGGGATGCGGCCCTCGTCCTCGGGATTGTAGGTCTGGCTGGTGATATACAACATATGCGCTTCAGCGCTGAGCACCTTGTAACCGTGCGCAACGCCCGGTGGAATGTGCAACACGATGGCGGGATAGTTGTCCCCCATGTAGAGTTCCATGATTTGGCCGTGGGTGGGGCTATCTGGCCGGGTGTCGTAAAGCGCAACCTTGATGTTGCCAATAGGACAATACCACCAGTCGTGTTGAATCCGGTGCACATGCCAGGCCTTGATCACGCCATGGAAATTGCGTGCGTGACTCCATTGTGCAAAACCCGCGCCGAAAAAATCATCGGTCACGCGAATGATCTCGCGAAAAAAACCACGCGGGTCCGCATGGGTGACAAGCTCTTTGATTTCCACGCCATCGATATGGCCGGTGATATTGTTGGTGTGGGGCATGGTGAACCGTAGTGAAAGAGTGGATTGGGATGGAATGGCGTATTGCGTGGACGCGCGGCCCAAAGCGAGCCTGGAATAGCCAGGATGCTTTGGCGGCGAAATGAATCATGTTTAGATATGATACCAGGATTTCACCGCGAGATGAAAGACTGGGCCGCGCGCTTGCCCGTTCAGGCGGATGCTGCTAGGATCGGCGCATGGCCACCCACTTCATTAAGCTTGGCGGCAGCCTGATCACCGATAAAACGCGGCCGCTAACTCCACGACCGTTGGTTATTGAGCGCCTGGCGCGAGAGATTGCGGTTGCCAGGCGCGTGGTTCGCGATCGAAGGTTTCTTCTCTCTCATGGCAGCGGCGGCTATGGTCATGCGATGGGGCGTCGGCATCGCACCCGCGAGGGGGTGCGGGATGATCAGGGATGGCGGGGCTTTGCTCAGACCGCTCATGCGGCCGCACAGTTGAATCGTTTGGTCGTGGCGGCCCTGGTGAGGGCGGGCGTGCCCGCCATTGGCCTGGCTCCTTCTGCGCTGGCCTACTGCCATGATGGCGAGATCGCGGAGTTTTGGGCCGAGCCGGTGCGGCGAGCGTTAGACGCAGGGTTGGTTCCGGTGGTCTATGGCGATGTGGCGTTGGATGAAGTGCGTGGCGGAACCATCGTTTCCACCGAACAGGTGTTGGCTGCGTTGATTCGGCCGCTGCGGGCCGAGCGGGTGACGTTGGCAGGATTGGTGGACGGCGTTTTCGAAGCGGATCCCGCTCGTTATCCCACCGCCCGACGCATTCCTCGCTTAAGCGTGGATGCGCTGCCCGCGCTGGCGACCGCGTTGGGCGGTTCGCATGGCATCGATGTAACGGGCGGCATGGCGGCTAAAATTCAGCTTATGGCCGATTTGCTCACCCGTTTTCCTCATCTGCGCATTCATCTTCTCTCCGGCGAGATCCCCGGCCATTTGCAACAGCATTTGATCCACCCCAACGATTCGTTGGGAACCGTGTTGCACAGATGAAGCCCCATCGATATTTTCTCGCGCGCGTTATTTCCCCATCCACCCCATCTCGCGGGTATAATAAGAAGTTGCGACTATAAATTCCTGCCAAACCCTTTTCTCATGCTACAAACCTGTCATCGCTGCGGCGCTCCTGTTTCTCAAGGCGAGGCCGTTTGTCCCAACTGCGGAGCGGCCGTGAAACCGCTTCCTTCGCATATTCGTTGTAAGCACTGTCATCGTCGCGTTTCCTCGAAACTGACGGTGTGTCCTCATTGCGGACGCCGTCTGGAGCCGTGGCAACCTTATCGCCTGTTGTTGGCCGCGCTGGTTGCGGTTTTGGCGCTTCTATGGCTGCAATTGGGCGGTCGCGTGTGGTTTGGTGAGGTCGCGTCTCGCGCCGCGGCGTTGTTGCCCGAACGCATCATCCAGTCGCCCACGCCCCTCCCCATTGCAGAGGCGCCGGTTATCGAGGCGCCTGCTGCAAGCGCGCCTGCCTTGGAAACGCCCACGGCCACGCCCGTGATCATTATTTTGCCTACGGCCACCGATACGCCCACCCCGTCACCCACCGATACGGCCACCCCCACGGTTACGCCCACCCCCTCGGGTAAAGGATACGTTGTCAAGCGGGGGGACACGCTTATCGGCATTGCTCAACGCTTCGATATCTCCCTGGAAGCGCTCATGAAGGCGAACAATATCGCCGATCCCGCTTCTTTGCGAGTGGGGCAGGAATTGCTCATTCCTGCGGCCACGCCCACGCCCAAACCCAGCCCCACGCTCACGCCATCTCCCAAATCGACTCCGACGCCCACATCCACGCCGACGTTGCAACCGAAGCAGACCGCGTCGCCCACTGTCAAGGCCAGCGAATCGCCCACTCGCACCGCCACATTTACGCCCACCCCGCGAGCCACGGCCACGCCTACGGCCACAAAGGCCGTCGCTTCGGACCCGGATGTTTACATCGTGCAACCGGGCGACACGCTTTTGGCCATTGCTCAACGCGTGGGGCGAAGCGTCGAGGCCCTGATGGCTTATAACAATATCACCGATCCCACGACCTTGCGCGTGAACCAAAAGCTGAACATTCCACCGGCCAGCTACACGCCGCCCCCGCCTACGCCCACGCCCAAACCCACGCCCAAATCCACGCCCACGCCAACGAAAAGTCCAACCCCGGCCATCACGCTGGCTGCGCCCATACTGCTCACGCCCGGCGACAACGCCGCGTTCAAAGGTCAGGACGCGCTGATTGTTTTGGAGTGGCGGAACCCGAACGGTTTGCCCGAGGGAGTGGAAAATGTGCTTTACATCGGCGTCAAAGTCGGCCCAGAACCCGATGCGATCGATTGGCGTTTCAAAGAGCCGGTGGGCGGCGCCACGGATTTTCGCGTGCCGAGTTGGCTCTTTGGTCAGGCTCCGCAGGCGTATGGTCGCACATATGTATGGTATGTCGAGGCCGCGGTGGTCACATCCGGCGGCGATGCATTCACCTCTTCGCCCGTTTCGCCACCCAGTGAACAACGGCGTTTTGTGTGGAATTGAGCAAAGCCGCGGTTCAGCTCCTTTTGGGGGCGATGGCCAGAGGAAATTCGACGATCCTCCAAGACTCCAGACTTCCATTTCCGCTCCGCACTGGCGTTGGAAGATTCGGAGACGTTCAAATTTTGTCTTGTTCACAGGCAAACACCCCTAGCAAACACGGCTCATGACTCGCAGACTTGCCGATATTTTGGTCAGCATTGGCGAAAACGAAAAATTCAATTATCAAGCGCTGAGCAACCTTTCAGATTTGAACGCCCAAGAGATGGCGCAGTTCAAGGCCGCATGGTCGCGCTATTCGTTGGAGCGCCGACAAAAACTCATGCGCACCTTGGTCGAGTTGAGTGAAGAGCGCATCGAATACGATTATCGTCCCATTTTTCGATGGGCTTTGCGCGACGCGGATCCCTTGGTGCGCATTTTCGCCATCGAGGGTTTGTGGGAAGACGAAAACCCCGCGCTCATTCCCATTCTGCATCGCATGTTGCGCGAGGATGAAGAGGCCGCTGTGCGAGCGGCCGCAGCTTTGGGGTTGGGTCGTTTTGTGCAATGGCACGAATTGGGCGCGTTGGAAACCGAGTTCATCGAAGAAATCACTCAGGCGCTTTGGGATAGTTTTCAGAACGAGTCAGAATATCTGGATGTGCGGAGGCGCGCGCTCGAAGCCATCGCCACGTCCAGTCGTCCTGGCGTCGAACGTTTGATAGAGCAGGCGTTTTATATGGAAGAGATCCCCATGCGGGCCAGCGCTCTCTATGCCATGGGGCAAAACGCGGATACGCGTTGGATCCCTTACCTGTTGCCCGAGCTGGAGCGGGTGGAGGCGGAATTGCGGCTCGAGGCCGCTCGCTCATTGGGCGAGCTGGAGGCGCGACCAGCCGTGCGCCCGCTCATTCATCTCATTGCGGTCGAGTCTGATCTCGAAGTGCGTCTGGCGGCCATTGCAGCCCTGGGCCAAATAGGCGGCGACGAAGCGCGCCGGGCGTTGGAAGCCGCGCTGGAGTGGGAGGATGAAGCCGTAGCGCAGGCGGCTGAAGACGCCTTGGACGAGCTTCATCATAGCTTGGGAAGCGATTTCGAGCTTATCGAGAGTATTTTGGGCCTGGAAGCCGACCATCCAGAAACCCTCTGGCCCGATGATTTCACCTACGACGATCCGCTGGAATCGGAGCTTCGTCGCCTGCTTAGCGAACGCGATCCCTGGTAGATGTTTCAATCTCTGGCGCAACTTTTTGTCCAGGTGCTGGCTCCGATTCTTATAATGACAGGGGCCGGGTACGCGCTTCAGTCGCGCCTTCACCTCGACACCCGCTCCATCAGTCGTTTGGTTTTCTATATCCTGGCTCCTTGTCTGATCTATACATCGATTTTGACAACAGAGTTCGAAAGCGGCGTCATTGGTCGCATGGTTGCATTTGCGGCCGTGAATATGATGCTTATGGGACTGACGGCCTATGCTTTAGGACGAAAATGGGGCTACAAAGGCGCATTGGGCAGCGCGTTTGTGGTCACCAACATCTTGCTCAACAATGGCAATTATGGCCTGCCATTGAACCTGTTTGCGTTTGGCGAGCAAGGGTTTGCTTACGCCGTGGTCTTGTTTATGTTCAACAGCCTGGTGGGCAGCGCCATTAGCATTTATTTGCTGGCGCGTAGTCGCAACGGAGCCGATGGTCGCCTGGCTTTACGACGCACATTGGGCGCGCCCGTCATTTGGGCCATGACTTTGGGTTTGTTGAGCCGCGTCACTGGCATTGCGCCCCAAGGCTCCTTGTTGAACATGTTGCAAATGGCGGGACGGGCGGCCATACCCGTGTTTTTGGTGGTGCTGGGCATGACGCTCACCACCACAAGAGCGCGGTTGGGCCCCAATCCCATCACGCGCTTGACTCTTCTGCGCATGTTGGGCGGTCCTGCGCTGGCTATTCCTTTGGCCCTTTTTGTGGGTCTTTCGGGCGTGGCCTATGCGGTGGCGGTCATGCAGGCTTCCATGCCCACAGCTGTGAATTCCATCATCCTGAGCAATGAGTTCGAGGCCGCGCCCGATTTCGTGGCTGGCGCGGTCTTTTTCACGACTATTGTGAGCGTGTTTACGTTGCCGTTGTTGTTATTTTGGTTGAAATAAGTCGAGCGCATTTCTTGTTTGGTCCATGATGGTCGGCGCCAGCCCCTTTTATAGCAGCCGGCGGGCGACCGACCGTAGCGTCTGTTCTGAAAGCGATTCGTGTTATGAGCATTTCGAAATCTTCAGATGAGATCCAACGTCAGCGCGTGCACCGACTTTTAAATGAAGGCGCGCGTTTATTGCGCGCCGAGCGCGCCGAAGAGGCTTTGGCGCCGCTTGGCCGCGCGTATGAGTTGGCGCCCGATGATCCTGATGTGGCCATGACGTATGGCGGCGCGCTGATTATGAACGCGAAATGGAGCAAAGCCGTGGCTGTGCTCGAGAAAGCTGTGAGCCAGCACCCTGAAAACGCTCGTCTGTGGTTGAATTTGGCCGCGGCTTATTTGGGTCGCCTGAAGCTTTCTTCGCGGCAAGCGCAAGAGCGAGCCATCGAGGCTTATGAACGCGCCATCGCCATTGATCCGGTCGCTCCCAGCGCGCATTACAATGTGGGCCTGATTCATGCTGAACGCAAAGATTGGGAGCAAGCGGAACAGTGGTTTCAGGCCGCATTGCGGGCGAACCCGGCCGATAAAGATGCCGCTTACTGGCTCGAACGCGTTCGAGCCGCGCGAGAAACGGATGGAAAACGGTCATCATGAAGCGATTGAAAGCCATTGTTCATGGCCGGGTGCAGGGCGTGGGCTTCCGCGTGTTTGTGTTGCGCCATGCACAGGCGCTCGGCCTCACCGGAACCGTACGCAACGTCTATTCACCTACGCGTCATGTCGAAGTCATCGCCGAAGGGCCGGAAGACAAATTGAAGCAGCTCCTCGCTCAGTTGAAGATTGGCCCCTCAATGTCTTGGGTTGAGCGCGTTGAGGTTGAATGGAGCGAACCAACAGGCGAATTTTCTTATTTTAGCATCGTCTAAACCGCCAATGTTTTGAGACCAGGCGCGATCGGGCTTTGCGACTCATGAACAAAGAGCGGCCCGCGACGCCCATGCGCTGAGACGAGACGTTTTATGGTTTGATTTCATAGCACAGAGCCGTTGGTCTCAAGACGACTTTAGTTTCAGAATCAGAATGCTCATGACATCTTTTGCCAAGCCAGATGGTGAGAGCGCCGCGAGCGCGACTACGCCCACGGTTTCTTACGATCATGTCGGTCGCCAGGCGTGGATCATGCTTTGGAGCGCTTTTTTCGCCTTTCTGGTGGTGATCATCGGCGCGCCTTTGTTGGCCCGGTGGTATATTCAGCATGCGACCACGCCCAAGACCACAGTGGTCGAGACCATTCGGGGCGCGATATTGGTGTTTCACGCCAACAAGGAGGAGACGTCGGCCGTGGTGGATAGGTTGGAATTGCGCGAGGGCGATATTGTGCGCACCGATGAAAATGCGCGCGCCAATATCACTGTGGCCGATGGCGAGGAAAGCGCGCAACCGTTGGTTTCGTTGCAGTTGCGCAGCAACAGCGAAGTCATCTTTCAAAAGGCTCGCGAGCCCCGTTTTCAGCGCAGCACATTGCCGCAGGAAGTGACGTTTCATCTCACATTGGGGCAGGCTCGCATCACCAGTAGCGCCCAATCCTCGCGACCCCTGGAGCTATTGGTGGAAACTCCTCATGGGCGCATTCGCATGCAAGCCGGCGACGATGCCGCCATCAATGTGAGCAACGAAACCACCGAGGTCAGCGCGCGCGGAGGGCGTATCGAGGTGGAGGCGCAGAATCAAATGGTGGTGCTGGAGGAAGGTCAGCGCACCGCCATTGTCCTCGGCGAACCGCCCGCTCCGCCCCAGGCGGGACCGATCAATCTGGTCAAGAACGGCGATTTTAGCGAGCCATTGGAATCGGCATGGCAGATCGAAGCCATTGTGGATGCCGGAGACCCCAGCACGGTGGAGAAAGGAACGGTGAGCATCGTGGAAAGCGGCAACCGTCGCGCGGCCTATTTTGTGCGCGACGGCGAGCAGGGCATCCACACCGAAACCGCGATCGTGCAGGAAATCAACGCGGATGTGCTCGATTTCGATAGTTTGAAATTGCGCATGGATGTGCTGATCCTGAGCCAAAGTTTGCCGGGCGGCGGGCAGCAGTCGTCAGAGTTTCCCCTTATGGCCCGCATCGACTTCATTGATGTGAACGGCAATCCTCAATTTTGGACGTGGGGATTTTATTCTGAAGATCCAGTGGCGAATTGGCCTATTCGCAATGGGGAAAAGATACCCAAGTTTGTCTGGTACGATTATGAATCGCCCGATTTTCTCAATAGCCCCACCTTTCCCCGACCGGCTAAAGTCGTGCGCATTCGCATTTATGCCAGCGGTCACAATTATCGTAGCCAGGCCTCTGGCATAGGGTTGATTGCGCGATAAGCAAAGGCGACGGGTCTTGCAAACCCGTCGCCTTTTTGTTAAAGCGGGTTTTGGCTAACGGCGATCAGCCTTCATCGCGCAATTCGCGACGCAACACTTTGCCCACAGCGCTCTTGGGCAATTCGGAGCGGAACTCAATGTGCTTGGGAACTTTATACGCAGCCAGTTTCTCCTTGCAATAGGCGCGAAGCTCCTCCGCGGTGAGTTGGGCGCCCTCTTCCAACACAACCCACGCCTTCACCGCCTCGGTGGTGCGCGGATCGGGCACACCGGCCACGCCAACCTCGCGCACGGCTGGATGACTGGCGATCACTTCTTCGACCTCGCGCGGCCAAACCTGGAAGCCGCTCGGTTTGATCACGTCTTTCTTGCGATCCACAATGAAGAGATAGCCTTCTTCATCGAGATAGCCCAAGTCGCCTGTGTAAAGCCAGCCGTCCTTGATGGTCTCCGCGGTGGCTTCAGGTCGTTTCCAGTAGCCCAGCATCAATTGATCCGCCTTGATTAGAATTTCACCCACTTCGCCCAAAGGAAGGTTCTGCTCACCCGTTTCCACATCGACGATGCGCACATCGACATCGGGCAATGGCATGCCCACCGAACCGACCTTATACTTGCCCATAATGGGCGTAATCACCGCGGCCATCATGGATTCGGTCAGCGCATAGCCCTCGACAATACGACAACCGGCCACGGCCTCGAAACGCTCTTTTGTGTCCTGTAGCAAGGCCGATGCGCCTGAAATGCAAAGCTTGATGGAGGTCAGATCGGCTTTCCCCGATTTAACCTTAGGATGGAGCAGCAGTGCATTGAAAAATGTGGGCACGCCAGGGACAAAGGTGGCCTTTGTTTTTTCGATGCTGGCCACGACGTCGTCAATATCGCGGGGATTGGGCACCAGCGCCATCATGCCGCGGCTGGTCAAGGCCGCCATTTGCACGCCTACGGCCGCGAACACATGGAAGAGAGGCAGGCTTGTCAGGAAGACCTCGTTCCAATCCTCCAACGTATTTTTGAACCATTCATGGATCTGCCAACCCGACATCATAATGCCCATGTGCGAGCCGAGTGCGGCTTTGGAGGGGCCAGTGGTGCCGCCCGTGAAAAGAATTAGGGCTGGATCTTGTGGCTCCACCTTCACGTCGGGTCGCGACGCGCCCTGGTTTTGCGCCAAAATATCTGCAAACCATACATCCCCTGCTTGCAGTTCGATGCGATGCCCCTCTTTTTTCTCTTTGAGCAAGGTGAATAGAAAACGAAGGATCGAGGGAAGGTAGTCCTTGATGGGAGCGGCGATAATGCGTTTGACCGGCGTCTTGTCTTGAATGCCCTTCACTTTGTCGTAAAATAGGGTGAGCACAATTGCGGTTTCGGCTTCGCATTCGTTGAGCATGTGCTCCAACTCGGGCCCAGTGTAAAGGGGGTTGATGGAAGCCACAATGCCGCCCGCTTTCCAAATGCCCAACTCGGCAATGACATAATGCGGCGTGTTTGGCATGAGTATGGCCACCCGATCGCCCTTTTTCACTCCCATCTTCACCAGGCCCGCCGCGAAAGCGTCGCTAAGGCGGTCGATTTCCCCGTAAGTAAGGGTGACGCCCTTAAACCATACCATAGGGCTCTCGGGTCGCGTCTGCGCCGATTCGTGCACCAGGTCAACGACTGTTTGTTGTGGATAGGGCTTGAGGCTGTGGCGCACCCCTTCGTCGTAATGTTCGAGCCAGGGTCTTGGATAACTCATGATGGTTTCTCCTTCGTTAGGGTGAATGCTGTGGGATTTTGGCCGCGTTTCCTTCAATGGATGTTGCATATGGCATGATTCACTGGATGACAGCCTGTGTTGTTGAGCGGACCCGCCGTTTCGACGACCATGTTTCCATCTTCAAGTCCTATGCCATAAATCAGTATCTTCCCACTATTGTAACAAAATACGCGGAATGTGTCCATGCATCCATTTCTTTCCTTGCCGCGGTGCGTGGGTCTTGTTATACTTCGGTGCAATACCCGTTTAGGCCCGTCGGCTTCGCCCCCCGTCCTCTTTTTCTCCTGCTTTCAACGATGCCCACAATTCCCGTCATTCAAAACATCCTCAGCGCCAATGATCAGGTCGCCTTGGAAAATCGAGAACGCTTTTTCGAGAAGGGCGTTTTCGCCCTCAACCTCATGGCCTCGCCTGGCGCGGGCAAGACCAGCGTGATCCTGGCCACTAGTGAACGTCTCTCTCCCTCGCTTCGCGCCGGGGTCATTGAAGGCGATCTGGCCTCGAACATTGACGCCGATAAGATCGCCGCGCGCGGCATCCCCGTGGTCCAGATCAATACGGGCGGCGGTTGCCACCTCGACGCGCCCATGATCAGAGCCGCTTTGCCCAATTTGCCTCTCGACGACATCGATCTGCTCTTCATCGAAAACGTGGGCAATTTGGTGTGCCCCGCCAATTTTCAGCTTGGTTCACATCTCAATGTGGTGGTGGCCAGCGTTTCCGAGGGACACGACAAGCCCTATAAATATCCCGGCATGTTCACCGCGGCCGATGTGGTGTTGCTAAACAAGGCCGATCTTATCGATGTGTTCGAGTTCGACGTGGATTATTTCCGCCGCGGCCTGCTCATGGTCAACGAATCCGCGCCCCTCTTCATTCTCTCCTGCAAAACCGGCGAGGGCGTGGACGAGTGGGTTGAATGGCTACATCAAACATGGCATAATAGGGAGCGCGACTGAGGCATCTCAGGGCTTGGAGGTTTTTATGCTGACCAAAAAATCTGTCATCGAGCATGAACAATTCATTGTTAATGAACACGGTGAACGCATCGCCGCAATTTTGCCCATCGACATTTATGAACGTTTACTTGAGGATATTCATGATTTGAAAGTGATCGCAGAACGAAAAGAGGAGCCGACAATTAGCTTAGAGGCTGTACGCAAACGTTTGCTGGAAGATGGCTTCTTATCGGATTGAATTCAAACGTTCTGCTGAAAAAGATTTGCGAAAGGCGCCCAAGAACGTTATCAAGCGTGTGTTTCGGCAAATCGATGCGTTGGCTGAGGAGCCGTTGCCGCGTCAGGCGGTAAAGCTGACAGGTCAAGAGCGTTTGTTTCGGATACGAGTGGGCGATTATCGCATCATATACGAAATACTACCCAAAGAATCCGTTGTCGTTATTCACTACATTCGCCATCGTCGCGAAGCATATCGATAACTGTTTCTTCCAAAGCGCAGTTTACGGACATCCAATCATGTGCCTAGGCGTTCCCGGAAAAGTCATCGAAATTCAAGAAAATCCCCTTGGCATGACCATGGGCAAAGTCAGTTTTGCCGGCATTGTCAAGGAGGTGTGTTTGGCCTATGTGCCCGATGTGCAGGTGGGCGATTATGTCATTGTGCATGTGGGATTCGCCATCAGCAAGGTGGACGAGCAAGAGGCCATGGAAGTGTTCAAATACTTGCAAGAGATGGACGAACTCGGGGAATTGGACATCCCGCAACCCGATTGAGCGGACAAAAGCCGATTTCCGCGAGTTTTCCGCAAAAAATTACGCAACACGCACTACGCAACGCGCACCACCTATTATTATGAAATTCGTCGATGAGTATCGAAACGAAACCGAAGCGCAGAAATTCGTCCAGGCCATTCACCAGGTGACCACGCAGCCCTGGACGTTGATGGAAATCTGCGGCGGCCAGACGCACACCATCATCAAATTCGGCATCGACCGCCTGTTGCCCGAGGAGATCACGCTGGTTCATGGGCCGGGTTGTCCGGTGTGCGTCACGCCGTTGGAGCTTATTGACAAAGCCATCGCCATCGCTCGGCGGCCTGAGGTCATTTTCACCACTTTTGGCGACATGATGCGCGTGCCCGGCTCGGAGGCCGATCTGCTCAGCGTCAAAGCCCAAGGCGGCGATGTGCGCATGCTTTATTCGCCCCTGGACGCGGTGAAGCTGGCCCAGCAGAACCCGGATCGTCAGGTCGTGTTCTTCGCGGTGGGGTTCGAGACCACCGCGCCGGCCAATGCCATGGCTGTGTGGCAGGCGAAGCAATTGGGGTTGGATAATTTTTCCATTCTTTGCTCGCATGTGTTGGTTCCGCCGGCCATGGAGGCCATTCTCAGTTCGCCACACAATTTGGTGCAGGGGTTTTTGGCCGCGGGTCATGTGTGCGCGGTAATGGGCTATTGGGAATATGAACCCATTGCCGAAAAATATCGCACGCCCATCGCGCCCACCGGGTTCGAGCCTCTGGATTTGTTGCAAGGGATTTACATTGTTGTGAAGATGTTGGAAGAAGGGCGTTGGGGCGTGGAAAATCAGTATGTGCGGGCGGTGACGCGCGAGGGTAATGTCTCTGCGCAAAAATTGGTGAAGCAGGTCTTTCAGGTGTGTGATCGTCCCTGGCGCGGCATTGGCGTGATTCCTAAAAGCGGGCTTTGTTTAAAGCCTGAGTTCGCCGATTTCGACGCGGCCGAACGTTTCGAGGTCACCGGCATCGTCACCCAGGAATCGTCGGTTTGCATCGCCGGCGAGATCATGCAGGGCCTGAAGAAGCCTCACCAGTGCCCCGCATTTGGCGCGGAATGCACGCCCGAACATCCTCTCGGCGCGCCTATGGTGTCCACCGAAGGCGCTTGCGCGGCCTATTATCAATATGGTCGAGTGGTGACCTGATGACTGCCCCCCGCGATCTTCTAACTTCCCTCCAGTGTCCCATCCCTATCCGCGATTATCCCACCGTGCTGCTGGCGCACGGCGGGGGCGGCAGCCTGACGCAGATGCTCATCGAGCGCATGTTTGTGCAGGCGTTCGACAATCCCACGCTGGAAATGCTGCACGACGCCGCGGTGATGGATGTCAATGGCGCGCGGCTGGCTTTTTCCACCGATTCGTTTGTCATCAGCCCCCTTTTCTTCCCCGGCGGCGACATCGGCTCGCTGGCCGTGCATGGCACGGTGAACGATTTGGCCATGGCTGGCGCGCGACCGCTGGGCCTTTCCTCGGCCCTGATCCTGGAAGAAGGCTTGCCCATGGAAGATCTGTGGCGGATCGTGCAATCCATGCAGGCCGCGGCCGCGGAGGTTGGGGTTCCCATCATCACCGGCGACACGAAAGTGGTGGATAAGGGCAAGGGCGACGGCGCGTTCATCAACACCACGGGCATCGGCCTTATCCCGGACGGGATTCGCATCTCGCCCACCCGCGCCCAACCCGGCGATGTGGCGCTCATCAACGGCCCCATCGCGGATCACGGCATCGCCATCATGTCGGTGCGCGAGGGGCTTGAATTCGAGACCACCATCGAGAGCGATTCGGCCCCGTTGCACGATCTGGTGGCCGCCTTGCTCGGAGCCGTGGGGGATGGCGTGCATGTGCTGCGCGACCCCACCCGCGGGGGCGTGGCCAGCGCGCTGAATGAGATCGCCCAAAAGGCGCGCGTGGGGATTCGTTTGGACGAGAAGGCCATCCCCATTCGCGAGCAGGTGCGCGCGGCTTGCGAAATTCTGGGTTTCGACCCGCTCTACGTGGCCAACGAGGGCAAGTGCATCGCTATCGTCGCCGCGTCCGCGGCGGAAACCGCACTGGAGGTCATGCGCGGCCATCCTTTGGGCCGCGACGCGGCCATTATCGGTCGGGTGGTGGAGGAGCATCCCGGCCGGGTGTTCCTGCGCAGTCGCATCGGCGGCTTGAGGGTGGTGGATATGCTGAGCGGAGAGCAATTGCCGCGAATTTGTTGAGACAAGGGGGTGGGTTTCATGCCTCATCGACGTTCGATCTCCGCTTTCGACATCATTGGTCCTATCATGGTGGGGCCCTCTAGCTCGCATACGGCTGGCGCGGTGCGACTAGGGCAGGTGGGCCGCGCGGTGCTGGGCGTGCAACCCAAAGAGGCGCTCATCGGTTTGCATGGCTCGTTCGCGGAAACAGGTCGCGGACACGGCACCGATCGCGCCTTGGTGGCCGGTTTATTGGGCATGGACACGCACGATCCGCGCATTCGCGATAGCTTGGATATCGCCAGAGAAAAGGGGATGCGGGTGGCGTTTGAGAAAGTGGATTTGGGCGAGGACGCACATCCCAATTCGGCGCGACTCCATCTCAAGGCCTGGGGGCGCGAGGTGGTGATAGAGGGCGCGTCCGTAGGCGGGGGTGTGGTGGAAATCACCCAGATTCAGGGCTTTCCTGTGAGATTTAGCGGAAAATACGACACCCTAATCGTGGTGGCTGAAGACCGCCCCGGCACCATCAATATCGTCACCGGTCTCATGTTGGACCATCGAGTCAATGTGGCTTTTTTGCGCGTGGGGCGTAAACAACGCGGAGGCGACGCCATCATGGTCTATGAGACCGATGATCACATTCCCGAAGAGCTGGTGGAGGCGTTGGAAGATTTCCACTGGGTGCGTTGGGTGCGGCATGTGCCCCCGATCATGGGCTAAGTGCAACCATCAACTCTCAACGATCAATCGTGAACTCCGAACTGTGAACTTATGATCGAATCCATTGCCGAGATGGTGGATCTGGCCGAGAACCAGGGCCTGCCATTACACGAAATCGCACTTCGGGCCGAGATGCAACATAGCGGCCGCAAACGGGAAGAACTGCGCGAGCGGATGCGTGAACGGCTGGAAACCATGCGCGAAAGTGTGGAGCATGGATTGGCCGAGCCGGTTATGTCGCTTAGCGGCCTGAGCGGCGGCAACGCACATCGACTGTGGAACTGGTTGTCTGAACCGGGGTGCGAGCCGATCACCGGTCCTATTTTGAGCCGAGCGGTTGCGCGGGCCATGGCGGTGAATGAGGTGAACGCGGGCATGGGCTGCATCGTGGCCACCCCCACGGCCGGTTCGGCCGGCATCTTGCCCGGCGTGTTGCTCACGCTGCAAGAGATGCGCGGGTTTTCGGATGAGCAATTGGTGGATGCGCTGTTTACGGCTGCCGGGATTGGCGGGGTGATCTTTCGTCGGGCGAGCGTTTCGGGCGCGGCTGGCGGGTGTCAGGCTGAAACGGGGAGCGCGGCCGCAATGGCCGCGGGCGCAGCCGTGGAATTGTTGGGCGGGGCCCCGCGTCAATCAGCCCATGCCGTGGCCATGACGTTGAAAAACATGTTGGGCCTGGTTTGTGATCCTGTGGCCGGCTTGGTGGAGATCCCTTGTGTAAAACGCAATGCGGCCGGCGCGGCGCAATGTTTCATAGCCGTCGATCTGGCGTTGGCCGGGGTCGAAAGTGTAATCCCGGCTGATGAAGTCATTGATGCCATGGGCGCGATTGGTCGTCGAATGGATGAACGCTTTAAGGAAACCGCGCGCGGCGGTTTGGCCGCCACACCCACGGGAAGACGTTTGGCCAGGCTGATATGGGAAGAGAAAAGAGAGGATTAACCGCCCCTCCGGTTATGACGCTGCGTTCATCTTGAGGATTATGCGTCGGTTCAAAAAAATCGACGCAGCATTTGTTTGACCAGTATCCAGTTTGAGAGATTGAGTTCGCGACGCAAACGGAGGGTTATTCGAAACTTGCGCCATGCTCCTGGGAGATTGTGTAATTTTATGTAAGCCAGCGCTCGGGCCAATTCGATCCGCCATAACAGGTCATAATACGCACCGTATGGGCGAATGGCGTCATCAGCCTTGGCGAGCAAGGTCAAGGCCGCGTTTGGTTGACCGGTTTCGATCAGCATTTCGCCATATTTCCATTGCGTGCGCGCGACCTGACGTTGATATTGTCCCGGGTGACGGGCGAGTATTGCCAAACTTTGCCGAAAACAGGGTTCAGCTTCGGTGAAACGCCTTTGCATGCTCAAAATCTCGCCCAAATCCGCCAACGCGCCCGCCACCAAAATATCGCCATCCGCAACCTGAGCATGAGCTTCGAGCGCGGCGCGCATAGCCTGTTCCGCCTCTTCCAACCGCCCTTCGTCGCGAAGCAGCCACGCCCTCACTTGCAATGGATTCCCCCGCCAGGGATCATGCTCATCGACGTTTTGGAGGATATCGCGAATGATATTCTGAGCTTTTTCCCGATCACCTAACGCCCGATGACATAACGCTGTCATGAACCAATTCTTTAGCGCTTCAAAGGGTTGATCCAGTTGGGTGTAAAGAGCGTAGGCTTGTTCGAACGACTCGATAGCCTCTTCATGATAGCCTTTTCTATGGAGATTATGCCCTTGCGCGCCCAAAAAATCGGCCAGGTTTTGCCAATCCTCCAGCCTCTTGGCCGATTCGATGGCTTCTCTTTCTAATCGTTGCATGGTTTGCAGGCCCGTCACCGTGTCTCGAGCCAGCAAGAAGCCAAAGAGCAAGCGCAAACGCACCACGGCTTCGTCGTCGCGTTCGCGAAGCGCCCGAGATAGCGCTGAGTCCAACTTCGACCATTCGGCTACATCGAGCCCGGTTGGCGTGAGATCGGCGCTATCCAGTTTTTGGGCGAGGAGGTGAAGCGCGTCCCAATCGATGGTCATGTCATCCTCTTGAGGCGAGAAACTCATTGTCTGGAAACGAATTCCGCTAAAGATGGCGTGATGGCGAAATCGCCTTGCTCTAAATCGTTGTTGACGATCAGAAACCTCTCATAAAGAAGCGTCAGGCTTTGGGGAAGCAGTTCGAGACGTCTGTCGGCCTTGAACCAACCGCGCATTGTGTCAAAAGTAATGCGATGGCCCGAGTGCGTATGATGGGCGATTCGCTGCAAAACGCGTTGGGCTGCTCGACCGGCCCGGCCCTCGGCTTGCAATTCTCGCCACGCCTGCTCATAGAGGGAATTGAGCAATGCATCTCCCAACAGCTTGGGCAGGTCATCGAGATAGCTCCATGATAATCGGGCCACATTGCTGGCGACAATTTGCATGAGTAGGGGCATTCCGCCTGTGACCTGAATAAGGCGTTGAAGATGCGCTTCATCAAGCGAGAGGGATAAACGAGTTAGTAAGGGGTTTTCATGCCGATACCGATCGATGTGCCATCTCAGAAAGATGGCGGCGTCGCTGATATCTGTAATGGGGCGCAAGTGAACAAGCGCGGTTTTGCCCGGATATTCCGTTTCTCGAAAAGCGCGTCGCGTCGTCACCAACGCTCGGATGTTCGGCGAAACCACAGCCGAAAGGAAGCGAACGATCTGATCGCGGGCCGCGACCGTCTCCAGATTATCGACGAAGATGATCGCTCGACGACCGTACAATCGATCGCGAATATCTCGCGTGTATTGCTTGGGGCTGATGCGCGTTTGTTGCGGCAGCCCCAATTGTTCTCGCAAGCGGTAAAAGAATCCAATAGCATCCGAATAACCCGGTTCAATGGCTTTGGGTTCGCCGAGATTCGCGTCGATGATTTTCGATTTGGCGCTGTCTCCCAGTATGACGTCCGCCGCGCCCAACTCGAAAAGGCAACGTATGATTTGCGCCGCCACCGTGCTTTTGCCCATGCCGCCATACGAAGCCAGAATGATGATGTGCGTTTCATTGCTCAATAAACGTTGCACCACATCGACATAGGCGATCGTCGAAGCCGGATGGGCGTCTCCCATCTCCAATTGGTTTTGCAGACTCACAAACGAGTTCTCTCGCTCTAACAGGCCGACAAAGTAGACGCCAAACGCGGCGGAAAGAGCCAGGGTTTGCTCTTGCAAGCGAACGGGCGCATGGCCACAATGTCTCGGAATGGCGAGCGCGGGCCTTTTTCCACGTCGAAAACCGCGTCTTAAATTGGCCCACCGCGCGGTAATCGAAAAGCGCGAAGGGCTAGATGAGGGTTCGGATGCACGGTCCTCTGGCAATGATGAGATGTCCCAATTAAGGTCGAGGGGCTTGTTGGCGCCCTTTTCGCGCGTACGCGAGCTTTGTGGTCCGATTGATGTCGCGTATCCGGCGGCGGTGAGAAGCTCGTTGATGGCCTCTGGCTCCGTAATGCCCAATGCCCTGGCAATATCGATGACTCGCTCGGGCGTTTGCGGACGCGTCTCGCCAGAAAGCCAACGGTTTGCCGTGGCCGCCGACACGCCCACGCGGCGGGCCAACCAACTGGCCGAACGTTCGCGCGCTTCCAGATGACGTGCAAGCAGAGTGGAAAATCGAATATGATGCATTACAGGAATTGCACAAAACTTTTGCGGCGAATGCAAAGAAATAACGCGTTTAATGATCGGGGATTTCGGTTACCCTGTACGTAGATTCTCCGATGCGCAGGAGAGAATAGCATCGATTAGGTTTGTCGGCCAGCATGCAGCGACCTTAGTCGGTCGGGATCGATCCGCCGGTGAACCTCCTCTTCTCAATCCATTGCTCGAACGGAGGTTTGCTCATGAAAACGCGCTTCTGGTTCCGCGCCATGATCTTGGCGCTGTTCTTCGCCGGCGTTCTGCTGGTCCATTCCACCGCTCAATTGGTGCATCGTAGCGCTCGGGTCGATCAATCGGCTTTTGTTGTGGCCGATAGCGGCACGCCGACGCCTACGCCACAGTTAATTGACTGTGAAGATGGAACTTGCGGCGGATGACGACATCCTCATTTTGGAAGTGAGGGGCTTCGGTTTATCTCCGGAGCCCCTCATTCATTCAGGGCGGCGCTTTATTCTCCTGGCCGCGAATGGCTTGTAAATGTTTGGTGATTTCGTTGAACAGGAAAGCCTGACGCGGGGTTTGCCCTGTGGCGGGGACCAACCGCAAAGCTCGTTCGAGCTGTTCAATGGCTTCATCGAGGCGGTTCTGGCGTAAGTAAACAAGTCCCAAACCGGCGATAGCATTGGCCAGCCTTTCGGCGTCCTGGAGCCGTTGAAAACTCTCGATGCCCGCGAGATAAGCCTCTTCAGCCTGCTTCCAATCGCCAAGTTCGCGATAAGCTAAGCCAAGATTGATCTGAATTAGGGCCAGATTGTGCGCATCGTACACTTGTCGAAAGATGGAAAAAGCGCTCCGATATTGTTCGATGGCCGCCGCGGGCTGATCCTGTTTTAAGAGCATATTGCCCAGGTTCATTTGGGCAATGGCGCGATTGATGGGATCATCGATTTTCTCGAACAGCGTCATCGCTCGATGAAAGCAACGTTCGGCCTCCTCGAACGCTTGTTGCCGCGTCAATGTGGTCGCCAAATTGGCGCATCCCCATGCTGCAAGCCGCAACAAGTCCTCTCTTTGCTGCGCAAGTTCCACGGCTTTGCGAAGATAAGACTCCGCCTTCTCCCATTGATGTTGGTCGTGATGAATCGCGCCCAAGAGCAGAAAACTGTGGGCTGTTTCCGGATCGCTTTCTCCCAGAATGTGGATAGCCTTCCACAGCAATTCCCGCGCTTTGGCAAATTCGCGCTTGCGCTTTAGCGCCGCGGCCTGGCGGGTGAGCGTTCGCGCGCGCGAACGCTCGTCGCCCAAGCGCGCGTAAAGAGTTTCGCTCCGGGAGAAATGTTCAATGGCTTCGTCGTAGCGGCCCAGCTGATGCGCGAACACGCCCAAATAAAAGCGAATGGCCGCTTCCGTATCGATTTCATGATGTTCTTGGCTTTGCGCGAGCCCCTCGTAGAGATAAGGAAGCCAGTCGCTCCAGCGTCCGGCCCGTTCCATATGGGGGGTGACCAACAGAAGAATGCGGCTCACCGCTGGCCAGGCGTCGGGCGATTGGAGCCCATAATTCAGCAGCGCCAATGCGTGCTGAACCGCATCGTTGGCCGCGTGATCGTGAAGCCGCTCCAGGCGTCGGCGCATGTGTTCGGCCGCTCGCTGGATGTTTTGGTGAAAGATCGCGTTCGCGTCGAAAGAGGAGGCTACCGCCATTGTAAAATTTGTTCTTCCAAAAAGGCGCGCGTGAGGCTGTGAATTGTGTAATAACTCTCCCGCAGATCTCCCCGACGGTCCACCAGATTAAGATCCACCAGGCGGCGAAGCGCATCACGCGTGGTTTCTGGCGGCAGGCCAGACGCCTCTAAAATGAACGTCACATTCCCGGGGCGCGGCGCCACCAGCGGCAAGGTTAGTAGAACGGTCCTCTCTTCGCTGCTCAGTTGTTTCCATGCTCTTTGATAAATATATCGATACATTTCCTTAATGCTTTTGCCGCGCGCGGCTCGGACGTCGGCCAGGATGTCGTCCAGGGCATGATAGCGTAGTTGCCCTAGCACCAATTTGAGGGCCATAGGATTCCCGCCCACCGTTTCATATAATGCTGCAAACTCGCTCTCAGTGGCCTGTCGCCACGCGGAGATGCCGCGCAGTTCGGCTTCATAATTCGCAAGCGCTTTGGCGTCATTTTCGTCCAACTCCTGCATGCGATAATGGTATATCTCCGATTCAACAGGCAAACTCATGCGGGATGTGAGTAAAATCGGTGCGGAATTGGATAATTTGCGTAAAATCGGCAATAAAGCTTCTAGATCAGTCACCGTTTCTAAGTTATCGAACACCAAGAGGCTAGGTTTTTCCTTCAGTTGTCGTTGCAAAAGCCAAACCTGGCGTTCTAAGGTCGTCACTGGCGCGGCCGATTCCGCGTCTTCTAAAAGCTGCGTTGTCAATGCGTCCAGTAACAGGGTGGTGGAGCGCAAGGGATCAGGCAGAGGGCGAATCGCTCCATCGGTTGTAAATCGCATCATTTGGGCGCTAACCCAGCCCAAGTCGTTGACCTGCCCATTCACGATGGCTTGTAGCGCGACCCGTTCAGCAAGGGTGGTCTTGCCTATGCCGCCCACGCCCTCGATGAGAACAATGGGACGATTTTCCCGTTCGAACAACAATTCCAGAACACGGCGAATCGCGCGGTCGAGACCAAACACTTTCCCCATAGCGCTGGGCGAGACCCGTTGAAAAAAACGAGCTTCCAGTTCTTGATAGATGCGTTTTTCCGCTTCCCACACAATTTCAGCCAACTGTCGCAGTGCAAACTGCTGTTCTCGATAGGCTGTGGATTCCCCCCAATTTCCCACCCGGCAGGCGATGGACATTGGCTTCCCCTCGAGCAAATGAATGCACAGTAATTCGTGATGGATAGGATGGCTCCGACGCAGCTGTTCCAGCGCATCCCTTAATACATGGTTGCCGCCATCATCGCGTTCATGTTTGGCCATGGAAGCGCGAGAGGCTCTCAAGTAGGAAATGGCATCATGCCGGCCTGTGCGCGCATATTGTTTTAACGCCTTATGAATGTCCTTTTGTAATTGTTCGATATCAATGGTTGGGGTGAAGGCGGCCAATAGAGCGTTCATGCCAAACATTGTACACGAAATGGCGGCCATTGGCGAGAGTTTGTGAGAGTTTGAAAGAGTTTGTGAGAGGAAATATGAAAAATTGAGAAGGCGTCAGAGTTTGAAATGGTGTTTCTCTGCTAGAATAGAATTGCCGACGTCTTCGCGAACAATGGCTGTTCGCGAAGACCCACCACCGAATGAGTTTCTCGTTTCGGTGGGCGAGGGTGGCAGGCGTTGGTGTTTTTGGCGAGAGGGCGCCAACGTCTGCTAATTTTTTTGTTACACGAGCAACGCCTTATTCATACCCCAACAGCTTCCACCATAAGCGCCAATTGGGTTCTGGACGGGTTTGCTGAATGCGAGGTTCGGGGGCGGGTTGCGGGTCGATGGGTGCATCGCGAATGATGGGCGCCACCGGTTGATCGCCCGGTTTCACCCAGTTGCGTTCTTCGCGGGCATATGCATCGATGACCGCCGGATCGTCCACATGCTCCAGCAGCGTTTCCACCTCTTGACGGAACGCTTCGCGTTCGGCCACGGTCTTTTGCAGTTCGACCAATTTGCGCTGAGCGCGCACTCCCGCTACAACCCGGCCGCTATATAAGATGATATACGCCAAACAGGCCAACACCGCGATGGCCGTGAGCATCTGACGCGTGCTCAACAATTGGCGCTGAAAAAGAGGGTTGGACTTGGCCATGATCCCGCTCCAAGAAAAAACCCGCCGATTTTCGGCGGGCTGTTTTGGGAAAGTGCCGATGGAGGGATTTGAACCCCCACGGGCCTATGCCCACTGCGCCCTGAACGCAGCGCGTCTGCCAGTTCCGCCACATCGGCCTATCCATATAAGCAATTATATTTTACACTATTCCTGGAGTTTGTCAAACTTCAGTGTGCGCCTTTCTGAAAGCGTCACCTTTCTTTGCAACAGGTGCCATTGAGCAAAGGTGCGGAATCGTTCAGAGGGTTCATTCAGGCGTCCGACTTCCATATTTTGCACTGCTGTGGACGCGCCGTAAGTGTAAAGCGGATAATAGAGCAAAATTCCGGGCAGTTCTTGAGCAAACACCTCTTGAAACTGATAATATAGTTGACGTCGGATTTCTTTGTCAGCCGTCACCCGCGCTTGCTCCATGGCGATATCGGCCGTGCGATTGCGCCAACCGCCATAGTTTTGCCCTTCGGGGGCAATTTGAGTCGAATGCCACAGAGGATATGGATCGGGGTCGCCGATGAATTCCCAACTGACAATGGCGGCGCTAAAATTGCGCGGGACCAAAAAGTCGCTGACCAGGCCAGTGAAAGAAACGGGTTGCGAGATCGTCCGCACGCCGATGCGGGTCCAATCCTCGGTTATGGCTTGATTGACCAAGGTGGAGGATGGCGCGTCATCGCTGAGCAGAATCAATTCAAGTTGTTGCCCCTCTTGTTCGCGTACGCCATCGCCATCTGAATCGATCCAACCGGCCTCTTCCAACAACGCCTTCGCGCGCGAGGGGTTGTAATCATAGGTGGGAATATCGGGATTGTAGGCCCATGTTCCGGGCAATATGGGGCTATCGGCCTTGAGCCCTACGCCGGGTATGGTTTCTTTGAGTAAACGGTCGCGATCGATGGCATAAGCAAGGGCCTGGCGCACGCGCACATCGCTCAGAAAGGAGGCGTTCGGTGAATCCAAATTGAGCAAGATCAGGGTGTATCCGGGCAGGGGCGAGGTGAACAATTGCAGGTTGGGCATGGCTTCGGCTCGCGCCAGGTGTTCGGGAGGGATGCGTCTGATCCCATGCACCTCGCCAGCCTCCGCGGCCGCCAGGATGCTGGCGTAGTCGGGGAAAAAACGGAATTCCAATGCATCGAGAAATGGCAGGGCGTCAAACGCGCGCGGATTGGGCTCCAGGCGTACATGCAAGCTGTCGATCTCCGTCACGCGGAACGGTCCGCTGCCAATGGGTTGCGTATTTAACTGCGCGCGCACCAGCTCGCGCGGGGTGTATCGTTGCCAATAGTGTTTGGGAAGAACCCCGAACCAACGAATGGTCGTGAAATCGGGAAACGCTGCAAAAGGTTCAGAGAGTTGGAATTGCACCGTGCGATCATCGATCTTTTTGGCGATGACTGTGCGCCACAGTGCGGCAAGGTCGGGCAAAACGGGCAGGTCGGGGTCCTGCATGAGCTCGACGGTGAAAAGCACATCATCCGCGGTGATGCGCAGGCCGTCATGCCAGCGCGCGTCGCTGCGCAAGGTGAAGGTGAATACATCGCTATTGGGGCCGATTTCCCAGCTTTCGGCCAAATCGGGTTGCAGCTCTCCTTGTTCATCAAATTTCAACAACCCGTTAAACACCAACGCGCAAAGGTCGCGGTCCACCTCATTGTATTGGCACAGAAGAGGATTGATATATTGAGGATTGCCCGCGACGCCCTCCACAAAAACGCCCCCACGGGCGGGGACGTATTCGGTCGTATATGAATAGGCCGCGTAACTTAAGAGGGATGCAACAAGAAGAATGCCCAAAAGGGCTAACGCGGCTTGCCAACGAACGTGACGACTCAAGATGGAACCGGTTTCAGATTGATGTCAGTCTTAGACCAAACGGGCCGCGACAAGGGAAATAATGAAGAAGAGCGCGCCCACCACAATGGTGGCCTGATAAAGCGTTTTTTCCAGTCCGCGTCGGGTGCGATAGACCGATGTGTCGCTACCAAATACGCTGCCCGCACCGCTGGTTTGCGTTTGCAGGATGACCAATACAGAAATGACCACGCTGAGCAACAGCTGCGCTATGAGAACGAACGTTTCCATGAAAAAAGACCTCAAGGGTGAATTGGGTTTTGAATCGGCAAAAGATTATAGCACCGCGGGCCGATGAGAATCAAATCTTCATCAGGATGGGGATCGAGGAGCCGCGATTGGGAATCGAGACGAAGATGGCCCAACCATGAGTCGTTCCTTGAGTCGCGTTCCGGTTCATGGCATAATGGCGCGCATGACAGCGATTCATCCCCCTCGCGCTCAAACCTTGGGTCAGTTGGCGCAGGCGTTGGGCTTGTCGTGCTCTCAGCCAGACCTGCTCATTCGTCACATCACGGCCGATTCGCGACAGGTCCGTCCGGGAGCGCTTTTCGTGGCCTATGTTGGCGTGCGCGTGGATGGTCATCGATTTATCGAACAGGCGCTTCGTCGCGGCGCTGTCGCTGTGGTGGGGGAAAAGGCGCTGCAACTGCCGACGCCTTATCTTCGCGTGCGCGACGCTCGTCGGGCATTGGGTTTGCTCGCGGCTGCGTGGGAAGGATTTCCCACGCGACGCATGGGCGTCATCGGCGTGACGGGGACCGATGGCAAAACCAGCACCAGCGCCTTTATTCACAGCATTCTCACGGCCGCGGGGCGCAATGCCGGATTGCTCACCACCGTGCACGCGCGTATTGGCGAACGGATTGTGGAGACAGGGCTGCACACCACCACGCCAGACGCGCTCACCTTGCAAGCGGCGCTGCGTGAAATGGTCGATGCGGGCGGCCAATGGGCCGTGGTGGAAACAACTTCGCATGGGCTAAGCCAATGGCGTGTGGCCGGCGTGGATTATGATCTGGCCGTAGTGACCAACGTGACCCATGAACATTTGGACGAACATGGCGATTATGCGGGTTATCTCGCGGCGAAGGCGCGGTTGTTGGATATGACGCGGGCGAATCGATTCAAATCTCACTTGCCTAAAATGGCTATTCTCAATGCAGACGACATCTCTTTTGAACCGATGCTGGCTCATGCGCCGCGACAAATGCTTAGTTATGGGGTGCGCGGCGGGGATGTGCGGGCCGAGAAAATCGAGTTGGGCGCACAAAGCGTTCGATTTGTTGCTCGCGGGTTGGGCCGGCGAGTGGAGGTGGAGGCGCGAATGCCGGGGCGATTCACCGTATATAACGCGCTGGCCGCAATAGCGGTGGCCTTTGCTTTGAACATCGACGATGCGGCTATCCAGCAAGGCGTGTTCGCGATGAAGGGCATCCCAGGACGCATGGAGCGCATCGAACGCGGCCAAGATTTTGTCGCCATTGTCGATTTTGCGCACACGCCCTTTGCGTTGGATGCTGCGCTGCGCGCCGCGCGCGATTTGACCTCGGGACGAGTCATTGCGGTGTTTGGGTCGGCCGGCCTGCGCGATGTGGACAAGCGCGAGATGATGGGCGAGGTGGCGGGTCGCTTGGCCGATCTTGCTATCATCACGGCCGAAGACCCGCGCACCGAGGATTTGCAGGCCATTATGGCGGCCATTGCTCGCGCGTGTCAACGCGTCGGAGGCCAAGTCTTGTTAGAACCAGACCGTTATCGCGCCATGCGCTTGGCGCTGACGCACGCCCGCCCTGGTGATGTCGTCATGGTTTGTGGCAAGGGGCACGAGCAGTCCATGTGTTTTGGAGAAATCGAACACCCCTGGGATGATCGCGTCGCCTTGGCTCATGCGCTAGATGCACATTTGGGGCGAACCACCTCCCCACCCCCTTTTGTTTTGCCGACATATGAGAAAACGCGCGTTTAGGTGGTCATTGACGAATATTGTTGTAGAGCGATGTGCGGCTTGTTAGGAGAAAATCTGCCATGAGACGTTTTGCCTGTAGGTCAGTGGTTGCTTGCTACTTCTTTTTGACCGACCTTTTCCGAGAAGCGGATTTGGCGCGTTGGTATGTTGGCGCGCTTGAGCGCGATCGACGAACGGTTTTTGTCGAGGATTTACGAATCTCGCGTAGTTGTCGGCGTTGTTGCAAGAACACTTCCGTCATCACCAGCAAGGTGAACAAAACAAAAACCAAAACCCAGTCGAGCAAGCGGAAAATGCGCAAAAAGATGACCATGCTGACGAACAGTCCTGTCCAAACGCCCTGGCGCGTCGCGATGTAAGGCAGGCTTCCGGTTGCGGTTTTCGGCGACCAACGTTGTTGCACGCGATACCAGATAGGCGCGGAGCCCGCGGCTATGGCCAGGAAAAGCAACAGTAAGGCCAGGGCCACCAGGCCATCGACGGGGGGAAAGCGCCATATGAGCATAACCAGCCCCGCGCCGGCCAGCGCGGCGAAGAGCCAGGAAAGGATGAGAAAAGCTCGTTGCGACATGATATCGAAGGAGCGAGAAGGGAATGAATTCGGGTTTGCCTACTTATTCTTGAAGCGTCAAGGGCAAATAGAGTGGTCGGCCCGAAGTGCAAAAACGAACATCATCCACGAAAAAACGGGTGATGGCGGGATCGGGGCCGTTGTCTGCATAGAACCATATTTGGATTTCCTCGTGTTCGCGCAACAATGTCAGCTCGTCGGCCGAGAAGACGTGCAGATAGCGGTCCCAAGGCAGTCCTGTCGCCAGATTGAAATTTGCATTGCCGGCGCGCAGCAGTTCAAGCAGTGGTTCGCCATCGCGAGTGCGCAGCCAGGCCCGCAGAAAATCGCGTCCGGGGGCTGCCGGATCATCGCCTAAATCGCGGTCATCATTTTCCGCGCGCAGCGCAAAAGCCAGTGTGGCCGCGTTTAGGTCTGCGGGAAGGGAAACGATTTGAAAAGCATCACCCTGCGCGGCCGGAGCGCCCGCCAGAAAAAGCGAGCGTTTCCCTTCGGCCGCCACTGTGTCAGTGAAAGCCGCTGTTCCTGTCAGGGTCCAACTTTCATTCGCGCCATTTTCAAATCCGCCGGATGCAACGCGTTCGGTGCACAATGGCGGCCATACTTGCGCGCGTAGCCAATCGGGCATGCGCGGGGGAATTTCGCCCTGATAAGGGGGGACGGCTTCAAGAGCCGCTTGGGCGTCGATGCGGCCATGTCCGAATGCCTTATCCCATCCCTGCGCGCCCAGATCTGTGGCGCTATTTTCGATGATCGCTCGAACTTCGGCCGGCGCGAGGGTGGGGTTGCGGGCCAGCACCAGCGCGGCCAGGCCCGCCACGTGCGGCGCGGCCATGCTGGTGCCGCTGTTGGCTACATACCCTCCCCAACGATTGAGCGACCAGATCGAGGAGCCAGGCGCGGCCACATCGATGTAATCGCCCATGTTTGAATAAGATGCGCGCTGATCTGTGGCCGTGGTGGCTGCCACGGCGATGGCGGCTTCGTGCGCAGCAGGCCAGTGGTGAATCTCGCGACCATTGTTGCCCGCCGCGGCCACGACCACCACGCCATGACGCACCGCGTATTCCACTGCTCGTTGTTCACCCAGGCTGTAAGCTGTGCTGCCAAGGCTGAGATTGATCACGCTCGCGCCCATGTCGGTGGCGTAAAGAATGGCTTCCACTTCGTCTGCGAAAGTGCCAAACCCTGGCGGCGAAAACACGCCCACCGCCATGACTTTGGTCTTGGGCGCAATGCCGGCAATACCCCGACCATTGTTCATGCGCGCGGCCACGATGCCGGCCACATGGCTTCCGTGTCCGTGCCAATCATCCACATTGGGCGATTCAGCAGCAAAATTCCAGCCATAGACATCGTCCACCAAACCATTGCCATCGTCGTCAAGCCCGTTGTCCGGGATTTCGCCGGGATTTTGCCAAAGTCCGTCGGCTATATCTTCGTGATCCAGGGCGATGCCGCTATCGATGATGGCTACAATGATATTGGGAGCGCCACGCGTCATGTCCCACGCCTGCTCTATGTTGATGCGATTCAAATAACCGCCTCCCGCAATGGAATCGTTGGCCGCGTATTGAATATAGTAAGGATCGTTGGGTGAGAAAGAGGGAAAAAGCAAATAATTGGGCTCCGCGAACTCGATATTTGGATCGGCGTTGAGCGCCGCGAGCAACGGAGCCATGTCTGTGGCGACGCGATAACGCACCATATTGAGGCTGGGAATCGTTTCAATGGTTTGGGCCTTAGCCAAACGCTCGGGGCGTTTCAACGTTGGAGCCGAGAAAACCGCCGGAGGATAAGCCACCAGGATCTCGCCATCGGCATGGGGCTGTTCCAATGCTTTTCGCCAATAAGACGGATCAGTGAAATCGATGGCTTTGGATGACGCGGGCTTTGGCGCAAACGCGCGGGTCGTCGCCAAGTCTCGGGGCATGACCGCGAAAAATGCAAGCAATGTCAGCGCTGCAAGCAATCTTGCGCCGCGAAAATGCATATTGAACTCGATGGCCAAACGAACAAAGTGGGACATGCGTGAAAGAACCTGGTAAGGATAAACTGTGAACCACCGGTTGTTATAGTATAATAGAGTGCGACTCGATACAACTCTTCTGTTTCAGCCGACAGCTGAATGTTTGTAAAGGTCAGCGCTCGAGGCGTTATGATCTGGCGTCAGCGAGAATCTGTATTCATTCTCCATCCTTGCCAGGAGTTTCGTGGTTTTGCGCTACATGCAAAACGTTTATGAGAGTCATCGCCGGAACGGCCAAAGGCCGTCGCTTAGATTCTGCGCCGGGTGAGCGCACGCGTCCCATCACAGATAGGGCCAAAGAGGCTCTATTTAACATTCTGGGAGCGAGCGTCGTTGGTTCGCGCATGCTGGATTTGTTCGGCGGCACGGGTGCGGTGGGAATCGAGGCGCTTAGCCGCGGCGCGGCCGAAGTCGTCTTTGTCGAACGCTCAGGCGTTGTTTTGAAAGTGCTTGGCCGCAATCTGAAACAGACCGGTCTGGTCTCGCGCGCGCATGTGGTTCGGGGCGATGCATTCAAATATCTGGCGCGGCAGGATGTGGATCCCTTTGATTACATTTTCGTGGCCCCGCCTCAATATCGTAGACTTTGGCGCAAAGCTCTGGAGATGATCGACGCTCATCCTGAACTACTCACGCCCTCTGGCGAGGTTATCGTCCAGATTCATCCCAAAGAATTCGAGGAAGTGGAATTGGCGCGATTGAAGCGCTACGATAGCCGTCGTTATGGCAGCGTGCAGCTGGACTTCTATCAGCGCACGTCGGATTAAAGGTTTTTTCTAAAAGCTGTGGGCGCGAAAAAGCGAGGTTGCATTCGCGACCAATGAGGCATAAATCAAAAATGATCTCGGTTTAGCTCAGAAGGCGCGCCAGCGCCGGCAGCAAATAATCCCGCGCCACCACCTCCCAGCTCATGCGCGATCCCGCTTCCTGACCATAATCGAGCAGGCGCTGGGTCTGGGCGTCGTTGAGGGGGAGTCGCGAGGCGATGCTTTCGGCCACGATGCGACTGTTCGCTATCTCGATCTGGTCGCGGTCGTATTGGTCGATGCGCAACGCGTCCCAGGGCGTCTCGAAATGTTGGCCGGGGGGCGGGGTCACGTAATCGGCCACGATGAGGTTGGGGAAATGGGGCATGTCCGCGGCCGCCTTTTCCACAAAACCCACACATCCGCACACATTAGAGGGGACGCACAGCGCGCCAAAACTCAGCGGCTCGACCTGCGCGATGCCAAAAGGTTCGTAGATGCTCTGGCCGAATTCCAGATCCGAGCCGTGTCGCAGGTGGGCGAAGGTCATGTCCGCGGGCATGCGCTCGCCGCAACGGTCGCGGCTCCAGCCAAACTGATTGATCAGCACGATCTTCGAGGCCAGGCTCGCGCGATTGAAAGGCGCGATCCCGTTGAAGAAATAATCGGCCTCCAACCCCAACAGATCGCCGTTGTCCGCGCGGTGGTTCACAGGCCAGCCGTATTCCCTCTCCCAACGAAACACGTTCTCGACCGGCCGACCCGTAGGCTCCGCGCTGGAGAGGGTGAAAAGCGCGGCCGTCTTGCCTGCAACCGCCAACATGCGGTCGAGATGCTCCATCACGCGTAGGTCGCGCCACATGCCTTTGCTGGTGACGAAGCGCGTCACATGCGTGAAGATGAAATCGGGCCGAAAACCGAGCAAATTGTAGGCGTATTCTTGCAAGAGGCGTTTGCCGGCCTGTTTTTCCGCCAGGGTCAGGGGCGCGACCGGCGCGCCGTTGTAGACCAGGTCGATGCGTTTGTCTTCAAACCCGCCGCCCAGAAAACGGAGCTCATCCACCACCCAGTCGCCCACCGCGAACACGCCGTCGCAGATGACCGCGCGCTGCACCAACGCGTGCTTGAAGTAATGGCTCTGGTCGCCGAACACGGCGTCCAGGTTCAGGCCCTGGGCGCGCGCCAGGCGCAGGGCATTGTAAAAACGGGTGTCATGGCCGGGATGCCCCTCGACCAACAGCCGCGCGGTGGCCACCTCGTGCGCGTAGAACGCGCTGCGCCAGAGCGCGGGGTCTTTCAGCCGCGCGGCCATGACCAGAGGAAGCCCCATCCATTCGTGCGCCAGCAGCACGCGCGGGCCGGTCACCTCATTCGCGAGATGGTAGAGCGCGGCGTAGGCAGGCTCGGCCAGATTCACAAAGAGCCGGAATTCCTCGTCGCTCTCATAGCGCGCGCAGTCCAGACCGAATTTGTCCCATAAGAAGTATTTGAATCCCCCAACCGCGGATGGATCGATGTCGGCCGCGTGGATCAGCAAGACCTCGTGCTCGACCCCGCGAAAGGGTCGGCGGCCATAGTAGATGCGCACATTGTAATGCGCTTCGATGTCATAGAAATGGCGGCTTAGTGCGGGGGGAAGCGTATCCAGACCCAGGGGCGTGGCGAAACGCAGCTTGAGACCGTTGCGCGGGTGGAACAGACGCTCCATCTCTGCGCGATTGCCCATATTGAGCGGCCCCACCAAAATGCTGCGCGGGATGGCGTCGTTGTAACTTTTGGCCGAGAGCAGCCCATCCAGCACCGCGCCAATGCCGCCAACCTTGACGCCCGCTTCATGGGTGATGTGAACGAGGAGCTCGATGGGCATGAATAATAATGCTTATGCCGCGGCGGCCAGGGCCTGGGCGAAGATGGTCACTGCGTCGTCGATTTGTGAGCGGTTCACAATCAGAGGCGGTATCCAGCGAATGACGTTGTTGTAGCTTCCGCAGACCAGCAGGAGCAGGTTGCGTTCGAGGCAGCCTTTCAGCACGGCGCTCGCGGTCGCGGGGTCGGGTTTGCCGTCCCGACCGGTGAACTCGACCCCCACCATCAACCCGCGGCCTCGCACGTCGCCCATGACCGGATATTGCGCCTGAAGTTCGCGCAACCGCGCCATGAGATAATCACCCATCTCGGCCGCGTTTTCCACTAGCTTCTCCTCGCGGATCACGTCGATGGTGGCGCAGGCCGCGGCCGCTGAAATGGCCGCGCCCCCGCCATAGGTGCCGCCATGCGTGCCCGGCTTCCAGCGGGCCATCAAATCCGCGCGCGCGGCGATGCCCGAAATGGGCAAACCGCTACCCAGCCCCTTGGCCATGATGATGATGTCCGGCTCGGCGCCCGCATGCTCGAACGCGAAGAACTTGCCCGTGCGCCCAAAACCCGACTGCACTTCATCCACCACCAGCAGAATATCATGCTCGGTGCAGACCTCGCGCAGCGCCTGCATGAAGCCATCGGGCGCGGGCACATAGCCCCCCTCGCCTAGCACCGGTTCGATGACCACAGCCGCGGTTTCATCGGGCGCGCTCTGGCCATGCAGCACATAATCGAGTTGGCGCAGACAAAATTCGGTGGTCTGCTCTTCGTCCCAGCCGTAATAATAGCTATACGGATAGGGCGCGACGAAAATACCGCCGGGCAGCGGCTGGTAATCGTAACGATAGATGTATTTCGAGGTGGTCATGGCCATGGCCTGATGGGTGCGGCCATGAAAACTCCCCTGAAATACGATGATATTGCGACGTTTCGTGGCCTGTCGCGCCAGCTTCACCGCGGCCTCCACAGCCTCCGCGCCGCTGTTGGAGAAGAAAAAGCGGTCGATCGCGGCCGGCGTGAGTTCGTTCAGCCGTTCGGCCAGGGCCACGGTCGCGGGCGGAATGACGATGTTCATCTGGCCGAAGATGAGCTTTTCGGCCTGTTCCTGGATGGCTTTCACCACGCGCGGATGGCAATGGCCGGTGTTGGTCACGCCGATGCCCGAGGTGAAGTCGATGGTGCGATGGCCGTCCGCGTCGTAGAAGTAAATTCCCTCCGCGCGGGCGGGTTGCAATTCGGTTAGATGCGTCCAGACTGGGGAGAGGAGGTCGGTGTTCGACATGGGAAGCTCCAGGAGGTGAAGTGACATCGGGTTGTCAGGTCGTAACCGAGGAACGCCAAATGGGATGTCGATATGTCGCGGCCCATTCGCATGGAGAACCGCAGAGAATGCGCTGGGCTGATTCTATCGGGCGTGTGGGCAAAAGTCAAAACGCTTACAGTTGTACATTTATCCTCTCGTCGATATAATACACGTACATTTGTACAATTGTGTCCAGGAGTCACCATGCGAATCGTCATCGACGCCTCGGCGATCATCGCGGTTATCGCCAATGAGCCGGAGAAAAGCGCATTGCTTCAATTAACAGCAGGCGCCGATCTCCTCGCACCTGTCTCTATCCATTTCGAGATCGGCAATGCGTTCTCGGCCATGTTAAAGCGCAATCGGATTACATTGAATCAAGCCAGGACCGCCATCGCTTTATACCAACAACTTCCCATTCGTTTCGTGGAAATTGAACTGTCAGCTTCCATTGAGATCGCTGCTCGGCTATCGATATATGCTTACGATGCCTATTTGATTCGTGCGGCGGAAAAATACCGAGCGCCATTGTTGACGCTCGACAATGCTTTGCGACATCACGCGCGACGCTATGGCGTCCGGACGCTCGAGGTGAACCCATGAGCACAGTCGTCACTTATTCCGAAGCGCGGCAAAATCTGGCCTCTTTGCTGGATAAAGCCCTGGTCGAGGGCGAAGTCCGCATCAAACGCCGCGATGGTCAGGTTTTTGTGGTCAAGCCTGTCGAAGAAAAGTCATCGCCGCTGGACATTGATGGCATCGACTTGGGAATCACAACCGACGAGATCGTCGCCTTTATCGCCGAAGGACGACGAGATTTTACATCCTGACATCCTCACTTATTGGGCGCTGGCGTGCTTTCGCTCTCGACGCGAATGAACACGAATCATACGAACAAAGGAAGAAAAATTCCTCAAATTCGTGTTCATTCGTGTCAAAAAACGGCCTGGAAAGCAGCCAAAAATGATAATCCTCCCGCATTTGTCTTTCTTCATCAATTCGCCACGATATTCACCATGCGGCCCGGAACGACGATGACTTTGCGGATGGTCTTGCCGGCCGTCCATTTTTGCACGCGCGGGCTGGCCAGGGCCGCGGCCTCGATGCCCGCCTTGTCCGCGTCCACGGCCACCTGGATGCGATCGCGCACCTTGCCGTTAACCTGGATCGCGATCTCGACCACTTCCTCTTTGGCCAATTCGGGGTCGCCCTCGGGCCAGGGCTGCTGGTGGATGCTGTAAGGCTTGCCCAATCGCGCCCACAGCTCCTCGCTGATATGGGGCATGGCCGGAGCCATCATCAGCAGCAGAGAAGTGATGGCCTCATCCCAGGCTTCGGTTCCATAGACGGGCGTCTCTTTGGCCGCGATGAGCGTGTTGCTAAAGCCCATCAAGGCCGCGATCATGGTGTTGAATTTGAATTTCTCGTAGTCTTCGGTGACCTTGAGCAGTGTTTTGTGGGTCGCGCGGCGCAAATCCGTGATGGCTTTGTCATCGGCTGGCTGGTCATGTTGCTTTTTGGGCGGGTCCACCACCAGCGACCACACGCGATGCAGGAATCGATGCACGCCCTCGATGCCGCGCGGGTCCCACGGCCCGCCCTGGTCCCACGGCCCGATGAACATCAGGAACGCGCGCACCGTATCCGCGCCGTATTTGCTCACATAGTCATCCGGGTTGACCACATTGCCGCGCGATTTCGACATCTTCTCGCCGTCCGCGCCCAGGATGATGCCCTGATTGAACAGACGCAGCATGGGCTCGTCGAAATCCACCAGCCCTACGTCGCGCATGGCCTTGGTGAAGAAACGCGTATAGAGCAGGTGCATGGTCGCGTGTTCGATGCCGCCCGTATACTGATCCACCGGCAGCCAGTACTCGCCTACAGCCTTATCCCAGGGGATATCGTCGGGGCTTAAAGTTTCGCCCTCTTTCCAATAAGGCGAGACATACGCATATTGATACCAGGAGGAGTCCATGAACGTGTCCATGGTGTCGGTTTCGCGGGTGGCGTCCGCGCCGCAAACCGGGCATTTCACATGCAGGAACGCCTCATGGAATTTCAGCGGGCTCTCGCCGGTGGGCCTGAACTGCGCGTCTTCGGGCAAAATGACGGGCAGGTCTTCATAGGGCACGGGCACGGTTCCACACTCGGGGCAGTAGATGATGGGGATGGGCGTGCCCCAATATCGCTGGCGGCTGATGAGCCAGTCGCGCAGCCTGTAATTGATCTTGCGCTCGCCGGCCGCGTGCTCTTCCAGCCATTTGGCGGTCGCGTCGAAGCTTTGGGGCCAGGCCGTCCCGTCGAACGGCCCGCTGTTGACCATGACGCCGCCCTCTTTCAGCGTGTAGGCAGCCTCCATCGCGGCCGCGGCCTCCTCGCTCCAGGCCGAAGCGTCGCCCGCTTCCCACACCTCCTTGGGGACGATGACGATGGGCGTGGGCAGACCGTATTTGCGCGCGAATTCGAAATCGCGCTGGTCGTGCGCGGGCACGGCCATGATCGCGCCCGTGCCATAGGTCATCAGCACATAATCCGCGATCCAGATGGGCACAGGCTGACCGTTGACCGGATTGATGGCGTATGCGCCGATGAACACGCCGCTCTTTTCGCCGGCCTCTTGCTGGCGCACCAACTCGCTCTTGCGCTTGGCTTTGGCCACATAGGCTTCCACTTCCTCGCGATATTCGGGCGCGGTGATCTGCTCGACCAGTGGATGTTCGGGCGCGAGCACGGCGAAACTCATGCCAAAGGTCGTGTCGGGTCGGGTGGTGAACACGCGAAAACTCAGGTCTTCACGGCCCTGGATCTTCATCTCGAATTCCACGCCCTCGCTGCGACCGATCCAGTTTCGTTGCAAGGTCTTCACCCGCTCGGGCCAGTCGATCTTGTCCAGCCCCTCCAGCAGCTCATCCGCGTATTTGGTGATGCGGAACTTCCATTGCTCCAGCTCTTTGACGATGACAGGCGTGCCGCAACGCTCGCAATGGCGGTCTTCGCCCCACACCTGCTCGCGGGCCAGGGTCGTGTTGCAGGTGGGACACCAATCCACGGGCGCTTTGTCGCGATAGGCCAGGCCCATGTCGTAGAATTTGCGGAAGAACCACTGATTCCACTGGTAATAGCCCGGGAGGCAGGTGATGGCCTCGTGCTCCCAATCGAACATGGTTCCCATTTGCCGCAGTTGCCCGCGCATCCGCTCGATGTTGCGCATGGTCCATTTGTGGGGGTGGATATTGCGCTTGATGGCGGCATTCTCCGCGGGCAGGCCGAACGCGTCGAACCCGATGGGAAACCAGACGTTCATGCCGCGCATCCGGCGATAGCGCGCGGCCGCGTCCGAGGGCGCCATCGCGTACCAGTGGCCGGTGTGAAGATCGCCGCTGGGATAGGGAAGCATGGTGAGGAAGTACCATTTCTCCTTATCCGGGTCTTCGACGCGGCGATACAATCGCGTCTCTTCCCATTTTTGTTGCCATTTCGATTCGATGGTTTGGGGTTCGTAGCGGTCGGTCATGATGCTTCTCCCTTACATTCTTAACGCTGCTGAAAGGGTTTTGCGGAATAGATGGTTCTTTCTGGGGATTTCAAGACGATGGGACGATAGGACGATGGCAGCCCAACGGACGTCATTTTCGTTTAACAATTGTATAAACTCTTTGAAATCCTGGTTGAGCATGGTATTTCCACTGATGATACTCGGTTCGAATCTGTTCAAGCGCAGCTAGTCGCGCTTGTGGCGATTGTTTTCGCCAGTAAGCGGCGTCACTTGGTTGTTGGCTAAGGGGGAACTTTCGGTATGTCTTGACAATGCCTCGCTTCTTGCTCATAGGTACTCCTCCCGCACCGGGCTGAAGACCTCGATGAGGACGGTGGGTTCGAGGAAGTGGGCTGCGTGTTGAACATGGCCGGGGATGGCGTAGGAGTCGCCCGCCTGAGCGACGAATGTTTCATCCTCGACCGTGAACTCAACCCGACCGGAAAGCACATACCCCACCTGCTCGTGGGGATGGTTGTGCATGGGGATGAGCACGCCCTCTTTGGCCGTGAATTCGCAGATCATGGCTTTTTCACCCCAGGCCAGGGTGCGGCGGATCAGGCCAGGCAACATTTCCACCGGTTGCGCATCCGCGCGCGAGATTCGAGTTTGCATAATGAATTTCGTCTTGACGCCTACAGGTTGTTCATAAACTCTTCGGGAGTGACGCGGGCTTGTCGAAGAATGCCGCGTAAAGTTCCAATGGTAAGTTCATGTCGTGAGCCAAGGGCGAGTTGTTTTTGGTATGGGAAACTCTTCGAGATAGAGTTCCGTGGCCTCTTTCAGATTCCGGATAACCTCCTCGATGGTGTAGCCTTGGCTGACCGTTCCCACTTCGGGGCATTCGGCGACAAAGATGTCATCTTCTTTATGAATGATCGCTGAGAATACTCGCTGTTCCGCCATAATTGAGACTCCTTCCTCGGCTTATCACATGGACGCATGGTTTCTAAACTGATACGCGATGGCGGGCCATGACCGGTGGTTCGGGAACCGCGATGTGGGTGGCGAGGGAGAACGTTTCGGGTATGGTCTCACCTTCCTCCACCATGGCCTCTAGATGCATCTGAATGGCTTCGTACATATTCTTCAGCACTTCATCATACGTCGCTCCGGTCGCCACGCACCCTGGAAGATCGGGCGAATACGCGGAGAGGTTTTGCTCACCGGTTTCGATAATGACTAAAAATTGTCTCATATAGGTTAATCCTCCCTCAATTGGGCTTGGCGTAAGATGCTCTTTAGTGTTTTTGGATGCAGAGTATCACCGGGTTTTCCTGCTATAGTCACCGTTCCTCTTTTACGAGGATGTTTGTACTGACGATGACTACCTCTTGTGCGATGGAGATACCAGCCATCCCTCTCAATCAGCCTAATAACTTCTCTCACCTTCATTCTCTCGGGCATGAGCATGCTCCAGTCATCTACACTGATTCAGGGGGTGGGCGCTATGTTGAGATAAAAGCGCAAAAACCATTCCTTAACAGGGCGCTCCGCGTCTCATCGTGCTATTCTTGTGGACGAAAACTTTCGACCTGAACATGATGTCGGTCTACAGAGGCCATTCGCCTTCCTCGTAGACATGGTCCAGCCATCCATGCTCGTCCGGATATTCGCCCGAGGTGATGGCGAAGAAGCGCTCCTGGATGGCCTTGGTGATGGGACCGCGGCTTCCCGAACCGATAGGAACATGATCCACCGAGCGGATGGGCGTGACCTCGGCCGCGGTGCCGGTGAAGAAAAGTTCGTCTGCGATATAAAGCATTTCGCGCATGAGCACGGCAAATTGCACTTCGTAGCCGAGGTCGCGGGCGATGGTGATCACCGCGTCGCGGGTGATGCCGCCAAGAATGGAGGAGGAAAGGGGTGGGGTGTAGATGACGCCGTCGCGCACCATGAAAATGTTTTCGCCCGAACCCTCGGACACATAGCCGTGGATGTCCAGACTGATGGCCTCGATGAAACCGTTATCGTGCGCCTCCATGGCGATGAACTGGCTGTTCACATATTGGCCGCCGATCTTGCCCAGGGGAGCGAGCGTGCCGGGGGCCATGCGTCGCCACGAACTCACGGCCACGTCCACGCCCTGGGTCAGCGCCTCTTCGCCCAAATAAGCGCCCCAGGGAACCGTGCCGATGATCACCTCCACCGGGCACTTGCGACCGTCCACGCCCAGGCTTTCGTAGCCGCGGAAGACCAGGGGTCGGATGTAACAAGCGTTTTGCTTGTTGGCGCGGATCGCGGCTTTGGTCGCTTCCATCAGCTCTTCGATGCTGTATTTCAACGGCAGGCGCATGATCTTGCAGGAATCGTGGAGCCGGCGATAGTGTTCGGGGCCGCGGAAGATGGCCGGGCCTTTGGGCGTGCTATAAGCGCGAATGCCCTCGAACGCGCTGCTACCGTAGTGGAGAGCGTGCGTGAAGACGTGAACCGTGGCCTGATCCCAGGGAATGAGTTGGCCGTTCATCCACATCCAGTCAGCTTTCATAGGCATGATGATCACCTCGTTGTGAATTCAGATGAACCAGGCCAGCGTTGAGGTCCATTGGTCGTCGCGACGCTCCCTTGACAATAAGACGATGAGACGATAACGTTTTTTCAAGCGAAGATTATCGTCGATGTTCAACGCTTCGTCTTGTACGAATGGGGTCAGTGACGACCGTCAGCCTCGATGCCTCCTGGTTTTCAGAAGTGTATACGCGTCAAAAAAGCGTTTCGAGCCGTTGGACAAGGGAATTGACCGGTGACGATGGCTTCTGAGGCCCATCGTCCCACCGCTTCATCGTCCCATGGTCCTGTTCACGGCAAACGACTTTTACAAACGCTTAGAAACGCGCCGCAGAGTCGCTGGTCAGCGCTATTGTAGCATACAACACAAAAAATCCCTTCGCCCAAGCAGGGACGAAGGGATCTCCGCGGTGCCACCCTGGTTGCCGGAAAAAAGGAACCGGTCGTCCGAAACGACCGGCCTCCAAAAGGTGGAGCTGGGGGGACTCGAACCCCCGACCCCCACAATGCCATTGTGGTGCTCTCCCAGCTGAGCTACAGCCCCAAGATGGAGCGTTCCGACCACTCTGCCGCGATAACGGGCGGAACCCGTCGCCGACTACTTGCGCAAGCGTTCATCGACGCCGCTCCCAGGCGAGTTCGGCCTTGTTGCGGACCCGTTGACCGCATTGTCGGGCTTGCACTCTCCCCGACTCGCTACCGGGTTGGCCTACTACTCCTGTTCGTTGCGATGTTGGCTTTTGAATTGTCAGCCCGGGCGAGCCAGGCCAGGTGGAGCTGGGGGGACTCGAACCCCCGACCTCTACAGTGCGATTGTAGCGCTCTCCCAGCTGAGCTACAGCCCCGGGAAAACGTAATTCTGGTCATAGTCTAATCGCGGGAGGGCTGTTTTGTCAAATTCGCGCGCGTCGGGGACGCGTCTCAGAACCAGGAGCAGTATTGCATTGGCCCCGGTTTTCCGTCTTCTTGGGTGGATAGACTTACTCTACGGACTGACGACAGGACGATGGACGATAAGACGATGCCCACCCGGCAAAGCCATTCATCTAGGTGTTTAATAGCAACCGCTTTACAATTCCCACCGCTCGCCGAAGCGGCCTATGTCAAAGCCTTGTTGGTGCAGCCAGTCGAGTTGGGGGCCGGGATGAAGCAGGGGGTTGGTGTGGTTAAGATGGATGAAACGCACGTCCGCGGTGAGATGGCCGAGCCGGGATACGGTGTCGGGAACCAGAGGATGGGGGATGTCGCGGATGTCGCGGCCGGGAAGCTCGGTCGCATCGAAAAATGCGCCGTCGAGCAGGGCCACATCAGCCCGCGACACCATGCCGGCCAGATCGAACTCATCCCAGCCGTCGATATCGGGGCAATAGAACAGGCGACGTTTTGCCCCGCGCACGAAATAGGCCATTGTGTCGCTATATTCCCCGCGATGCGGTATGGGAACAGGCGTGACGCGCAACGCGGGAGTGAGTGCGAACTCGACGCGCGGCGTGATCTCGACCAGATCGATGTTTCTCTCCTCCACCAGGCCGGACCAGGGCGCGTTGTTTCGCAAAAACGCGGCCATGCGCGGGCTGGCGTAGACGGGGAGCCGCCGCGCGTTCATCACCTCGCGACCGAGATGAATCAGCCCGGCGTAATGGCCGATGTGGGCGTGGGTGAGCAGAATGCCCGACAGGGCGAGCGAAGCGTCGAGGAGCGCCTGAAGTTGGGTCGGGAAATCGGGCGTCGCGTCGATGAGCCAGGCGCGATGGTCATCCACCAAGGCCAGGGAGACGACCAATCGCCGCTCGTCCGGCTCTTTTCTGGCCCGGATGCAGGTGAGGCATTGGCACCCCGCGTGCGGCACGCCGCCATCTTGCGCGACGCCGAGGAGAATGGCCTGGGACATGAGAGACAAGAAGGGGATAAAGATCACATCATGGACGGTGGGGATGGCTTCGGGGCTATCGCCCCTTACAATGACGGCGAAAGGTTAGAGCAATCCATCCGGATTTGCAAATTGTAGGGTTGGAGGTCGATTCCACATTCTTTAACCGCTCCTAAAAAATTTCGAGGGATGAATTACAAAAATCGAGCGTCATTTTATGATCCGGGTCATGTACAGGGTGTTGTTTGGCTGTTACACTCAAGATTTAGAAGGATTCAGCCCCCTTTCATCTGTAAACTCATCCTTGCTCTTTAGGCGAGGCTTAAGAACCGGCAAGGCGAGGCCAAATGCGAGACGCGTTCAAAATTCACGATGCGCTCGCCTCGACGAACGCCCCATCGCCTTCCGTCTTATCGTTCGACCTTCTTGACGACAATAACTTTTGTTCTCAGAAGCGACTTCTGTCTAATCCCGCCAACTCCCATGCAAGCTGCCACAGGCGCAGGCCCAGACGCAAGCGCAAACGAATCGTCTATGAGCGAAGCCATTGAAATGTATCTGCTTCGCATCGCGCTGCTGTCTGAGCGCCGAGACCCGGTTCCCCTCTCGCAACTGGCCGAGGAAATGAACATTTCCCCGGTCTCCACCAACCAAATGTGCCGCAAGCTGGCCGAACGAGGGCTGGTGGATTATTTGCCTTACAAGGGCGTGACCCTGACCGAAGAGGGCGCGGTCATTGCCCGTCGCATCTTGCGCAAACGCCGTTTGTGGGAGGTGTTTCTGGTCGAAAAGTTGGGCGTGGCCCCGGATGAGGCCGAGGACGCGGCCTGTCGTTTCGAACACGTCACGCCCGACCACCTGGCCGAACGACTGGCCGACTACCTGGGCCATCCCGCGCTTAGCCCTCAGGGCCAGCCCATCCCGGCCCGGCCCGGTCATTCCGAGACGCCGTCGGCGCAAAAACTCAGCGCTCTAAGCGCCGGCATGGAATGTCGCATCCTGGACGCCGCGGCATCGGGCCCGATGCGCGAGTTTCTTCAGGCGCAGGGTTTGCGTCGCGGCGCGCGAGCCCGGGTGCTGGCCGTGGCTCAGAACAACGCGCTCTTGCTCGATGTCGATGGCCGCACCATCTCCCTTTCACCGGAACTGGCCGAAACCATTCAAATCCATCTCCTCGATTGAAAGAATTTGCTCATGCTTGCACCCTTTCTACATCCAATCCGGCAAGAAGCCTGAAATGCTCATGTTTCACTCCAGACGTCGTTTTTCGGAAAATTCTGTTTCATCCAATGGTCATAACCGCGTGCAGTCATTGACCGAAATCCCTCGCGGCCGAAAGGTGAAGCTGGTGGAGATCAACGCGGGTTGTCGCGCCGCGCGACGCCTGGCCGAGATGGGGCTGACTCCGGGCGTGGAACTGGAAATCCTGCAAGATTCGGGTGGGCCGCTGTTGCTATCGGTGCGCGGGGCCAGGCTGGCCATTGGTCGCGGCATCGCCGGCAAGCTGTTGGTCCATGCCAACGGACGCGAGCCCTCATGAAAACGGAGCGAGTCATCGCGCTGGCGGGAAATCCCAATACGGGAAAGAGCACGCTGTTCAACGCCTTGACCGGCGCGCGGCAACATGTGGGCAATTGGCCGGGGAAGACGGTGGAGAAGAAGGAGGGGCGCTGGGTGTTCGACGGCCGCGATTTCCTGGTGGTGGATTTGCCCGGCGCGTACAGCCTCTCAGCCTATTCGCTGGAGGAATTGATTACGCGCGAATTCATCATCGATGAGCGGCCCGACGCGGTGATTATCGTGTTGGACGCGACCAATCTGGAGCGGAATCTTTATCTGGCCGTGCAAATTTTGGAGATCGGCGTTCCGGCCGTCATCGCCCTGAACATGATGGATGCGGCCCGCGCTCAGGGGCTGGAGATCGACGCGGCGCGGCTTGCGCAGGCTTTGGGCGCGGCCGTGACGCCGCTCGCGGCGAGAACAGGGTGGGGACTGGATAAGCTCCAACAGGCTGTGGTCGAATCCACAACCAGGAAGTCTCCCTCGCCTCCTCTCAAGATCGACTACGGCCCGGCCATCGAGGCGGCCCTTGGTCGCTTGCAGGCGATTATCGAGCAAAATGAGGCTCTTGCCCGGCGCTATCCCGCGCGTTGGCTGGCCATCAAACTGATCGAAAACGATGACGCGATTCGGGCCGCGTTGGCGGGCATGAGCGCCGGCCAACGCGTTTTGGCGCTGGCGCAAGAAGAGATCCACAAGCTGCGCCGCGAGGGGAGCGAAGATGTGGACATCCTCATCGCGGACCGTCGCTATCGATGGATCAACCGCCTGGTGCATGAGACGGTGCAGCAGGCGGGCGGCGACCGCGCGACTCTGACCGACCGCATCGACCGCATTGTCACGCATCGTTGGTTGGGCGTTCCCATTTTCTTTTTGGCCATGTGGCTGGTCTTCGGTTTCACCATCGAGGTGACCGCGCCCTATCTGGACTGGCTGACCGCGGTGCTGGAAGGCCCCGTCTCTCATGTGACTCGGGCCGGGTTGGCGTGGCTGGGCCTGGCCGGAACGTGGGTGGAAAGCCTGTTGCTGGACGGCGTGATCGCGGGCGTGGGCGGGGTGTTGGTCTTTTTGCCGGTGCTGATGGCGTTGTATATTGCGATGGCTTTGTTGGAGGATTCGGGCTATATGGCTCGCGCGGCCTTTGTGATGGACCGCTTCATGCGTAGGTTGGGGCTGCACGGCAAGAGTTTCATTCCGCTGGTGCTGGGTTTTGGCTGCAATGTGCCGGCCATCTACGCCACGCGCACGCTGGAATCGCGCCGCGACCGCATTCTCACGGGATTGCTGGTTCCTTTCATGAGTTGCGGCGCGCGTTTGCCGGTTTATGCGCTCATCGCCACGGTGTTCTTTTCCCGTTATGGCGGGCTGGCCATTTTCTCTATGTATCTTATGGGCATTGCCGCGGCCTTGCTGGTGGGATTGATTCTTCGTCGAACCCTGTTGAAGGGCGAGGACGGAGAAGGCTTGCTTTTGGAGTTGCCCGCCTATCGCGCGCCCACTTTGCGCCATATCTGGCGCTATGCCTGGGAGCGCACGGCTCATTTTTTGCGCGGCGCGGCCCGGGTGATCGTCATTGCCAGCATGGTGGTGTGGCTGCTTATGGCCATCCCCATGGATGGCGAGAGCGCGTTTGCCGAGGCGCGGGTGGAGGATAGCGCGTTTGCGCGTGCGGCCGGCCTTGTCGCTCCCGCGTTCGCGCCATTGGGCTTTGGTAGCTGGCAAGCCGTGAGTTCGCTGATCAGCGGGTTTGTGGCCAAAGAGGTGGTGGTGAGCACCCTGGCGCAGGCTTACGCCGCGTCAGGCGAGCCTATGACAAGCGCGGCCGCGGGTCCATCCTGGCGCGAGGATGTGAACACGCTGATTGTGGGATTTGTTCAGGCCACCATCGAGGCGCTCAAGGCCATTCCCGGTATGTTCGGCATTCGTTTGGGCCAACCCCCCGCGCAAGAAACCCCGCCCAATTTGATTCAAAACATTCGGGCGGGGTTCGAGGCCAGTAGCGGCGGTCATGCGAATGCGGCCGCGTTCGCGTTTATGGTCTTTGTGTTGCTCTATACGCCTTGCGTGGCCACTCTCGCGGCCCTGCGTCAGGAATTCGGTTCGCGCTGGATGTGGACCAGCATTGTCATGCAACTCACGCTGGCCTGGCTGGCCGCGTTTGTCATCTTCCAATTCGCCTCGCGCTTGCAACCGCTTATGTAAGACGTTCTCACTCCGACCGCGAAAGCTGTTCCAGCCGCTTTCTGGCCCAGGCCGCGTCCTCCTCCCCCAATGGCGGCTCTGGGTCCTGACTATAATCAATGCGCAAATCGTAGCCTGCGCGGTCATAGAGTTCGCGTAGCAGACGATTGAGTTCGACCAAGGGCCATTCGTCACCCTTTTGCAGGGGCAAGGGAAAGGTGGGGATGGGCTGACGCAGACCAAAAGGATAAAGATCGGCCTGGGGTCGCCGCGGTCGCGGGCTGATGAGAATGCGGTAGTCACTCTCGATCTCGGTCTCGCTCCACATGAGCATGGGTTCGCCCGCGCGCAACAGATCGATCTCCACCAGGTGCGCGGTCGAAGCCAGCACGGCCATGCGCTTTTCCAGATACAAATCCCTTCCCTTGCCCGGCTTCTTGTTCGTGGGCGAGAGGATTTCCAATACGGTCACGACCCGGTCATCCTCCACCGTACGCACTTCCAGAAAAGATTCGCGGATCTCCTCGGGCATAGGCAGCGTCACAGGCACCGGCTCGACTCGCGTGGTCGCGTAAATGGCTACAGGCTCGTTCAAACCCGTGGGCTGCGGCTTCACCACCGCCACATCCGGCCTGAGAAAAAGAGTCAGATCACTTGCAGGCGCAAGATAGGAGCGCTCCTCGATAGACACATAATATCGCGGTCGCAACCGGGACGCGAGATCATCCCGAATGGCCACAATCAGGCTGTTATGCACATTCGGCCATAGATTCGGCTGTTCGAGATACGGGTCCATGCCCGGAAAGGGGGAGGGCATATGAATGCTCCCAAAAGAGAAGCAAAAGCAATCGGTGCAATCTGTGGTTTCACACCCTCAAATAATCCGCAACTGCGGATCGGGCCGATAGCTCTGTACGCTGACGGCCGCAGCCAATTGCCGGGCGACCTCGCGAAACGCCTGCGCGATCTCGGAATCAGGATGAGACACCACCACAGGCACGCCTTTGTCGCCGCCCTCGCGCGCTCGCGGGTCCAGAGGCAGACGCCCCAGGAAGGGCACGCTTAGCTCGTTGGCCGCGCGCTCCGCGCCGCCGTAGCCGAAAATATCATAGCGCTGGCCGGTGTCGGGCGCGACGAAATAGGCCATGTTCTCGATGATGCCCAAAACCGGCACCTGAAGCTGTCGGAACGCGGCCAGCCCGCGACGCGCGTCCGAAAGGGCCACATCTTGCGGGGTGGAGACAATGACGCCACCGGTGAGGGGCACGGATTGGGCCAGGGTGAGTTGCGCATCGCCCGTGCCGGGAGGCAAGTCCACAATCATATAGTCCACTTCCTCCCAGGCCACGTCGGTGAACAACTGGCGAATGGCCGAATGCAACAGCGGCCCGCGCCAGATAATGGCCTGATCTGGCTTGACCATGAAGCCCATAGAAATGAGCTGCACGCCATGCGCTTGAGCGGGCGTTAGCTTTTGGTTCTTGGGCGGGGGCATGTGCTTCACGCCCAGCATCTGGGGAATATTGGGACCGTAGACATCCGCGTCGAGCACGCCCACGCGCGCGCCCATTTGGGCCAGGGCCACGGCCAGGTTGACGGCCACGGTGGTCTTGCCCACGCCGCCCTTGCCGCTGGCGATGGCGATGATATTGCGGATGGGCAATTGCAACCGGCCCGAGATGCGGTTGTCCGCGCGCACGTTTGCGTCCCAGCGCACGCGCACATCCTTCACGCCCGGCACGCTTGCCAGGGCCTGGCGGATGTCTCTTTCCATGACGCTTTTCAGCGGGCACGCGGGCGTGGTGAGCACAACGGCCATGCTCACGACGCCATCCTTGATCTCTACATCGCGGATCATATTCAGCGAAACCAGGTCCTGATGCAACTCAGGCTCCTGGACGGTGCTCAACGCGGCCATCACGGCCTCTTTGCTGGGGTTGTTGGACATAGCTTGTGACCTCGATAGAATTAAAGATGCTCAATTCAACCCCTAATTCGCACCCGCGTATCATCTACAATCCAGAGTCGATGCGTTAGGGGTTCTCTTTCGAATAGGAATGTGATTCGTTCCAACGCTCTCAAAACATGTTGTTTGTCTTGGCGGCTTAAACGCAATACAATGATACCAGGGAATTGAGCAGGAGGATAAGTTCGGATATCTGCAAAACCTAAATCTAGAGTAATGATGACGCGATTCTCACTCTTACAAACAGATGAAACCTCGGCGTCTGTTAGTCCGGCCATGCCTTGTTCAGCGACCGTCAACGCATCAAAGCCCTTTTGCCGTAATGCTTCAGCGACTTCTATAGGTAAGTTTTCATCAATTTTGAATCGCACGACGCCACCTATCCACCTATGCAGGAACAGCCACGATTCGCTCACGCGCCAAATCGGCTGCATAAGCTACAGCGGCCTGAACTGCTTCAATCGTCAACGATGGATAGCTGGCTACAATCTCTTCCGGTGATAAACCGGCGGCAAGATTGTCCAGAATAACGGACACCATGATCCGCGTGCCCTTTATGCAGGCCTGTCCATGACAAACGTTTGGATCAACGATAATGTAATCTTGCCAGTTCATAACAAACTCTCTTTATTATCGAGCTAAAGATGCTTTGGAAAATAGATGATAGACCATGGACAACAAGATTGACGCCACCTATCGTCTTATCGTCTGAAGCCAATCGATCAGTGCGCATTCGTATCGATGTAATCGTGGCAAAGATGCGAATGAATTGCAATTATATCACGTTTCGTCCAGATCTTCCATCACCATCCCGGCCACTCGGCGGCCGATTTCCACCGCGAAATTGGTGCCGCGATCCCATGGGTAAACCTGGCTCATGCTTGCGAAATAGAGACCGGGAACAGGCGTGCGCAGGGGTGGGATGTTGCGCGAGTGATTGACCAAAGGGATGGGTTGCGCGTAGCGCGTCTTCCACAACCAACTATCTTTCACCCAGGAAGGGTCGAAATCGGGGTTGAAGCGGCGGAAGGAAGGCAAAAAGCGGTCGAGAAGCTCTTCCTTGCTCAGGGTGAAGTATTCATGGTCGGGATCGAGATAATCGCCGCAATAGATGATATGATCGCCGCCGAAGTGCTCGGAACTGACGAAATTTGTGTGCTCCACCAGGGCCAGGAAGGGAAAACCCGCCTCTTTGGGCAAATTGTGCCAATAGAATTGCGTGAGGGGACGATCCAGCGAGACGATGAGCACCACCGCGCCCATGGATTTGAGCGATCGCAAATGTTCCGCGTAACTATCGGGCAGGTCCGCGGCAATGTGCGCCATGAGGGCCGGAGAACTGGTGGAGATGACCGCGTCGAACGTTTCCGCACCCGCGTCCGTGGCCGCGGTCAGGCCGTTTGCGCTGCGCCGGATGTCGGTGACCGGGCTGTTCAGGCGAATGTCCACCCCATTTTCTCGTAACAAATCGGCCAATTTATCCAAAAAAGCCTGAAATCCGCCCACGAACGTGCCCAGACGAGTGGTGCGCGTCTTCAATCGCGCCCACATCCAGGCCATGTTCACCTCTTTGTAATATTTTTCGCCGAATTTGCCCACCAACATGGGCCGCCAGAGCGTGTTGTAAATATTCTCTCCCACCCGTTTTCGCATCCACTCGTGCGCGGTCACCTTTTCCAACGGCTGCCAGCGCGGGGTCAGGCGCAAGTAAAGGCCGGTCGCGCCAAAACGCACGAAATCGATTGGGGAAAAGTGCTTGAGCGTGAATTTCGCGGCCTCGACGATGGAATCGAGCGGATAGAACCGGCCCTCGAAATAGACCACCGTATAGGGCCGCGGGAAGAGCACCTGGTCGCTCCAGCCCAGCTCGTCGATGAAGCCCAACATGTGACGGTCGCTCTGGAACCAGTGATGATAGTATTTTTCGATGGTCCAATCCCAGTGAGGGGCCTTGAACCCAGCCGCCAATCCGCCCACCTGGCCCGCGGCCTCATAGATCACCACCTCATGACCCGCTCTATTCAAATCGTAGGCGGCCGCCAATCCGGCCATCCCGGCCCCCACGATGGCGATTCGTTTACTCATCGGCTTCGTTCAACGTCTCCAAGATTTGAAATAGCTTTTCCACATCGGGCACCTGGGTCAATTCGTGCACTTCGGCGTAACGCACCACGCCCTCCTTATCAATGATGAATGAAGCGCGCTCGCAAAATCCCTCGGAACGCAACACGCCGTAGGCCGCGCTGACATGCTTGCCGAAGAAATCGCTCAGCAAGGGAAATTCCAGGCCTAACTCGGCCGCAAACGCGCGGTGCGAATGGGGGCTGTCGGTGCTCACGCCCAAAACCACGGTGTCCAAGCGCCGAAAGCGTTCCATCTGCGCCTGCAAGCCAGGCAGTTGCTTGGAGCAAACCGGACTAAAATCAAAGGGATAGAAAGTCAGTAATACGTGAGCGCGACCGCGGTATCCGCTCAGACGAACAATCTCTCCATTGGGGCCGGGCAGCGCAAAATCAGGGGCCGAGTCGCCCACTGCTGGCCTATTCATAACAACGCCTCGTCTAATGCCTCGTCGCTCTCGTCCACTGCTTCAGGCATTAAAGTGTCTGGCAGGGGCATGCCCTTTTCCAGGTAATTCTTGATGTCGCTCTGCGCTTGAGCGTATAATTCCAAAAGCTCCTCGTCCTCCCCTTTGAATTGCATGGTGCTTTGAATCGCGCACGCCTCGCATCCGCGCATGAATTTATAGCTGCCGCTGTAGCACTTTAGGCAGTTGCTCAAACGGATCATCAGCAGACAAAAAGCCAGCGTATCGGGATGCGTTTCGGAGAGGCGCGACACGCGACGCACCAATTTGGCCCATTCGGGGCCGCGCAAATCGCGCAACTTGGGAATGAGCGGCGCGGGGAAAAGGATTTCAGCTTTGGGATACATGGTGGAGTTTTGCGTGTTATGTATGGCGCATTGCATGCATCGCCGCGTGAAAAGGTTGTCTTGAAAATAGCGCCCAATGAAAGACGCGTGGTTCACATCATGCAATGCGCCAATCTGCTACTGAAGTTGAATATTGATCAAAGGGATGGGCTCGACATCCTGGTTTTGCAAAGCAGCCAAAAACGCGGCCTGATCGACGCCCAGACGAGTGCAGGCTTCGGCGATGGTTTCGTCGGGCGAGACAGCGCAACTGTGGCAGCCGCCCATATGAAACGCGGCCATGATGCGATCGGCCAAGGGATGAACGGCCTGCACTTCGCGAATGGTGGTTTCAGGGCCAAAGCGCACCTGTCCGGTCGCGTTTTTGATCTCGAAACGAAGCTCCTTGCCCTGAGTCTCCAAGCGTTCTTCTAGAGTTTCAAGGCTGGCGAGCAACTCATAAATGTGGCTGCTGGCGCGCGAAAGACGACGATTGACTTCTTGCAATTGTCGCCGCGTGGATAGCGCGAGCCCAAGCGCGACCAACGCCGCGATGATGGCGATGCTCGTGAGCATGCGTCACCTCCTGAAAAAAAACGCGAGGAGCCAGATGGGTGTGGGGACATCGGCTCCCCGGCGTTGTTTGTGGCGGTTCTCAGTCCAGCTCCAAGATTTCTCCCGATTGCATCACTTTGCACGTTGCTTCGGTTTCGCTTACAACTCGCTGAGCAAACGCGTCCACATCGATCTCGATGTAGGGCCAGGTGTTGTAATGGTCGGGAACAACCACTTTGGGTTGGATCAGTTTAACGGCCTTGATGGCGTCGTCCGGCCCCATTGTGAAATTATCGCCCACACAGAGTAGGGCCACATCTACATCGTCATCGGCCAACCATTTCATATCATAGGTCAGGCCCGTATCCCCAGAATAGTAAATGGTCTTGCCGTTGTTTAGCTTGAGCAAAAATCCGCCCGGGTTGCCGCCATAGCTGCCATCAGGCAACATGGAGCCGTGATGGGCGATGGTCATTTTGCAGCGGCCAAATTTGAACTGATTTCCGCCGCCAATATGAAGCGGATGACCATTTTCTACGCCCTGATTGCCCAGCCAGGAAACGATCTCGAAATTGGAAATGACCTGAGCGCCTGTGCGTTTAGCAATGGAGGCCGCATCTGCGATGTGATCGAAATGTCCATGCGAAACAAGGATGTAGTCGGCTTCGACTTCTTCGGCCTTCACATGACACATGGGATTCTCGTCGAAGAATGGATCGATGAGAATCTTAATGTCGTCGCTTTCGATCATAAAAGTGGAATGTCCGTAAAAAGTGATCTTCACGCTCATGACAGTGCTCCTTTGCACGGATGGAGATGGCTGGTCGAATGATGATCCACCTGTCCGCGTCGAATCTTTTGCGGTGAATTCATCTTGGTTTTTCAAATCAAAAGCCGCGCCATCAATGGGAATGGCCCGGCTCTTTAATCGAAGCGTGCTAGAGCTTGATTTCCTTGCCTTCGGCCTTGCGACGCTCGCGATAATGCAAAAGCTGCTTTTCGCGTAATTCCATGATACGCTTCCAGGGCACGCCACTGGGGCTAACCCCTTCAGCGGGAACAGGCGGCAGAGGGAGTTCTGAGGTGATAAGCGGGCCGGTGTAACCTTCGGGTATGGGAGACCAATGGCCGCCCTTGGGCTTGGGCCGCGGCGCGGCTTCGGTTGCCGGCGCGGGAGCGGCCGGTTCGGCCTTGGCTGCTGGCGCGGGCTCCTTTTTGGCGGGGGGCTTGCTCGGACCTTTTTTGGCTGGCCGGCGCGGTTTTTTCGCTTTTTTCGCCCGCTTTTCCTCTTCCTGCTTCCAGGCTTGGGGATAGAGCGCGGCGTAATAACTGGTGGGCACGCTCAATTCGTCTTTATCATAAATGAGACCCGGAAAACGATCGTACACCGCCAGCTCGTAGTCATGATTCATCTTGATGGCGTCGAAGGGGCAGAACTCGGCGCAAAAACCGCAGCTCATACAGATGCTGGCGTCGATGTAGAATTCGGCCGGCCGTTTGATGGGCTTGCCCTTCTCATCCTTGTCGCGCACGATCCAGATGCATTGCGGCGGGCACACTTTGGAGCAAATGCCGCAGGCTGTGCAGCGATCCTCCCCCGTCTCTTCTTCGTACAAGAGCATGGGGATGTAGCGGAAATTCTCCGGCAACTCGCGCCGCTCTTCCGGATACTGCACAGTGACAATGCCAGTAATATTGGTAGGTTGGCGCAATATGCGACCAGCAGCCGTTTCGTAAGAATCCGCGTAACGCGTCGGTGTTCGCGAAAAATCGTCGATATAGGTGCTGACGGTGTGCTTCAGCGTGACGCCTAACCCTTTGAGGATGCCTATTCCGAACATGGGGTTGTCCTGGGATGATGAATGAATTGTTTGGAATTACTTACCGCGTAGTGTGCGCACTGCGCATCGCATTCATGGCAGCCGGTTGCGCATGAGGCAATACGCACTATCAACGATCCGTCTCACCCAACACGATGTCAATGGCGCCAAGAATGACCACTGAGTCGGCCACTTTATACCCAATGCACATGGGCGCCAATGCGTTCAGGTTGATATAGGACGGGGCGCGAATATGATAGCGCCAGGGGTTATCGGTTCCATCTGAAACAACGTAAAAGCCGAGTTCGCCTTTGGGGCCTTCAACCGCGCCGTATGCTTCGCCCTTGGCTACGCGAGTGACATAACCCGGCTTACCCTTGAAAACCGGACCTTCGGGAATATCGTCCAAAGCCTGTTTGAGGATGCGCACCGACTGCCGCATCTCCTCCATTCGCACTCGATAACGAGCATACACATCGCAGCCGTCATCGGTGACCACGTCGAATTCAAAACGGTCGTAGATGCTGTAAGGGCGAGAACGGCGCAGGTCGTAGGGCACGCCCGACGCTCGCAACATAGGCCCGCACACGCTCAAGGCGATGGCGTCTTCGGCCGAAAGATAACCCACGCCCTTGGTGCGCGCCAGCAAGATTTCATTATTGGTGAGATATTCGTCCAATTCATCTATTTTGGCGGGGATGCGGTTATGCACCAGGTCGCGGCAGCGGTTCAGCCAGTCCTCATCCACATCGCGACGGACGCCGCCGAACCGCATGTAATTGCACATCATGCGGCTGCCCGAAGCCTCCTCGAACAAGTCGAGAATCATCTCTCGTTCCTGGATGGTGTAAAGGGCCGGCGTGAAGAACGCGCCCAAATCGTTGAGCAAGAAGCCGATAGACCACATGTGGTTGGCGATTCGGGTGAGTTCGGCCATGATCACCCGCAAATATTCGGCCCGCTCGGGCGGCTTGCCCTTCTCGCCCATCAACTGCTCCACGGCCAACACATAACCAAAATTGTTGGACATGCTGGAGAGATAATCCAGGCGATCGGTGAAAGGAATGTTGCCGAGCCATGTATTGCGTTCGCCGATCTTTTCATGATTGCGGTGCAAATAACCGCACTCTGGCTCCAGCCCAACCACGGTTTCGCCGTCGAGGGCCACGATCATGCGAAATACGCCGTGCGTCGAGGGGTGTTGCGGCCCCATGTTCACAATCACCCGATCGGTCTTGATCTCTTCACCGGGGATATCGTGGATGGTGGGAAGGGGCGGCGGCGCGGGCTCGAACGCGTTTGGGTCCCAACCCTGCGGATATTTTACATTGTCGCCCCACGGGACCCGATCCTCGGCCCAATGGTAATGCCCGTTGGGCCAACGACTCTTGAACGGCTTGTGTTCGGCTTCGTAATAGGCCTCTTTCCAGTCCTTGCGCATGGGATGACCATCGAAGCCCTCCCAAAGGAAAATGCGGCGCAGACGGGGATGGCCGTTGAAACGAATGCCATAAAAGTCATAGACTTCGCGTTCTTGCAAGTCTGCGCCGGGATAGACCATGATGAGACTGGGAAGTTGGGGATCGTCCTCGGGCAAACGCACCTTGAGCACGACGCCGTCTCCGCCCTTTTTCGTATCGAACAGATGATAGACCACCTCGAACCGATCTTCCGCGGTGCGGCCCTCGAAGCCGAGATAATCCACTGCGGTGAGCGAAGACAAATAATCGAAGCCTTCGTTATTGCGCAGATACAGCGCAAACTCCACCAGCTTATCGCGATTGACAATAATGCCAAACTCGTCGGCGCCCACCACCGCGCCGGGAACCGCGTCGGCGTAGGGCAAAGCCGGAGCCTCCATCGTGGTGATGTCGTCGGTCATGGTTTAGCTCTCCTCCGCGGGGATGGGGCGCAGGGTGAACATGGCGATTTCTTCAGCCCGGTCGGGCTGGAAAATGTCCGGCCCCAATTCCGGCACCGCGATGCCTTTGGGCGTTTCTTTGCGATACCAGGGAACGGTCTTGACAGATTGATTTTCCACCTTTTCGTGCAACTTCAGGATGCCATATAAGAGCGCTTCAGGCGTAGGCGGGCAACCCGGCACATACACATCCACAGGAATATATTTATCGATCCCCGACACGACATTGTACCCTTCTTTGAAAGGCCCGCCCCCTGTGGCGCACGCGCCCATGGATAACACGTAACGCGGCTCGGCCATCTGATTGTATAAGCGGACAATGGTGGGGGCCATTTTCTTGGTCACCGTCCCCGAAACGATCATCAAATCGCATTGGCGAGGCGATGGCCGCATAACCTCCATGCCAAAACGGGCCAGATCATAACGGCCCGCCGCGGTGCAAATCATCTCAATGGCGCAACAGGCGAGGCCGAACAGCATAGGCCACATGCTGTTTTTTCGACTCCAATTGTACAGAAAGTCCACCGTCGTCATAAAGACGTTGCGCTGGAGCTCCTCGGGAATGTGTTGATCGTTAGCCATACCCTATGCATTCCTTGGCTTTGCTGGATGAACGGCGATAAAAACAAAGCGGGTGGGCGAACATGCGCCGCCCTGGCGCGTTTGGGTCGCGCTTGGACCCAAGTGACCCTGATTATAGCCGCGGGATAAGTGCGCTGTCAAGTGAAATTTCCAACAAATTCGCGCGCCTCGTCCCTGCCATGGCATGACTCAGGCCGCATAAACCGCCCAACTTTTGTACAAGCATTGCGTTATCTTGATTTTGTTAGCGCTTCTTCGAGCAGGACTCGCGTCAGTTCTTTGACATCCCATTCCATCGCCATCGCGCCTTCGGGCGAGGGGCCAACGCATGCAGGGCAGCCTTGCGCGCAAGGGCAGCCTTTTACAACCTCTGCCGCCGCTTCCAACAACATAATCAGAAGATCGTAGAGTCGTTCGGCCAGGCCAATGCCGGCTGGCGCTTGATCGAAAAGTACGATGCTGGGGAGGCCCGTATGCGGCGCTTCGGCTTCGACATGCGCGCCTAAATCGGCTGGATCGCACATCAAGTGTAGAGGCGCCAGTTTGCCCAAAAGGTAGGCCAACCCCGCCAAGCCAGAACGCAAACGCACGCCCTGCTCCATTCGATGATGACAGGCGCGGCACAGGGTGCGCAGGTTCTCGAGGCGGTTGGCCTCGAGGTGGGCGTTGTTCACGCCAGGGATATAGCCAAAACTGCGAAAGGGGCGAATGTGGTGCACATCGTGTTGACGATGCCCGCGTTCGGGCGCGCCGCACTGTGTGCAGCGAAAGCCATCGCGGGCGCGAGCAAGCTCGCGCTGCTCGACCCAGTTCGGGCCGTAGTCAATGGGATCGCTTTTCCATAGGTTGCGGTCGCGTAAGCGTTGCACCAGACTTTTCTCAAACGCCAACCAACAACCCGCCGTTTCCAAAATCACTTCTGGTAAATGGATCTCACCATACCCCAATGTTTCGTGCGTCCACCGTTTCACCCGGCGATAACCAATGGCCTGGCTGCGCACCTCGATATCGCCAAACCCTTTCAGCAACTCGCCTACACGAGTTTCTTGATGCACATTGAGCACCTTGACTTCGGTCACCGTCGAGGCCTCGGTGTAGTAATCGACCGAAACCGGCGCAACGAATGCATGACCGGCCTCCCAATCCAGCTTTTCCACCCGAAAGGTTTGGCCTTCATGCAAATAGACGGCGCCTTCGTATAGCAATTTGGGGGCGGATTCTCGCTCCAATTGACCGATGACTTCTGGCGACTTTTGCTCTTCCGCCTCTTGAATGATGATTAAAATGGGATCAGGCGAGGCCGTGCGCAGGCTGACTTCGGCCGCTGGATACGCGCTATCGGTCCAGTGCCAGCGGTCTCCCGCCAATTGCACCTCCCCCTCTTCGGCCAGCAGGGCCAACACATCTTCGGTGAACTCCACATCGCCGAAGCGTTCGCCCACGCGAAAGGGCAATTCGAACGCGGCGCAGCGAATGTGATTGGTGAGAATGACCAGGTTATCGGGATTAATGAGCGCGTGTTCAGGCGAACGCTCGAAAAAATATTCGGGATGTTGGACAATATATTGGTCCAGCGCGCTCGCACTGGCCACGAAAATCGCCAAAGATGCATCCCGCCGACGTCCGGCGCGACCCGCTTGCTGCCAGACGCTGGCGATGGTTCCGGGAAAACCGGTGAGCACCGCGGCCTGCAATTGGCCAATGTCCACCCCCAGCTCCAGCGCGTTTGTCGCCACCACCGCGCGAATACGGCCCGATTTCAGGCCGCTTTCTATGGCGCGCCGCTCGGCAGGCAAATAGCCTCCGCGGTAGCCGCGAATGTCGTCTGTGGGCGCAGCCCCGCGCTTGCGGGCTATGGCGTCGCGCAAATAGGTGAGTAGCAGCTCCATGCGTAACCGCGAACGGGCGAAGAATATGGTTTGCACATCATGATCTAGCAAGCGTTCGCCAATGCGCTGCGCCTCTAAGAGGCTGCTACGCCGAAGGCCCAACTCGCGATCGATGAGAGGCGGGTTATAAAAAAGGAAATGCTTTTCTCCGGCGGGCGCCGCGTTTTCTTGAATGAGGGTGACAGGTTCGCCAATGAGTCGCCGGGCGTGTTGCTCTGGATTGGCGATGGTGGCTGAGGTCATGAAATATTGAGGCTGCGAGCCATAAAACGCGCAGATCCGTTGTAAGCGGCGAAACAAGTTGGCGACATGCGCGCCAAAAACGCCGCGATAGGTGTGAATTTCGTCGATAACAACCAGGCGCAGACCGTGAAAAAATTGGGCCCAGGCTGGATGATGGGGCAAAATGCCGGTGTGCAGCATATCGGGATTGGAGAGAATGATTCGCGCATGCTCGCGGATGCGCTTGCGCTGACCGCGTGGAACGTCGCCATCATAGGCGGCTGCGGTCAGGTCGCTTTGCAGAATGCCGATGAGATCGCGCAGTTCGGTCAGTTGGTCTTGGGCCAGGGCTTTGGTTGGAAAAAGGTAAAGCGCGCTCGCTTTTGGCTCGTTGAGCAGCATGTGCAGCGCGGGCAGATTGTAGGCCAGGGTTTTGCCCGAAGCAGTGGGCGTGACCAAGGCGACATGTTCGCCCCGCAAAGCCGCCTCCACCGCCCGAGCCTGATGGCGATATAGCAAAAAGATGCCTCGTTCTCGCAACGCCAGAGGCAGTCGCGGGTCGAGAGATTTGGGAAAAGCGGCATATTGGGCGGAACGCGCGGGCAATCTGCGCCAAACAGTGATCTGGCGCATGAAGTCTGGGTCGAGCTGAAAGGAGGAGAGGAGGTTTTCGAGAGACATGGAGGAGGTGATGCCTAGTGCGCGGCGCAACGCCCATGAGCCGCGCTTCACTTGCGACGGCAAGATGGTCTATAATGGCGATCTGTGTTTTTGAAGATGGTTTACAGCTGACTGCTGGCTATCTTTTATCGCCTTCTATCGTCCCATTCTCTTTTCTTTTCGTCAAATATTTGCTCTCTAAGCAGCGCTCATTCACATTTATAGGAGTTTCGCCATGACCAACCGCCCCACCGCCCTCATCGCCATTGGCGGCAACTCACTCATTCGCGACAAACATCATCCCGAATTGGAGCATCAATGGGCTGCGGTGCGCGAAACATGCACCCACATCGCCGACCTGGTGGCCGATGGCTGGAACACCATCATTACGCATGGCAATGGCCCCCAAGTCGGTTTCATTTTGCGTCGCTCCGAGTTGGCCATGCCCGAAGTGCATCCTGTGCCGTTGGATATTATCGTGGCCGACACCCAAGGCTCCATCGGTTACATGGTGCAGCAGGCTCTCGATAATGAGTTTCGCAAGCGCCAGATGTATCGACGCGCCATCACCATTGTGACGCAGGTTTTGGTGGATAAGGATGATCCCGCGTTTCACCATCCCACCAAGCCTATCGGTGGGTTTATGAGTTATGAAGAGGCCAGGAAGTTCGAACAACAGGGCTGGCGGGTGGTGGAAGACGCCGGGCGCGGTTGGAGGCGAGTGATCGCCAGTCCCAGGCCAAAGGAGATCATCGAGGTGAACGCGATTCGCACCATGGTGGAAGCAGGCTGGGTGGTGGTTGCAGTGGGGGGAGGCGGCATTCCGGTGATTCAAAATCAGAAAGGGGAGTTGCGAGCGGCCCCGCCTTCGGTTATTGATAAGGATTGGGCCAGCGCGCTCATGGCCGTGGACGCCCAGGTCGATCTATTTCTTATTTCCACAGGCGTGGAAAAGGTGGCCTTGCATTTCAATACGCCTCAGCAGCAGTGGCTGGATCGAATGGATGCTTCCGATGCGCGGCGCTATTTGGAAGAGGGTCATTTCGCAGCCGGCAGCATGAAGCCGAAAATCGAGGCCATTCTCTATTATCTAGAACGCGGAGGCAAGCGCGCCATTATCACCGACCCGCCCAATATCGCCCGCGCGCTTCGCGGAGAAACCGGCACCCATATTTTCCCTTGATGTGATCAAGTCACCATGGGGGCGCGAAGAGCGCAGAGAAAAATAATGCTCCCCATTTTCCTTTGCGCTCTTCGCTTCTCGGCGGCCATCTTTTGGGCGAGGCCGCCGAACAAAGCCTGAGAACAGGCCGATATCAATCGGATTCGATCTCGATCTCTTGCGTGATCTCACCCGCCAAGGAGCTAGAAACCGTGCAATAGCGCTCTTTGGCCAACCAGGCCGCGCGTTCCATGATCTTTTCGGTGATCCCCTCGCCTTTCACGCGATAGGTCAGATGGTAACTGGTGAAGGTTTTGGGCCAATCGGGGATATGGTTCCCGCGGACTTCCACCTCGAAGGATTCCACGGGCAGACGACGCTTGAGCAAGACGGCAATGATGGTGGTCCCCATACAGCCGCCCAGCGCGGCCAACAATAATTCGCTCGCGCTCATGCCTTGTTCGGGTGGGTTCATCGCATTGATGCCTGCAAATCCGCCGTTTTCGCTTTCGGCGATGAATTCTCGCTCATTTCCCGTCCAACGGACGATGACGGTTTTGGTCATGGTTTGTTTTGCTCCTGGGATGTGGGTTGCGTATTGCGTACATTGGATGATCTCGTTTTGTCTTCCGTTACACGAGTCGGCGCGCGTTCTGCGCCATGATTCTGACCAGACGAACCGGTTCTGCGCAAATTTGCCGTTAAGAAGCGCGGTCGCGACCGCGTTCTATCTTGCAAAGCGCGGCCGACAGGATGACCTATGTCCAAGATATCCCAATCCACTTCTCGGATTTTGCCCGGTTTCTGGCTGGAGGTGGGCTGGCTGTGGCAAGAGCCGTTGCCCGCGGCCGATGATGAGCTCTTGCAGATCATGGGCGAGGATTAGGCGCGGCGCTGGATTCAGCGATTGCGCGAGCAGGGATTCTTGACGTGAAGTGAGTCGCACCTGCCAGGTGCGGCTCACCTTAAGAACCAAAAAAACGTCAGTGTCCAGGTCTTCAATAAAACGCCGGCGCGTAGATGACGGCGGTGAGAGGGAGATCGATGATGGCGAAAATAAAGAAGCTGGTGATGAGACCGGGGTTGTCGGAGCGATGGATGTAAAGCGCCATGCCGGCCGCGGCCGCCAGGAAGATGAGCAGGGGCAAAAGCAAAAGCATGGCGCTCGCCACCAGGGGGTCGAGTGAGCGGGTGAGGGTGGGGGAAGTTAGCGCGGGCGCGAAAGCGGCCGTTTTGATGACATAATAAATAACAATCGCCGCGGTCAACTGGATGCGACCCGCGCGGGTGCGCAGGCTTCGATCCCAGCCCGTTAGCGCGAGCAAGGCCAACAGAACCAGGGGCAAAACCAGAATGAAAACCAACATGGGAATCAGGCCGCCCGCGGCCAGTAAACCGAACCCGAGCTCACTTAACATGTCTTGCAAGACATCCTCATCCTTGAGCTGCAAAATGCCCTCTTGCCAGGCGGCCGAGGTGGAGGAAAGGAAGATGAGATATTGCCCCGCGCCGCGAAAATCGCTCCACGCGGCGTACAACGCGCCCGCGCGGTCGCCCACACCCACCGGAAAATAGCTGAGAAAGCGCGTGCGCGCAATAGGCGCATAGCCCACTTGGTCGCCATCCTGCAGGATGACCATGACCGGCTGCATCTCGCTCTTTAGGCGATAGGTCAGCTTGGCGCTCATGAGCAGCATGAGCCGGTCACCGGGCGTGGGGACGCGAACGGCCGAGGGATGGAGCGCGTAGGGACTCCGAAACGCCACCACATCGTCCGACGCGATGGGGATGAAATCCATATTCTCGGGCCAGGCGTCCGCAGAGGGGATCATCTCGGGAATGGCCAGATCGAAGCGGTGGGTTTGCGCGGGATCGTTTTTGGGAAAGGAAACCGCGCTGACCGTGGCCGTGCCTGCGGCCAGGCCGGAGAAGAATTCCTGATGCCAGAACGCGTAGAAGTGATCGTCGTCATAAGCCAGCGCGGGCGAGGAGAAATTCACGCCCTCGCTGCGTCCATGTTGCACGATGACCTCTCCTTCCACCGGGCCGATCTCGGTTGCATCCAACTCGGCATAAAGAATGAGCCGGTCACCCACTTCGCGATCGTCATGCCAGAGCAGATGCAGCGCGCCCGAAGGCTCGATGACCAGCGAAGGCCCCTGGCCTCGCTCGACCAGGACGACCGGTTTGCTCGTGCTCAGGCCATCCTCGAGGCCGGTCAGTCGCTGATGACGCAATCCCCCGCCCACGTCTGCGCTCGCCTCCCAAACCAGCTCGATGGCGTCGGGCGAACGAAACGCCGCGTCGTAGCTTTCCACGCCCCAACCTTCGGGCGTAACCCGCTCCGGTCGGGCCAGGAGCTCGCCCGAGGATGAAAGACGGAGGTAAAAGACGCCCGGCAACGCGTCCTTGTTGGGCCTGGCCAGGGTGAGCAACCGCATTTGGCCGTCGGGAAGCAGGAAGAGACGAAACGTGCGCGGCAAAAATAGCCCCGCGTCTAGTTGCGCCTCGGCCGCGATCCCTGCGTTTTGATCGATCTGCGCGGTGTGGATGCCGATGCCCTGTTCGCCCTTTTGCGCCCAGACGAGATAGAGCCGCGTACCATCCGGCTCGACCGCGAGCGCGATGGGTTCGCGCAGATGGCCCGTCCCCACCCATAACCCTCGCCCCCAATTCGTATCCAGAGGCAAGGTGCGATTAGGCTGCGCCTGACACCCGGCCAACAGCAGGGCCATAAGCGCGGCCATCCACAAGGGCCATCGTCCGAGCGGTCCTATATGCCTCCCACAGAACCCACTAGCTTTTCGCATTCGCTCACTTGCGCCTTTGAGTCATTGGTGATTCGGCTAAGTAAGTTATGACTTGAAACTTGAGTGGCTTGAGATTAGGACGCGAAAGCATCGGCGTCTCGCCTGGCATGCCAGCAGACCAACATAGACCATAAGACGAAGATGGACGAAGCAAAACTCGGTCTACTTTGGTCCACTTTCGTCTGCCTTGGTCGGCATAGGTCAAAAATATGGCTCAAGTTTCAAATGAGTAAGCACTTAGAAGAGAAGAGAGATCGGAGCCAACGCTTCAATTCTAACAGATCAGCGCTCATCCTTTATAATAATCTCAAGGCCGAACAAGCTCACGCGTTTTTTGGCGAGTTGTGCGCTGAGCGCCGTCCGCGGCTATCGAGGGTGACCAATGTCACCGAAGAATTGACTTCAAAGCTTCTTCAGCTTAGACTTTCGGAAAAACCACCTAATCCTATCCGATAATCTCGGTCAAGAAGCGACGTGGATTGCAAAGATCGTTTATTGCGACTCCTGATCGCAACAGCCGGTTCCGAGTTATGAGAACGAAAACTGTGCGCGTGTCGGTGGCCCCAGAAATGCTGCGCTGGGCGCAAGCGCGGTCCGGTTTGCGCGCCTCTGAGTTGCAAAAGGCCTTTCCCAAACTGACAGCCTGGGAGCAAGGAACGCTGCAACCGACTCTCAAACAACTGGAAAAGTTTGCTCGCAAGACCAAGACGCCCATTGGTTACTTCTTTTTGGAAACGCCCCCAGAAGAGCGATTGCCCATTCCCGATTTCCGCACCATGCCAGGAGTTGTGGGGCGCCGCCCAAGTCCTGATCTGCTGGAAGTCATCTATCTGTGCCAGCAGCGTCAGGAATGGTATCGAGACTATATTCAGGGTATGAGGGAGAGGCCTTTGGATTTTGTAGGCTCCGTGGAGTTGAATGACGCCGTTGTTCAGGTGGCCGCGACCATACGAACCAGGGTGGAGTTTAATATCGAACAGCGTCGTAGGATGGCTTCGTGGGAAGAGGCCCGACGACGCTTCATCGAATCGGTGGAAGCAACGGGTGTGCTGGTCATGGTCAGTGGCGTCGTGGGGAGTAATACTCATCGGAAACTAGATCCGGAAGAGTTTCGAGGATTCGCCCTGGTGGATGAGTGGGCGCCCTTGATCTTTATCAACGCCGCGGACAGTAAAGCCGCTCAAATGTTCACTTTGGCCCATGAATTGGCCCATGTGTGGTTGGGCCAATCAGGCGTGTCCGACGTTCAAATCACCAAACGCCCTGGTGAACCCCAGGTGGAACGTTGGTGCAACCAAGTGGCTGCCGAGATGTTGGTCCCCATGAGCGTTTTGCAGAATCTTCACCGCAGAAATCGGCCCCTTGATGAAGAAATGAAGCGTTTGGCTCGCGAATTCAAAGTCAGCACCTTGGTGATTTTGCGCCGGCTCCATGACGCGGGAGCGATAGATGGGGAAGTGTTCCGGCGAACCTTTGCCTCGGAATTAGAGCGTCTGAAGGGCTTCAAAAAGGCCGCCGAACCGGGAGGCGGAGATTTTTATCGCACGTTGAAAACCCGAGTAGGCCGGCCATTCGCCGAAGCCGTCATTGTTAGCGCATTAGAGGGACGCACCCTATTCCGCGACGCATATCAAATGCTGGGCATTCGAAATCCGAAAACATTCGAACGACTGACGCATGAGTTGGGAGTTTTCTGATGTATTTGCTGGACGCCAACGTATTCATTCAGGCGAAGAATCTACACTATGGGTTTGACTTTTGTCCCGCATTCTGGGATTGGTTGATCAAAAGCAATGCCGATAACATTGTGTTTAGCATCGAAAAAGTGGGAGATGAATTGAAGGCCGGGAGTGACGAACTAGCGATATGGGCTAAAATTCGCGGCGATGCATTTTTTCTGCCACCTGAGCCTTCGGTGATCCCGGCTTTTGGGGTGGTGAGCAATTGGGTGCAAAATCAGCCCTATGATCCCGTAGCCGTGAACACTTTTATGCAAGTGGCCGATTATTATCTCATCGCCCAGGCTCTGACGCTTGGCGCAACCGTCGTCACCCATGAAATACCGGCAACCACGAGAAAAAAGGTGAAAATCCCCAACGTTTGCATCGGTTTGGGCGTCAAACACATGACGCCATTTGAAATGTTGCGCTGTGAAGGAGCAAAATTTGTACTGGCCTCGTCGTTTGATGACATGAGCGCCGGTTGAATCGAGGGCTTTTCACATTCAACTCATCTCCTGCCATTCTCACCCTCATCGAACCTATGACCTCCCTCACAGAACCCCTGCCATCCCCCACCGAACCCACCCCGCCGGAGGAGCGCGGCTCGGTTTTCACCTTCTCGGATAGCGCTCGCGACTGGGCCGAATGGCTGCTTGTCAACGGCGGTCGCCTGCTCGCGGCCTTGCTGACCCTCTTCATCATCGCCTACGTCGCATTTGTGGGGCTGAAAATGGCGCTGGGCATTGATTTTGGCGAGGCTCTGGCCGTGGGTCTGGTCGATTTGGGCGATTGGCTAAGGGCCGCGTTGAGCGGAGATCTGGGCATGAGCAGCTCGGCCTCCAAGGGCCTGCGGCCGATTCCCGTAAGCAGCGTGCTGCCCACCATTCTAATGCGCAGTTTTGCGCTCATGGTCGCGGCCCTGTTGCTCACCATGCTGGTGGGCGTTCCCCTGGGCGTGTTCTCGGCCCGAAAGCGCGACTCCAATCTCTCGCTCCTCACATTTGTTCTTTCGCTCTTGGGCGCGTCGTTGCCCACCTTTTTCATCGCCATGCTCTTGCAAATGGCGGTGTTGGCCTACATGCGCTGGACCGGTCAGCCCGCGCCTGTGCCGGTGGGCGGTTTTGGCTGGGATGCGCACATTGTATTGCCGGCTTTGGTTCTGGCCGCGCGGCCTGTGGCGCAGGTCGCGCGCGTCACCCACATCTCCCTGGTCGAGACGCTGGATCAGGACTACGTGCGCACGGCCCGCTCCAAGGGACTACGCGAAGCTCGCATCTGGACAAAGCACATCGCGCGCAACGCGGCCATTCCCATCCTTACCGTGCTCGCGACCAGCCTGCGATTCACCCTCTCTTCACTGGCCATCGTCGAATTGTTCTTCGGCTGGCCGGGCATCGGCTTCAACCTCTTGCGGGCCATTGGTTCGGGCGATGCGAACCTGACCGTGGCCTTGCTGCTCAGTCTGGGCGTTCTTTTCATCGTCATCAACTGGAGCGTGGAATGGGCTTATGGGCGGCTCGATCCACGCGTGAAGGGCATGGTCAGCGCGTCTCGCCGCGCGGGGGGCGGTTGGCGCGAGGGATTGACCGAGCTGGTCTACACCGTGCGCGACGCCTTGCTGAGTCTGCCCGGCCTCTCGCGGCTCCGTTCGCAAGAACAGACGAAAAAAGACGACGAATTCCGCGCAGCCATTCAGAAGCAGCTCACATCGGGTCAACTCTATGGCGAGGTTGACGAAAGCGAACGGCGTCGCGAACGACGACGCGCCTGGATGCGGGGCACGCTGGGCAATCCGCCTCTGATGCTGGGCGGGATCATCGTGCTGGTTCTACTCTTCATCATCATCGCCGGCCCTCGCATCTGGCCGCACAACCCCTACACCACGGTGGGTCTGGTCATCGAGGGGGGCGAGTTCAAAGTGCCGCCCTTCCCGCCGGACGCGGAGTATCCCTGGGGCGCGGATGCGCTGGGTCGGGATATCATGAGCCTCATTTTGGCGGGCGCGTCGCTCACTGTGGGCATCGCCCTGGCCGTCATGATCATGCGCATTCTCATCGGCTTTGTGTTGGGCGCGATCGCGGGCTGGTCGGAGGGAGGCCGGCTGGATAGACTGATCATGGCCGCGGCCGAAGTGCTCTCGGCCTTTCCCGCGCTCATTCTGGCCATGTTGCTCATTCTGGCCCTGGGCATTCGCAACGGGCCGTGGGTGTTTGTGGTCGCGTTGGGCCTGGTGGGCTGGGGCGAAACCATGCAGTTCGTGCGCTCCAAGGTCATTAGCATCCGGCCCGCGGCCTATATCGAGAGTGCGGTCGCGACGGGGTTGCGCACGCCCGAGTTGATTATCCGGCATGTATTGCCAAATCTGGCCACCGCGCTCATTGCTTTGGCCGCTTTGGAGATTGCCGCGGCGCTCATGTTGTTGGGCGAGTTGGGCTTCATCGGCATCTTCATCGGCGGCGGCGCGTTCGCAGAGCTGGACATCGGCGCGGCCGCGTATCATTACTCGGACGTGCCCGAATGGGGCGCGTTGCTGGCCAATGTGCGCACCTATGCCCGGGCCTATCCCTGGATGGCCATCTACCCGGCCGCGGCCTTCGCCATCACCATTTTGGGTTTCAATTTGCTGGGCGAGGGCTTGAGCCGGCTCATCCATGCCGTGGGCGCGGCCTTTGGACATATTTTCAACCGGCGCACGGTATTGGTTTTGATTGCTCTCTTTTTCTTCGTGGATTGGGTTGGCTCGCGCAGCAGCGCGTCCGCGCTCTATGCCGGACAATCGCAGATCTTCAACGGCCAGGCTGCATACGAGCATGTGGTCGCTTTGGCCGGGCCGGAAACCCAAGGCCGACGCTTCGACATGCCCGACGGCGACGCGGCCGCGGACTACATCGCCGAGAAATTCCGCGAATACGGCTTGCAACCGGCCGGCCAAGAGCAAACCTATTTCCAGACCCGCACTCGCGACTTCGCCACCCTGGCGCAGATCCCCTCCCTGGCCTTCTCGGGCGCCGGCCTGGCGGACGAAAACTTGACCTATGGCGAGGATTTCGCGGTCTTCTATAAGCCCGATCTCAATCAAGGCCAGGTGGAAGCGCCCATCATGTTCGTGGGTTTTGGCCCGCTCGAGGCGCGCTCTTCATCCAGCTTTGGGCCGCCGCGCTATCGAGCCGTGCGCGAAGAGGACTTCAGCGATTATGTGTTGTTGTTGGTGAACCCGGCCGACGCGGCCTATGTGCGCAACGAACCCATCAAGGGCATGCTTGTCGTCGCGCCGCCCGAAGTGGATTTGCAACGATACACGCTCTTTTCGGCCCGCGATCCCGCCATCACCAAGTTCGGCACAGGTCGTCGCGTGGGCGCGGTGACTCCGGCCTTATGGATTAGCGAAGAGGTCGCGAATCGCTTGTTGGCGCCGCATAACACCACGGTCGAGGCGTTGCGTCGTTTCGAAGCCAAGCTGCCGGCCGAAGGCGTGGCCAAATTGCCTTTGGACGCGCAAGCAAACATCGATTTGCAGATGGAAATCCATGAACGGGTTCCCGCGCGGCATGTCATCGGTCATTTGCCGGGTCTGGATACGACCATGAACGACCAGCTCATCATGGTGCTGGCCCAGTATGACGGTTTGGGCATGGGGCCGGATGGAACGATTTATCCCGGAGCCAACGACAACGCCTCTTCCATCGGTCTGATGTTGGAGATGTTGCGCACCTGGCAAGAGGTGGATTACCAGCCCAACCGCACCTTCCTGTTCGTGGCCTATGTGGGCGAAGGTTATGAAACCGGTCATAGTCCTGAAGAGGCCTTTGACCCCAAAACGTTTCTCAAAGCCAGATCGGGCTTCCTCAGCGCCTTCGCACTCGATTCCCTGGTGTATTTGCGCGGGTTGGGAACAGGCGAGGCGCAGGTGATGGAGATCGACGCGGGCGGCAACTTGCGGTTGGCCAACGCGTTTCAAGAGGCCGCGGGCCGCGCAAATCTAAAAGCTCGCAGCGCGCGCGACGAAATCGACCTGAACGTGCTTTACACCACGCGCCAGCGCACGTTCTTCGATTGGGGCGGCCAGATCGCGCCCACCATTTGGGTGAGCTACAAAGGCTGGGACCGCGACAGCGGTCTGCCTTCGGACAGCATCGACAAGATCGACCCCGAATGGCTGACCAAGATGGGCCGCGCCATCTCCACCGCGCTCATGGTCATGGGGCAAGAGGAGCAATACTGAACGCGCAGCTTATGTGAAAAAACTGTCATCTTTCAAAGCATTGGGCTTCATCTCGATTTCACGTGGATAAGGTATACTGACATAAAGTTTGCCGCCCAGTGATTTCGCGCCGATGTTGCGCGCCTTTTACCAATTCACATGAGATGATGACGTCTTGCATAGTCATGGCCGCCTCATCGTCTCATCGCCCCTTTGCCTAAGATAATCTTATGAAACGCGCAAGTCTCCCCCTGGCCGCCCTTGCCTTGCTCATCTTTGCGCTGGTCGCGGGGTCTGTGCGCGCGGATCCCACAGGCGTGGGAACGCTCATCGAGGTTCCCTGGCGCGAGGGCGATCCGCCCGTCATCGACGCCGCGTTCGACGATTGGCCGCCCGCGCCCGTGGTCCATCTCAACGCCGAAGTGGCCGCGTTGGTGCTCGGCCCCACCCCTTATCCCGATCTTTCGGACGCGTCCATGAAGCTCCAGGCCGCGTGGGACGAAACCCATCTCTATCTGGCCATGCGCGTGCTCGACGACGCGCTCATCAACGATTCGGGCGACAAGGTGTGGCAAGACGACGAAATCGAGCTGGGATTCGATGGAAATCATGATTTTGACGGCGATGATCCCAGTGATCATCAATTCACCTTCAATCCCGATGGTCGCATCACCGACTTCGCCGCGCCCACCAGCCTGGTGCAGGCCGCGTTCAAAACATCTATCGCTGGTTGGATGGTCGAAGCCGCGATCCCGCTTTCGGCCTTTGGCATGCCCCCGCCCGGCAACGACAGCATCCTGGGTTTCAACTTCGTGCTGCGCGATGACGACGACGGCGGAACCTACGAACACAAGTTGGTGTGGCAGGGCGATTCCACCAGCGAGCATTGGGAGCAATTTGGCCAGATGAAGCTGGTCAACGGCCCTGCGCAAGGCGTATTGCTTCTACGGCAGGGGCTGAATGGATACGCGGGCGCGAGCGATGCTTGGATCACCGCGTTTCAGCCAGATGCGAACTTCGGGGCCGCTTCCCAATTAGAGATGCGCGCGGCCGAACAATCGGCCGCGCTGCTTCGCTTCGATCTTTCGCCATTGCCTGCGAACGCGGTGGTGCAAAAGGCCGAACTTCGTCTTGTCACCATCGACCGCACCAACGATAATTCGGCCAATATGGCGGTTTATGCGTTGCGTCGCGCTTGGGATTCTGCCAGCGTCACCTGGAATCAGGCCTCGGCAGGCGAGCCATGGGCCAGCGCTGGCGCGGCCGATCCTGACCAGGACCGTTTCCCTGATCCGGTGGATACGGTGGTGATGGATTCATTGGAGGCGACTTATCGTTGGGATATAACCGAGCAAGTGCAGCGCTGGCATGAATCGCCCGACACCAATTTTGGCGTCTTGCTCGCCGGTCTCCAAGGCCCAAAAGTCGCTTACACGGTTCATTCTTCAGAGTCGTCCGAGCTCGATAAACGTCCGCTTTTGGCCATCGAATATGTTTATATCCCGGCCACGCCCACGGCCACGGCCACGCCAAGCCCCACTTTCACTCCAACGCCAAATCTTACTCCGCCCACATCCACGCCCACGCCCACGGCCACCCTCACGCCCACGCCCACTTTCACCCCCACATCCACGCCTACGCTCACGCCCACGCCTACGGCCACGCCCGGCGGCCTGGCCATCCATTTGGCCCAAGACGCCGAATGCGGCCGGGTCTATCGAGGAGACACCGAAGCCTGGCCCGCGTGGGTCAGTTCCTATCCTTCTTGTCGTCCCGATTGGCCTGAGACCGGTCCCGAGGCCATTTATCGCTTGCAATTTTCGCGGTCGGTCGCCTCGTTTTTCGCCCAACTTTTCTACGATGCTTCGGCTATTGATCTCGACTTGTTCCTACTCACCGACGCCGCGCCCGAAAGTTGTCTTATGGGTGTGGATAGCGTCATGCAACTCGAGGGTTTGGCCAGTGGCGAATACTTTCTTGTAGCCGACGGTTATCAGGGTGATTCTGGCCCATTCACTCTTCAGATTGATTGCACCCTTGCTCCCGCGCCCATTTACATGCCGTTGCTTCGAAAATAAGCGTCCAATGTCCAATGTCCGATGTCGGTCGCACAGGCCTTGATGAGCGCTCAGACCAACGTAGACCATAGGACCAACATAGACCAAAAGGCCCATCGTCTATCTTGGTCTACTTTGGTCTACGTTGGTCGGCGAAGCGATTTTCATCTGTTTCGGCGTGCGCCCGCGCACTGTAGGTCTGCTTTGTAAAAAGCCCATAATCCCAACTCCAACATTTTCTCATCATTGTCTCATTGGTCCATCGCTCCCATGCCTCATCGAACCCTTTCCGCGCTCGTCCTTTTGTCGGCTGTGGCTGCGTCTCTTATTTTCGGCGCAGGCCTGGTTCGCGCCTGGACCGTTCGTTCGCCCTCGGCTATTCCCGGCCATTGGCAACCGCAAACCAGCCACACAGCCTCAAATCTGTATGCTGTTCAGTTTCTGGATGATCAGATGGGCTTTGCCGCGGGCGCGGGCGGCGACGCGCTTTTCACTCGCGTGGCCGGCGCAGACTGGGCGGCCTTGCCCACCGGGTTCGATCGCGATATCCTGGCCTTACACTTTTTCGATGCGAACCGCGGCTGGATCGCGGGTCGCGCCGGGTTGCTTGCCTTCACCGCAGATGGCGGCCAGACCTGGCAAACCCAAGTCACCCAATTTCCTGCGGATCTACGCGCTCTGGCCTTTCCCGCAGCCGATGCAGGGTGGGCTGCGGGCGACGACGCGGCTCTTTATCATTTCAATGGCCTTTCTTGGGTCATGCAAACCTTGCCTTTGTCCCTTTCCATTTACGCGCTCGATTTTGTCGACGCGCAGCAAGGTTGGGCGGCGGGTCGCGATGGGGCCATCTTTCACACCGCAAATCGCGGCCAAACCTGGATTGTGCAGACTCAAGGCGCGACCGCTGCGCTTTATGACCTGGATTTTGTGGACGCCCAAAAGGGTTGGGCCGTGGGCGCGAATGGCGCCATCCTTCATACTGTGGATGGCGGCCGGACCTGGGATTTGCAAAGCGCTAACGTCGACGCGGATCTTTTTGGCGTCGCCTTCGCCAATTCGTCTTTAGGTTGGATTGTGGGCGAAGGGGGTCTCGTCTTGTTCACCGAAAATGGTGGGGCCACATGGCGGATTGGGGAGGCGGGCGTAGGCTTCGACTTACGCGATGTGAGCTATCCCACGCTTGCCGACGCCTGGCTGGTGGGCGACGCCGGCGTCATCCGGCGCTGGCGACACCCCAACCCACCCCCAA